>JAFTIF010000007.1 GCA_017457045.1 Bacilli bacterium
CATGTATTGGAACACCTTTATCTACATGTTCTTTAGCAATTATTAATTTTTCTTTTATTGTTAATTTCATAATAAAACCCCCATTTCATTGTAACATTTTCAGTCCAATAAATGGGGGTAATTTCATTAGAAATGGTGCCCAGGACGGGAATTGAACCCGTATGGTATTGCTACCGCAGGATTTTAAGTCCTGTGCGTCTACCTATTCCGCCACCTGGGCAATTTGTAAATATTAAGTTTAAATGGTGACCCGTTGGAGATTCGAACTCCAGACCCCATGATTAAAAGTCATGTGCTCTACCGGCTGAGCTAACGGGTCGAATCAAAATTGGCTGGGGTAACTGGATTCGAACCAGTGAGATGCTAGAGTCAAAGTCTAGTGCCTTACCGCTTGGCTATACCCCAAATTTCGAAGTGGTGGAGGGGGACGGATTTGAACCGCCGAACTCGGAGAGAAATGATTTACAGTCATCTGCGTTTGGCCACTTCGCTACCCCTCCAGGATAAGCTCTATAAAAATAAATGGTGGATGCTGAGGGGCTCGAACCCACGACCCTCGCCTTGTAAGGGCGATGCTCTCCCAACTGAGCTAAGCATCCAATAAATCTTTCGCGTTAACGCTTTAATAATATATCATTTATATTTATATAAGTCAATCACTTTTTTGAATTTTTTTTATTTTTTTTTACAAATTATTTTATTGTCGAATTTTAGATAAAAATCCGCCACTCGGACGGATTAATTTATCTACGATTTCTTCTGCCAACTAACCTTAATAAATACATAAATTGAGATAATGCAATAGCTAAAGAAGCAACATAAGTTAAAGCAGCAGCATTCAAAACTTTTTTCGCACCATCTAATTCATAACTATCTAATATATAAGAATTATCTAATTGTTTAATTGCTCTATTAGATGCATTGTATTCTACAGGTAAGGTAATTAATTGAAATAATACTGCTACTCCAAACAAGGCTACTCCTATATATGCAACAATTGAATATCCTTCACCTAAGGAAGATAATAATATACCAATTAATATTAAAGGCATAGCAAGTCTTGAAGAAAAATTAATTAAAGGAATAATTGCATTTCTTAATTTAATTGGGAAATATCCTTCTTTATATTGAATTGCATGACCCACTTCATGACACGCTACTCCAATCGCAGCAACTGAAGTTGAATCATATACAGAACTAGATAATCTAATAACATTATTCTTAGGATCATAATGATCTGTTAGTTTTCCTGAAACTCTTTCAATTCTTATATGAGTTAATCCATGTTCATCTAGCACTCTTCTTGCAACGTCTGCTCCAGTTTTACCACTTCTAGAATATTCGTTTGAGTACATATTAAAAGTAGAATTTACTTTACTACTCGCCCATGAAGCAAATATAAATGCCGGAAGAACCATCAAGATATATGTCCAGTTAATATAAAAAAACATATAAAAGCCTCCTTTAGTTATTATAATTATAACCAAATGGAGGTAATTTAATTATTAATTCTTTATAAATTCAAAATTCCATCCTTGTTTAAAAGATTGTATAAAGTTGGATCTAAATTAAATTCTTTTCTTAATGATTCAACTTCATTAAGCATTTTTCTTTTAACATCCATTGGAATATTAGTTAAATTTGCTCTAATCAATAAATTTTTAGGTGTATGATCAAATCCTACAAACTCTAATAATTGAACCTTATATGAAGCAACATTTAATAAATTACATCTAATAATGTCAGTATATAAAGCAGCGATTCTTTCTTTTACTATTCCATATCTTGTGATGATGTTAAAGTTATCTGTTTTAATTTGTTCATTTAATTCGTGTTGACAACATGGAACCGAGAAAATCATCTTTGCATTCCAACAGATTGCATTATATAAAGCAAAGTCAGTCGCAGTGTCACAAGCATGAAGAGTTACAACCATATCTACATCAAAAGGAGCTTTATATCCATTGATATCACCTAACTCGAATCTTATACCATCATAGCCATATTTTTTACAAACATTATTGCAATTTTTAATAACATCTTCTTTTAAATCTAGTCCTATAATATTAGGTTTAATATGTTTAATGTTTACTAAATAATAATAAATAACAAATGTTAAGTATGATTTACCACATCCAAAGTCAATAATCTTTAATTCCTTGTAATCTTTATCTTTTAATGAATCATCAATAATTTCAATAAATCTATTTATTTGACGGTATTTATCATACATAGATTGAACAATCTTTCCTTCTTTAGTAAATACGCCCATGTCAATTAAAGGTTCAATAATCATACCTTCTTTAAGAATATAATTCTTTTCACGATTATGAGTGTTGCTTACTTTTACTACTTGTTTAATTTTACTTTTTGAAATAAAGATTTTATCTTTCTTACTCTTTTTAACATTTATTTCATACTCATTATCAAATAAGTTTAATTGCTTAAACTCCTCCATTGATTCTAAAATAAAAGATTTCAATTCATCTAAAGATTTAATATTTTGATGAAATACTTGTTTTTGTGTATACTTAGAAACTTGATACACACTTCCCTTTTGTTCAATAACTACTTTATTATAAGAACAAGTCTTACAACTAGGATTACTAAGAATTAGTTTTCTTGTTTCTAATGTAATTAAATCTAATGCTTGTTTCATTTACATCACCAATTTTTATTATAACTTAATAAATAAAAAAGATAAAGATTTCTCTTTATCCTTTATATATAAATGCATTTCTTTTTAAATCGTAATAATATCCTTCTTTTTCAAGAATCTCAATTATTCTTTCCTTATCCATATCTTCATATTCACATAAATCATCTAAAGATTTATATTTATCACGGAGTTTAGTATTAACAATACTTAATAATAAATTAGGGTCATGATAAAACATTATTTTTTCTCCTTAAGATCTTTATATAAATGATTAATGATATCTTTTCTTGTAACAATACCAATAAAAACACCATCAGAATCAACAATTGGGACAAAGTTTTGAGCAACTGCCAAATCAATCAAATCTTCCATCTCGTAATCAATTCCCATTGCCTTATATTCTCTATATCTAGAAACTTCATTAATCGAAATAGTTTCTGCTTGTTTTAAAGTATTAATACCATTATTCTTTAGATACCATAAAATATCTCCTTCAGAAATAGAACCTGTAAACTTACCATCTTTACTAATTACAGGTATATTTGTATAACGATGATATTCCATTTTTTCCATAGCTTGTCTTACACTCATATCAGATATTAGATATTCTACTTCACTTTTTGGTTTTAAAAACAAAAATATGTTCATAAAATCACTCCTTGTTGTTAATAATAATTATACTATAAATTGTGCAAACAATCTATAAACAAACTATTAATTCTAGCATTTTAATAACAAATCCTATATAATCAATAAAGGCAGGTGATATTATGAATATTTTATTAGTAAATGACGATGGATATAACAAAGAAGGCTTATTAATTTTAAAAGAATATTTAAAAGAATATGGTACAGTTTATATGTGCGCTCCTAGATATCCTCAAAGCGGAAAATCAGCTGCTTTCACTTATTTAAGTGGATTAGATGTTGAAAAAATTGACGAATATAATTATATCGTTGACGGAACTCCTGTCGACTGCACTGCATTTGCAACTAATGTATTGGATATTGAATTCGACTTAGTAGTATCAGGATGTAACAATGGCTTTAACATTTCATATGATTGTTTCTACTCAGGAACAATTGGTGCTTGCAAGGAAGCATTAGTACACGGCATTCCTGCAATTGCATTCTCAACTGATGTAAAACACTTTGATATCGTAAGAAAAGAATTCCATAACGTAATGAAATACATCTTAAGATATAAATTAATTAATAAAGAATATATCTTAAACGTTAACTTTCCTTCAATTGAGTATAAAGAATCTAAAGGTATTAAACTAACAAAACAATACTTTAGAAAAGATTCATTCTATTATGAAATAAAAGACGGAAAATACTTCCTAGATAGATATGAAGATAAATATGGAGGCGAAGAAGATTATGATGTATACTGTTCAAGAAACGGATATATCTCAATAACTCCAATTCATGCAACTTCATTTAACAACGAAACATACAATAAATTATTAAACAAAATAAAAGAGGAAATTTAATTCCTCTTTTTTTATTTATTACTTTGTAAATCCAGGCTTACCTAATAATTCAAACATTTTACGTTTATAAACTTCAACACCTGGTTGATTAAATGGGTTAATATCTAACATATATGCTGACATACCGCATGCTTTCATAAACCAATATGCTAAATAACCAAATGAGAATGCATCTTTCTTATCAACATTAATAATAATGTTTGGTACTCCACCATCTTGTGTATGAGCTAGTAATGTACCTTTTGCAGCAGTATTATTAATTTCTGAAACGCGTTTTCCTTGTAAGTAGTTTAATCCATCAATATTTTCTTCATCTCCAGGAACTGTTAATTCTTCGTGATCATTAAATAATACTAATGTTTCAAATAACATTTTTGTTCCATCTTGTACAAATTGACCTAATGAATGTAAATCAGTTGAGAAAGTAACACTTGCTGGGAATAAACCTTTTCCATCTTTACCTTCTGATTCACCATATAATTGTTTCCACCATTCAGCAAACATTGCCATTTGTGGTTCATATGTAACAAATAATTCAGCTGCTTTTTCTTGACCTAAAATATATCTTGCAACTGCATATTTATATGCTTCGTTAGATTCTAATGAAGGGTTCTTTAAATCTAAATAAGCTTTTTTAGCACCTAATAATACTTCTCTAATATCAATACCAGCTGCAGCAATTGGAATTAATCCAACTGGAGTCAATACACTATATCTTCCACCAATATCATCAGCAATAACAAATGATTCATAACCTTCTTGGTTAGCCATAGTTTTTAAAGCACCACGTTCTTTATCTGTAGTAGCAATAATTCTCTTATTAGCTTCTTCTTTACCATATTTTTCAATTAATAAATTTCTTAATAATCTAAATGCGATTGCACTTTCAGTTGTTGTACCTGATTTAGAAATTACATTAACTGCAAAGTTTTTATTCTTAATATAATCTAAAACTTGTTTAGTATATGTTGCTGAGAATGTATTACCTAAATAAATGATTTCAACTTTATTTGTTGGGAATAAACCATTGATCATTTCAATTGCAGCTCTAGCACCTAAATATGATCCACCGATACCACATACAACTAATACATCATATTTTTCAATGATTTCATCCGCAACTTTAATAATATGTGAAATTTCTTTTTCTTGAATTTCAATTGGATGTTCAACCCAACCTAAGAAATCATTTCCAGCACCTGTTTTTTCATGTAACATTTTGTGAATTTCATTAACTCTTTCTTGATATTCAGCTACATTAACATTTGTATGTTCTAAATTAACTTTTAACATATTCTTTTCTCCTTTTTCCTTTAAGATTAGACTTTCAACCTCTAGTCCTAATTTGTTATAAAACTTCTTTTGTCCATCAAGTTGTTTCTTTCTTTGACGATTAAAAACAACTCTTTTTTTCTTCTTCGGAGTACGATTTAGGTGTTTTAAACTTAGTTTTAAATGTTTTGTTTCATTACAAGCATCTAAAACATAAAGTTCTACTTCATCTCCATATTTGATAAAATCTTCAATATGATTAACAAAATCATCTGAGATTTCTGAGATATGTAGTAAGCCAGTATAATTATCATCTAAAGTAATAAATGCACCATAAGGTTTAATACCAGTTACTCTTCCTTTTATAATGTCCCCTGACTTATACTCCATTTTTAATCACCTTCTTTATTATATCACTTTACAGATTTTTAACAAGAGAGTATAATTTCATTATGAAATTAAAGGTGATAAAAAATGAACAGTATTGAAGAACAAATTAAGGCAACATTAGATAAAATCAGACCATTTATTCAAAGAGATGGTGGCGATGTAGAATTCTTAACTTATGAAGATGGAATAGTTTACATCAAAATGTTAGGTGCATGCGCAAACTGTGTTGCACAAGATGAAACAGTAAGTTCTGGAATCGAATTAATCTTAGTAGATGAAGTACCAGGAGTAGTACAAGTAAAAGTAGTAGCAGCATAATAGTCCTTCGTTTGAAGGACTATTTTTCTAACCATAATAAAGGACGTATATTATATCTTTTCAACAATGCTCGATGAAGATTTTTTATTCTTATTAATTCCATTTCGCAAGTAATCCTATAATCTAGGATTTCTTTTTTTATATTCTTTCGATCAATGTAATGTTTTTCTAAAACATCAAACAATTTTGTAGGATACATAACTCTTGCCATCAATACACTTGCTTCTACTAAATCTAATTCATAATAATCTAAAATTCTTACGATTTCCTCGATAGTTATTTGATTAGCTTTATATAATTCCGCGTAATCTCGAATAGGTGAATCTATGATCAAATTAAAAGGATCAAAGAACACTTTATTATCATAACAACTTAACCTTTTATGAACTAAAGAATTATGTATTATTTCTTTTCCAATATCTAATTTTGTATCTGCTAAATATTGAATAGCATTCTCTGCTAAACCAAACGCAAAATATACTGCTTCCAAAATCAAATTATAATCATGATCATCACTTCTTAAAGAAGGAATAACTTTCGACTCTATAAATTCAAACTTTTCCTCCCATAACTCAATTAAATCATCTACTAATATACTTTCATTACTAAACTCATTATGAAAAACTTTATGCAAATACATTAGCTTATTAATATCTTGTTTCCCTATCTTAGTTGTCCAAAGAATATAATGCTGTTCTCCATCATAACTAATCAAATCACCCGTTCTATTTTTAACTAATATTGCACCTTCATTAAATATTTCAAATATTCTATTTGATACATATTCCAATTCTTTAGCACCTTCTTCATCTAAATCAGTTGGCGATAAGACAAAATCATATCCTTTATAGCTAAAAGAAAAGTTTTCAATTACATCAGGGTAATAACCATATTTTTCAAATAAAAAAGATTTCATATTTCACCTCTTAATTACTTAAAACAGGATATTCACCAAAGTAAACATCTGGGACTTCTCCTTGAATCAGTTCTATTACAATTGGATATGAGTTTTGAATGGGAATATTTTTACTAAGTAAAGGAAGAATCATTTGTGCGTTCATATTAATATATAAAACAATCTTAACGATAACTGTATTAATACTATAATTATCAATTTCACACTTCAATTCACATTTTGTTTCACCAAAATAGCGAAAACAAATAGGAATATTTGGACCATTGGCATTTAATAATATATTTTTATTAATATACCCTATTGGTACTTCAAAAATATTCATTTTATTAAAAAATAAATCTTCATTCATTTTTGCAATTATATTATTTGATATATTCGTTAAAGATATCGAATCAAATTCCATTTTCGAATTATCTTTTTCAATTATAAAGCTTTCATCTTTATATAATGATATTTCTTTATTCACAGCCTCAGAAATATTAATATATGAAACTCTTTTAATCTCTTTTTCACCTAAACTAATCAAAATATCTTTATAATTATAATGTAATCCATATAAATTAAAGATTCCAAATAAACCAATTAATATAAAAATAATAAGTGTCTTATCAATAAAACTAAGTTTAAGCATAATCTTCACCAATATATTATATAGAAAAAAAACAGGAATTATTCTTTCCTGTTTTTAAGCATAAATTGATTTATTTTTTTCATAATCCCAATAAGGATCTTTTTCTCCCCAGATACCTTTTTTCATTCTCATTGCATATAATTTTGCATTGTAAATATAACTAGTATAAGGAATATCTTTATATACGATTGTATCAATTGAGCTGAAAGCGTCTTCAGTATACCCTTTTAATGCTAAACGATAGTTTTGTAATACACCATCAATCCAAACCCAACCTAATACACGATCAAATGTTTCATAAATAGAACCATTTTCAACAGATTGAAGTTCAATTTTTTCAGCATTAGCTAGACATTCTTTTGTATAATTTTTAGCCGGTATTCCCCATTCTTGAATATGTCCTGTATATGATTCTCTAGTATTTACGTTTTGATATCTTACTTTAGTACCATTAGGAATACCTAATTCGCTAGGGTAATTAAACATTGTAGTATCTCCATCAACATATGAATAGACTGTGACTTCGACTACTCCGCCTCCACCTAAAGTTTTTTCTTCATTTGCAAAAAAAGGCTTTTTATAATCTTCTTCAGTTAATCTAGGTCCTTCTAATAATTCTTCTGGTGTAACAGAATTAGTAGCATTACCTAAATAATTTCTATTTCCATTAGCATATCTAATCCATTCATATTCATCAAATGTTGGATTTGGAAATAAAAAATTACTTTTTCTAACTAAAGTTAGATTTTCATAATACTTAACAGAATATCCGATTACTCCAATTTGATCAACAATAGTCTTATTTTTATTTAAAGTAATTGCTTGAGATCCATTAAAACTCAAATCTTCAGTTACTAATGAAGCAAAACGTTTAGTATCTTCCTTAGCTGATGGATGTGAAATTACATATGATTCCTTAGGTCCTAGTTTCCCCTTTAAATTTATTTTATATGAATATTCTTCACTTAATCCTTTATAGATTTGAATACTATATCCAGATAAACTAATATCTTTATCACTATTATTATATAATTCTAAAGCTCTATCATTACCTTCTGACTCATAAACTTCACTAATTAATAAGTGATTTGTTTTATCACAAGAAGATAAACTAATTAACGATAAACAAAGTAACATAACGAACAAAAATTTAATCTTTTTCATAAATTCACATCCTTGTAAAACATATTATATCATATTTCTAATAATTGAAAAGAAAAAAGGCAGATTACTCTGCCTTTTCTTATGTGAATTTATTAAGCTTTTCTAACTGCTACGCCGCCTAATGAACAGTTGTATGATGCAACACCGTCTTCTGGGAAGTTAACCATGATAACTTCTACTGAAACGATTCCTGTACCTTCTAATACAACGAAAACTGAACCAGCTTTTGTTACTTCTGTAACGTTAGCTGTTGCAACTTTTTCACCAGCTGCATTGTAACCGTTAACTGTAAAGATTACGTCTGCTTCTGTTAAGCTGTTCTTTTTGTTTAAAGCTCTAACGATAAGTTCAACTTCAACTTTGTTTTGTGCTTCGAAAGCTGATGTTTTAACGCCTTTATTTACACCGTTTAATTTTAATCCACCATCACCATAGAATGCTGGGTTGCCACCAACTGCTTCCCAACCTTCTGGTAATGCTTTTTGGAAATCTCCTGAGAAGAATGGTAAATTTCTTCCTGTTTGTTTATTTCCTAATTCAGCTTCAACTACTGCAAATTTAGCAACATCTTTACTGTTACCTAATGAGTAACCACGTAATGTAACTTCTTTGTCAATGTTGTCTGCTAATGCTAATAAATCAGCTGCTGCTTTAGCAGATGTAGCATTTGTTTCGAATCTCATTGTTTTTCCATCTCCGTAACCTAAGTTTACGTAGTTTCCGTCTTTAACTAATTTACCACCAACGATTTCAACGTATTTACCAACTAAAACTAAGTCTTTATTAGTACCTACTGATTCTTGGAATTCTTCTGGAGAAACTGTAGTTGGAGTTCCGTGATTTACTGTTACTGGAGTTTCACCTTTTTCTACTACTACTAATGTATTAGCACCAAATTGTGGGAATCCATTATATAAAGTACCTGTACCTGCGATAACAAGTGTTGTACCAACTTCTAAACCTTTAACTAAATCATTACGTGTATACATAACGAATCCGTTTTCATCTGCAACGTAAGGATATCCTGATTTATCGTGAGCAACAACTGTACCGTTTACTTTGTACATAGCTGTTTCTGTTTCGCCTTCTTTTAAAGCACTTAATGAAGACATAACTTGTGAGAATTTAACTGTGTATTCAGGAATAACTGGTCCTTCAACTTCAGTTGTACCTGTTTTTTCAATGTTATCTGCTGTTGTAGCTGATAATTGAAGACCACTATACCAGTTACCACCAGCAACAACTGTTAAGATGTCACCTTTTTTGTATGTAGCTAATTCTGTATCGATTGCTGCTTTTGCATCGCCTAAATCGCCAGAAACTCTTAATGTAACAGCTGTTTCGCCAACTTTACCTGATACATTATAGCTTGCTTTTGTATCTACTGCAGGATCTGCTGTTAATACAAAACCTTCAACTTTTAATAAGTTACCAACATATTTTGCATCTACGTTAGCAGCTTTGTTATCTTTTGCATTTTTGATTGCATCTGTTGCATCAACTGGAGTAACTGTGTTACCTGTTGATAATACTTCGATTGATGAAATGTTTTTAATTTCGTGTAAACCACTATAAATTGTTTTTGCGCCTTCAACTTTAATTTCGTTACCTACTACGATATTGCTGAATAAGCTTTCACTTACTCTATATAAGTAGTAACCACCGTTTGTAGCGTCTTTTAAGTAAACGTCACCGTTTTTGTATGAAGCACTATATGTGAAGAATGTAACAATACCTTTAATTGTAACTGTTGCATCTGCTTCAGCTGCCATATATGCATCCCAGTTCATTAATCCAGCTTTTTCACCGATTAATACGTTGAATTCTTTTGTACCGTAAACAACTTTTTGTTCTTTTTCTGTACGGTTGAATTCAGCAACTAATTTAACTTTTAAGTCTGCATCTGCGAAGTTTTCGTCTTCTGATGGTGCGTTAACTACTGCTTTAGCACCAGCTTCTGTAACTTCAACGTCTAAAATTTTCTTACCTTCTGCGTTTGTTTTTGCAGTTGTTGTGTAATCAATGTTAAAGCCATTGATTTCTGTGATTAAATCAAATCCACTTAATAAACCAGGTTTGTCTGTTAATCCTGAGTAAATTAATTGTGATTTAGCTGCTTCGAATTCTTCTTCTGTTTTTTCTTTACCTGTACCACATGAAGCTAATCCTAAAACAACTACAACACTTGTGAATAATGATAAAATGAATTTACTAAATTTTTTCATACTATCTCCTTCCATAAATTCACACATGTCAGTCGTTAGACCGTTTATTATAACTATATAAAATATAGTAATAATTAAGCATTAATAACAAGATCTGTAGTACGAATTAACATCAATTGATATTCAATTTTACCGTCATATTGGCTTTCATATAAACCCATAACTCCTGTAATATCAAATGTTTTTCCTTCGAAATATTCAAATGATTTAATTCTTTCTCCATTCTCATCTCTAATATAAGCACCTTTATCAATTCTAATATTTAATTTATTACCATCTGCGTCTACTGTATATACAGTTATTCCATTTGTTTCAGCACCAGAATCTAAACCGCCATATCCTCCTGTAGCAGTTAATCCTTTAATTGTTACAAGAACCCCTAACATTTCAGGGTTATTATTAACATCATTAACTGTTACTTCCATAGGTGTAACTACATGATTCTTTTCTAAAATAATAGTATCAGCAGGATTTTGGAAATAAGCATTATAAGAAATATCAACTAATTGATAATTACCATTGTAAGTTGCAAATTCACCCTTTAATTGTAATAAATTACCAATAGATAAGCAATCACGCGCTTTATATTGTGTAAATACATATAAGCCAAATGTTTTAATTGTTCCATCTTCTAATGGAAAATCTTTTTGAACATAAGCATCAGTGTTTATTGTTCTTGAAACTACTCCTTCAAATTGAACTTTTTTTCCAATCCATTCAGTAGGATTAGTCATAATATTCATTAAAGTTGTTTCTGTATAAACACCAGAATAGTCGAAGTCTGGATCTGTATCAGACCAGACTTTGACTTTTTGAGCTTGTGCTTGTGCATCAGCATTTAAAAACACATCTTTGTATTTTGAAACTGAAACACCTTGCATTTTTCCATAGCCTTCTTGAACAAGAATTAAATTTAATAATCTTAATTGTGAACCGTCTTCTACGTCTGGAGTTCTTGATGAAATCCAAACCCAAACTAAATAACGTTTATTACCATCTTGCTCAGGGCCACCGACATTACTTTCACTTTCTAAAACTATAGTTTTAGCTTCTTCAAGTGATTTTGTAGTAAACTTTGAAGCTTTTTTGCCCCAAGGTTCAATAATTCCAGTTGATTCAGGAGTGTTAATACCATTAAAACGACCAGCAATAAATTTACCATCACAATAGAAATGTGCTGTATCACCATCTACTCCAGTCTTTAATGTAACTTCACCGATACCATCAGTTAAGAAATCTTTTCCTTTATATTCTCTTACTAATTTAGTTTGAGAAACATAGTCGACAGTTTGCGAAGTTGATGTAGAACTGCTAGATGAACTAGGATTACAACTCGCAATTCCCAATGCTAGGATAAAAGCAAATATAAATCCTAGAACTTTTTTAATTTTCATTTATATCACTCCTTGTTTTTAAGAATTAAACACCTACTGAGAATAAACAATCTGTATAAGCAATATCAAATTGTTCATTAATTGTTGCGTCAATTGTTTCAGGTGTTGTTTCAGCAAATAATACAGCTGTTAATAAAGCACCACATGATGAACGAGCTTGTGAAGAACCTTCGAAAGCTGGTGATGTGAAATAGTAATCTGTAATTGTAGATGTTAATTTAGCTGTATTTTGAATTAATTTTTGTTTATATTTGTCTTGAGGATTATTCATATGTGCTTGGAATTCTGCTGAAGCATATGCAGATTTTCTAACTGGTTCATAACCTGTTAAAATTGAATATGTTGCAGTATTCTTTGTATTTGTAATGTGTTTATAGAACATCCATGCAGCACATAATTGTTTGTCACTAATATAATCTGAGTTGAAGAAAGTAATTGATGGACCTTGAGAAATAACTTTAGGGTTATTTTTGTCAACTTGTGGCATTGGTGCAACGCCTACTTCGAATGCAGGTGTATCAACTCCATCAATTTCTGTAGTTGCTGGACAGTTGTATTTTGTACCACCAGTTGAACCGATAGTCATAAATAATGTTTCATCAGTAAATTGTGTTGATGTGTAAGCACCATTTGGTGATGTTCCTTTAGTTTTGAAGTAACCTTTGTCATAGTATCCTTTTAATTCTTTAACCATTGCTTTAGCATCATCGTTAACGAAATCAAATTTATTTTCGATACTTGTATAAGGAATATTGTGTTGTGCACTCATTGTAATATACATATTATCGTCTGAGTCATAACCTAATGGAGTAACGTTAGGATATTTTGCTTTAATTGTTTCACATAATGTCCACATTTCATTCCATGTTGTTGGAACTGTCCAACCTTCTTTATCAAACATTGTTTTGTTGTAGAACATAACTTCTGTTGATTTTGAGAATGGAACTGAGAATGTTGTACCATCTTCGTCATATTCTTTACCTTCGTTCCAGAAACCTTCAACAAAATCGCTTGTATCTAAAGCATAATCTGGAAGATCACTTTCAATAAATTGATCTAATGGTGTAACAGCATTTGCTCCTAGATATGTAGCAACATGGTCAGGATAGCAGAATGCCATTGTAGGTAAAGTTTTTGCTGGAATACCTTTAATTAATTTGTCACGAATATCATCATAACCACCTTGTGCAGCGTGAGTAATTTTGATATTTGGCCATTCTTTGTTGAATTCAAGAATCATAGCATCTAATAATTCTTGGTTTTCTGTACCCATTGTATGCCAGAATGTAATTTCAACTGTTTCTTCTTTTGTTAGTTCAGCAATTTCAACTTTTCTGTAATCTTTATTTACTGTTTGACAAGAAGCCAAACCGATTACCATGCAAGCTGCAAGTGCTGTAACTGCTAAATATTTCTTTTTCATTTTCCTCTTCCTTTCAAAAATATATGTTAAAAGCGTCGTGCTTTTTAACCCTTTAATCCTGCTCTTCCTACACCAGACATGATGTATTTTCTAAAGAACACAAATAATAGTAATAATGGAACAGTAACAATAACAGTCGCTGCCATTTGTAGACCTGGTTGTGCATATTGATCGTTTGTAAATGAAGCTCTTAAACCATTAGTAATCAATCTTAGTTTAGAGTCATTTGCAACTAAGTTAGGCCATACGTATGAGTTCCATGCACCCATAAGTTTTAAAATGAAGATAGTAATTAATGTTGGTCTAGCAATTGGCACCATAACTTGCCATAAATATTGCCAGTCTGTTTTACCATCAACTTTTGATGCATAGTATAATTCATTAGGAATTTGTTTGAAATTTTGTCTTAATAAGTAAATGTAGAATACACTTACCCAGAATGGAACGATCATTGCTGCGAAAACTCCAACAGGATGTTGTAACCAAGGCGCTACAGTAATATAGTTAGTAATAACCATCATTTCACCTGGAATCATCATTGTTCCTAAGAAAATTGAGAACAAGAAGTCTTTTCCTTTAAAGTTTAATCTTGCAAATGCAAATGCAGCAAAAATTGTTGTAATTAATGTACCTAATGTTGACAACACACCAACGATAACAGTATTTCTTAAATAAGTAATAAAGTCAAATTGTTCAAATACATCACGTACGCTATATTCTTTGATGTATTTATCATAATTCATTCTAATCCATTCTGTTTCAGAGATACCTGCTGCAGGTGATCCATATTTATCAACGATGTTTTCAAAAGTTATCCAAGAAATATTATAATTTGACCACATAATATTTTCTGGCCATAATGTTGGAATTGTAGCTCTAATTTCTTCTACATCTTTTAAAGAAGTAATAAGCATCCAATAAAATGGGATTAATATTACAAATGCCATCAATGTTAAGAAAGCATATGTAATAATTGTAACTATAATTTTCATTATTCTTTGTCTTTTTTCTAGAGTTTCAGTATCAATTCGATCATCTGCTAAAACTAAGACTAAATCTTTTGTATTAACTGACATAAACTTTCCTCCTTAATAATGAACTCTCTTATTACTTACTTTCATTTGAATTACTGTGAATATCATAATGAAAACAAATAAAATAACCGCAGTTGCTGAAGCTAAGTTAACCATTTTAGGACTTTCTAACATATCATAAATATAGTAAACTACAGTATACATATTTTTAACTTGTTCTGATCCTGTACTTGGTTTTCCTATTAAAGCAACAACATTTGAATATTCTTTGAACCCACCAATGAATGATGTGATCATAACATATAAAATTTGTGGCGATAATAATGGAACTGTTACTTTAGAAAAAACTGTCCATTTTGAAGCAGCGTCAATTTTTGCTGCATCATAATATTGTTTATCAATATTTTGTAAGCCGCTTAAGAAAATTAAGATTTTATATGGCAAAGCATGCCAAATAATAAATATACATAAAGCGAACATAGCGTCCCATCTGCTAGCGTTCATGTCAATCCAGTGTTTAGAACCTAGACCGAAGATTGCATTCCACAATCCACCTTCACCAGCGAAAATAACTGAGAAAACCATACCTACAGCAATTGAGTTTGTAACATATGGAACAAAGAAAATTGTTTGAAAAATTTTCCTTAAAGGTTTAATTGAATTTAGACCTACAGCAATTAATAATGCTAAGAAAATTGAAATTGGAACTGTAACAAATGTAACAATTAGAGTGTTAGGAATTGCGTATTTAATAACATTTGTATAATAAGCTGTTCCCATCTTTTTCAAACCTAATACATATAAATAATTGTCGAATGTAATACCAGATGCTGTGCCTGTTGTATAATCATAACCTTTTAAAAATGAAATAACAAATGTACTAACTAAAGGATAAAATGTAAACACAGCCATTAATATTAGAACCGGAGCAAGATAAAGCCAAGCTTTTAGATTATTTTTGGATTCCATAAACTTATGCTAATCTTTCTTCAGTTTCTTTGCTAAATACAAAGCACTTATTAGGTTTAATATTAAACTTGATTGCTCCGAATGTTACTTTAATATCTGCATCAATAATTGCTTTAAATGTTGGCTTTAAGTTGAATTCGTTACTAGCGATAATTGAAATATCTCTACCTAATGTTTCGATTTGTTCAACTTTTGCATTGAATTTACCTTTTTCATCAACGACGAATCCTTCAGGTCTAATTCCAACAAATACATCTTGATCTGCAACTTTTGTTTCTAATTTCATGATGCAGTCATCACCAATGTATAATTTTCCGCCTTTAACTCTTCCGTTAAACATATTAATTGGAGGTGTTCCTAAGAATTCTGCAACGAATTTGTTTTTAGGATTATTGTAAACATCTTGAGGATTTCCTCTTTGTTGTTCAACTCCTAATTTCATAACAACGATTTGGTCAGAAATGCTCATAGCTTCTTCTTGGTCATGAGTAACGAATACTGTAGTAATTCCTGTTTCTCTTTGAAGACGTTTAATTTCTTCACGAGTTTGTAAACGAAGTCTTGCGTCTAAGTTTGAAAGTGGTTCGTCTAATAATAAAACTCTTGGTTTTTTAACAAGTGCTCTAGCGATAGCAACACGTTGTTGTTGACCACCTGATAATTGATTAGGTTTTCTATCTAAAAGATTTTCAATTTGAACTAATTTAGCTGTTTCTATAACTAATGCTTCAGTTTCTTCTTTTGTTAATCTTCTTTTTACGATAGTTCCATCTTTTGCTTCTTCTACTCTGACATTTTGTAATGGGAATGCAATATTCTTACGAATTGTCATATGAGGATATAAAGCATAGTTTTGGAATACTAATCCAATACCTCTTTTTTCTGGTGTTAAATCTGTTACATCTTCTTCACCAAAGAAAATTCTTCCACCTGTTGGTTCTAATAAACCAGAAATCATATATAATGTTGTTGATTTACCACAGCCTGATGGACCTAATAAACCTACTAATTGACCATCTGGAATTGTAACATCCAAATTATCAACAGCAGTAGTTCCTTCCCTACCATTTACTCCAGGGAAGACTTTTGTTAAATTTTGTAATTTAATTTCCATAAAAAACCTCCACTATATGTATTATAATAGCACAAATGTCAAAATCAATTCTACTATTTATAACAAAAAAATACAAATAATTATATTTTTAATATAATCGCTCTTTTCTACTTACTTTTAAGCTTTTTATATAAAGACAAATCAGGGTTTGAATTTATTTTTTTATAATTAGCAATAAACTCTTCCTCAGTTCTATAAATTGGAGAACTTTTTGCATCGACTACAATTGTTAAAGCAAAATAATCATGTAAAGAAACTCCTTTTTTAGAGAATACTGTCATAGTAAACGAAACTAGTAAAGGAAGGCCAAACATAAATATACTAAGTATGAATTCAAATAGTAAAAATACTAAGAATCTAATAACTATCTGAATTTTTTTGACTGAATACCCTTTTTTATTTGTTAACCCTAAGCCAAATACCATTTTTCCTAATGTACTTCCATTTTTCAAAAATAACGGAAATAATAAGAAAAATATTGTTATTGAGATAACTGAAGATATCATAATAGTTAACCATGAAACTAAAGTTATTGTTTGAGTATATTTAATGATCAAATCATTATCATAAAACTTTCTTTCAGCTTTTTCCAAAGACTCTAAATAGAAATCATTGAGTTCTGCATTAGAAGAACTTTCTTTTATTACTACATTTCCTTCTTTCATTTCAAACAAGCCAGACTCTAACTTATCTTGATTATATATATCTATATCACCAATGTAGTCACCATAAAATTTATTTAAATGATAGTCATAATTTGATGTAATTAAACTTAGCGAATCTGAATCTTTATGCACTTCAAATAAATGTGAATCTAGTTTCATTTCATAATACTCAAATACAGCTTCATTATAATTTGTAGTGTTCATAGCAATCGGCATACAAACAAGTGTTTGTAAACAAAGAGATAACATTATCGTTAATACCAAATCCGTAAACAAAGCAAAAATTCTTTTTCCCAATTCTGCAATTCTTATCTTCATATTATTTTCCCTCTTTTATTTTTTTATCATAAGCATTTTTTTCCTCAATAGTGTTAAATATTTTCGCAGTATCTTCTTCTACAATTTTTGTATTAGAAATAATATCATGGAAATTTTGCTTATTTGGATTTAAAAACACAAGTACAAATAGCATCAAACCTATACCTATAATAAAATTACTACCCATAAAAATATATGGTACTGCTGTTTCTATCAAAAACATTACTAAAAATCTAATTATAATCTTACTCTTTTTAATACGTGTTTCATTTTTATTTACAGTAGCTAATCTTAAAAGCATTTGTCCCACTGTCTGAGATTTTTTACCAAAAAAAGGAACAAAGAAGACAAAAATTAATTCTCCTATAAAAACACTATAAATAAAATTAAATGTGTCGATTGCGCTGACAAAACTTATGGTTTCTCTATATTCTTCATTATTATCTAATGATTCCATACACTTTTGATATTTATCATAATATTCTTCGTAAATATCATTTTTTAATTTTTCTACATCAATTTCAATATTAGGATTATTTCTAATATAGTCTTCAGATTTTACTTCTATATATTTATCGGCTTCATAAATAATAATTTCACCATTTTCTTCGAATCCTATTCCATAATCTAAAACCGCTTTAGAAACCACGGAATTTAAATATTCGATTTTTTCGTTATATTGATATTTTCTTTCTGAAATAGGTGTTGCTATGAATGTAGTTACTAAAAAATAAACAATACCAATTAAAATTAAATCTATAAAAAATGCTGTGAATCTTTTAAACAAAGATGCTGGTTTATTCGACATTTAATTACCTCCTTACTCTAAAAATACAAAAAGAATGCATTATTTATTAGCATTCCCCTTAATTCGATTCATTTCTTCAACTGAATTGAAGATAATAGTTGTATGTAAATCAACTACAATAGTACCACCAATATAATCATGGACTAAGTTGTGATTCTTTGTAAAAATAAATAAACAGAAGTTAACAAAAGATAATCCCATTCCGAATAATAATCCAATTGTATACACATTTGAAACAGCTAAATAAAGCATAAGTGGGAAAACTTCTAAAGCAAAGATACCAATTAAAAATCTTACTACAATATTAAATGTTCCAACTTTAATGCCTTTTTTGTTAACTAAACCTAGTTTGAAAACTTTTTTACCTAATGTTTGTCCATTCTTAAATATTAATGGAAAAACAATATTGATAATTAAAAGTGCTAAAAATGAAGAAATAGCATAAAATCCTACACGATATTTTACAACTGTATTATATGCAGTAGTAGCTACTGCATCATTACCGAAAGCATCATTTTGTTTTATTAAGAATTCATTAAATTCTTTTTGACATGCTTCAGTAACTTCTTTAATATCTTCTTCTTTTTCTGCATGGCAACCGCTTGAAGCAAAAGAAGACAACATAAAATCATATACTGTCCAAGTAGTAGTATATTTTTCCCCATTTTCATTTGTTTTTTCAACAACTAGATTATACTCTAAACATTTATCATCATAAACTTTCTTAGTATCATTATAGTCTTCAACATATTTTGTGAAGAAAAACATTGATGCAGAAAAAATGACAATAAAAATAAGGAGGTCAATCAAAAAAGCATAAATTCTTTTTGAGATTTTTGCTTGTTTAATATCAAATGCAGAATCCATACTTCATACCTCCAAAAAAACATACCTTAATAATAACAAAGTTATTATAAATTTACTAGTACTAAATTAATAAATTTTTGTTCATCTTATTGATGATAAAGAAACCATCATCATTATAAACATACTCTTTATTAAACTTCATTTCATTTCCTTTTGCAGTTAGGAATACTCCTCCAGCTTCTTTAACAATTACAGCCATAGGAGCAACATCCCATTCTTTAGTTCCTTTTCCAACTTTCATATAAACATGGGCTTCACCACATGCAATTTTACAAGCTTTATAGGAACTTCCATAAGTCTTAAATTCACTTATAACATCTTTATGTCTTTCATAATAATCAATTTCTTGTTGACCACGATGAAATCTTGATCCAAGTAATATTAAATTAGTTGTTTGATCACTTACTTGATTACGATAGATTTTACCATCTACTTCTCTAAAACTACCATTTCCTTTTGACGCAAAGAAAACTTCATTTTTTACAGGAATCATAATAACTCCGACTACAATCTCGCCTTTATAAGACAAAGCTATGTTTATAGTAAATTCTCCTGTTCTTTCAACATAATCCTTAGTTCCGTCAATCGGATCTACAATCCAGACATAATCTTTATTCAATCTTTCAAGATTATCCTCTGTTTCTTCACTTAATATTCCATAAGTAGGATAATCTTCACTGATTCTTTCTCGAATTAATTTTTCAGACAATAAATCAGCTTGAGTAACAGGTGAATCATCACTTTTAATTTGTACAATAGCACTATTATCAAAATAAATCTTTCTAACTATTTCTGATGCTTCTTTAGCTGTTTTTATAGCAAACTCTAATTCTTGTTCGTACATAATTATTCTCCTTTTGCTACTAATTCATCTAAATCATCTAAAACATTTTGAATTAATGACTCATTTTCTAAAGTACATCCTGCTGCTTGTTTATGGCCACCACCGCCATATTTATTAGCAATAAAGTTAACTGGCAAGCCACTAGATCTTAATTCAGCTTTTATAGTTCCATCTTCTTTATATGAGAAATGAGCCCACACAGGAACACCATTAATATTTGATAAAACATTAACTACACCTGCGCCTTGATTTGCTCCAACATTAAATTGATCTTGAATTTCTTTAGTAATAATGTTGTAACCTACTCCATGTTGAGTCATTTTAAAATTAGATTGACAATATCCTTTAAATCTTACACTTTCAATTTCTTGTGCATATAAGAATGCATAAAGATTTACAAAATCCACACCTTCTTTAACTAATTTGCTAGCAAGTTCCATTGTTCTAGGAGTTGTACTTGAAAACATAAATCTTCCTGAATCAGTAACCAATCCAGTAAAAATAGGTGTTGCAATATCTTTATCCATTTTAACTCTGTTATCATATGCAAGTTCAGCAATCATTTCACAACATGCACAATATGAAGTATCTACATAGTCAATATTTGTTCCTAATTTTTCAACAAAAATATGATGATCAATTTTAATAATTTCTTTTGCAGTCGCAAATCTTTCATCATCAACACGTTTTCCATCAGCAACATCTAAAACAATTGCTAAAGAATTTCTAATTTCTTCATGAGGAACATTTTCATCCATTGCATCGAATACTTTACCCCAATGTAAAGATTGCTCACCTAAACAATATACCTTTTTGTTAGGGAACATTTTATTAATCATTCTTTTTAATCCAATTTGAGATCCAATCGCATCTCCATCTGGATGAATATGTCTAAAAATAGTGATAATATCATATTTTTTAATTGTTTTCCAAATCTTTTTTGTAATCATAATACTTCCTCCATGCGCATCTATATAATTATATCATAAAATTAAACATAAAGAAAAGAACAGGCTAATTGCTCTGTTCTAATTTTTTTAAATATTTATTTACTTGTCTACGATTTTTAAAGATAATCTTTTCACCATTTACTCGATTCAAATTATCTAAGTGTCTTTTTCTTTTTGCTTTAGTGCGTCCTTTGTATAATATCCATTTTTGAAACTCTAATCCAAATCGTTCAGTACAAGGAAAAGAGTCTCTAATTTTTCCACGATGATTAATATATCTTTTTAATGCTGAGAAATAGCAAAAGAAACGATTAAAATTCAAATAAATAATTTGATTTGCTAATTCAAACCTTTCAGGACATATTCTTGAATAATTACCATCAATTACCCAAGACTCATTTTTGTCTAAAAAGTCTTTTACTATTAAAGTCATTTCTTCATCTTTTTTATTAGTAAAATCTTCATTAAATGCTGCATTGTCTAAGTGCAAAACATTAACATTATATATTCGACCTAATCTTTTAGCTAGTGTTGATTTGCCACTACCAGCATAACCAATAATTAAGATTCGCATTTTTTATTATCCTTTATAAATACTATTAACTTATACGTTAAAACAATAAATAAAGCAAACAAAGCTAATAAAACAAGCCACAAAAGTACTACCCATCCACCAATATTAGTTAGATTAATCGTATCCAATAAAATAGTATAAGTAATAATTAATATTAAACTCATTAAACAACTTGCAATTCTTACAAAATATGGATAAATCTTCTTTTTCATTTTCTTAACCTTTAAATATAGATAATTTCTATATCTTCTTTCTTTTCATTACATACTGCTAAAGCATAATCATCATCCAAGTCAAAACATTTATAATATGCTTTTCCATAATCAGGATAAGTGACTTCTTCTTTTCCAATTCTTACATTGTATAAATCATTGATAAGTCCAATTCCTAGATACTTCAAATAACTTTCTTTAATAACCCAAGTTCTTAATAAATTTTGTTCAAAATCTGATTCACTATAGTATTTAGACTTAACATTTACTATTGTATCAACATTTTTTTGAATGTCTATACCAACTTCACTTTCACTAATCGCAATGGCAATTCTTCCTTTGCTATGTGAAACATTATAATAAATTCCTTTTAAGTAAGGTTTTCTAAATTGGGTATACTTAACATAATAATCTGTTTGATATCCTTCTTGCTCGATAATATGCTTTAAAAGAACAAAAGCAGCCTTAGAATCTTCTTTAAAAAGCTTTACATGAAAACATGAAATATCATTATCAAATCTTTTCAATATATTATCTGTATATCCTACAAATACTTTCATAATATACCCTCCTTCTTCTTAAAACTTAGATAAAATTGCTTTTAACACTTTTTTATAATTAAATCCTCTTATCTTATCTTTAACATTATTTTTAGGAGTCAAATTAGTTTCTATAAACAAAGATTTTAATCCTAATTCAATTGCTGGTTTAACATCACATTCATAATCATTACCAACCATTAAAATTTCTCCATCTATATTAAAATCTTCAATTGCTCTTTTATAGAATTCTTTATTAGGTTTCTTAATTCCATATTTAGATGATATAGCAATACCATCAAAATATTCAGTTAACCCTAGTTTATCTAGTTCTGGCAAAGTAAAAATTTCTTGAGCATTAGACAATAAATAAATCTTAAAGTCATTTTCTTTAAGTGTTTTTAATAAAGTCTTAACTCCTTTATATGTGCGAATGTATTTTGTAGATAAACCTCTAAAAACTACGGCAATTTCCTTAGCTTTTTCGTCATCGACACCATATAATTCTTTAAAAACATCTAAAAGCTCAATTTCTTCTTTAACAATAGAATGCTTGTAACAAAGTTTTAGATATTCTTTCTTTAAATTATGTTGTCCAATCTTTTTATATTGAATAGTATTTATAGAAACATTTTTCCAAAACTTATCATTTTCTTCGTCAGTTCTTATATCAATAAGAGTTCCATATAAATCAAATAATACTGCTTTCATAACTATCTCCTTATTAAATTAGGCTCTTCAAAAACGAAAAGCCTAATATCTTTTAACGGTTATATTTTTCTACGTATGCTGCTAAACGAGCTGCTAATGCATCTGTTAGTTTACGTTTTGAAACACGATAACTCCAGTTATCAGTAGATACAGTTGATGGTAAATTCATTCTTGTATATCCACCTTGGCATAATAAATCTTGCATAGGAATAATGCATGTATTAGCAGGTGAAGCAAATGCTAATTCAACTAATGTATCAACAAGTTTATTTACACTAGAATCATTATATTTAACATTAAAGTGTGCACATTGATGTCTAGCGTCTTTTTTAAACACATCTAATCTCCATGGTTCTAAATCTAAGATATATTGAGTAATAGGCATGTTATCATGAGTACCTGTATAGATAATACTATTTGTAGGAACATTTGTTGGTTTATGTTCGTTTTGATCATATCCATCAAATGCAAATTCCATGATTTTCATACCAGGATATTGAGTTTGTCTCATTAATGTAATGACACCATCATCAATAACACCTAAGTCTTCTGCAACAATCTTTAAATCTAATTTATCTTTAAATAAATCAAATTTAGGACCATCTACCCATTCGCCATGTCTAGCATTAACATGATCTGCTGGGATTGAATAGAATCTATCAAAACCTCTAAAGTGGTCAATTCTTAAAATATCATATAATTTAAACGCACTACTGATACGTTGTGTCCACCAAGCATAGTTAGTTTCTTTCATATATTTCCAATCATAAATTGGATTTCCCCATAATTGTCCATCATCACTAAATGCATCAGGAGGACAACCTGCGACTGATTTTAAACTTCTATCATCATTTAAATCAAATAGTTCTGGATGTTTCCAAACTTCAACACTATCATATGCAACATATAAAGGCATATCACCCATAATTTCAATGCCTCTTTTTAAAGCATATCTATGCAATTTATTCCATTGATTTAAGAATTCAAATTGAGTCCAAATCCAGAATAAATATTCATCTTTATGTTCATTAACAATTTTTTCTTCTAATTCCTTAGAATAAATACGATATTCTTCATCCCAGTAATTCCATGCTTTATATTCATGCATTGCTTTAATAGTCATAAATACAGCAAAATCGTGAGATTCTTTATCCTTTACATACTTTTTAAATCTAGTACATGGTTTATATCTTGAAAATGCTAATTTTAAAATTTCTGTTTTCTTATAGAATAAAATCCCATAGTCAACACGATCTTTATTATATGTAAAGATTTCATTTTGGTATTCTTTTTTCTTTAATAATCCTTTTTCATTTAAAACATCAAAGTCAATTAGATAATAGTTAACTGCAGTTGATGAAACTGATTGATAAGGTGAATCTCCATAATTAGTTGGAACAAGTGGTAAAACTTGCCAAATAGACATTTTAGCTTTCTTTAACCAATCAACAAAGTTATATGCTTCTTGGCCTAAAGTACCTACACCATATTTAGATGGTAATGATGTAACATGTAATAATACACCAGCGTTTCTTTCGAATTGCATAATTATATCCTCCGTAAATAAACAATCTTACTATCTAAATTTTAATCTTTACTAACAATTTATTCAAGCCCTTTATTTTATAAAATAAAATAGAGCTCCACTCGGAGCCCTATATTATAAAATACAATAACATTTAATAATATAATTTTTGAACGACTATTATTTATTTCCTATGCTGCTACGATATAAGCATATGAAGCTGCTGTTCCTGCAACTGTGATAACTGTCCATAAGATTGAGTTAATGAATGCACCTAACCAAATAGAACCAGTTTTCTTATATGTGTATCTTGAGATAATTACAGCGATTACTAATACTGCAACTATTGGGAATAATACGATATAGCTTAAGTTCATTCCAGGTTGCCATAATACACCAGTTGATTTGAATGTAATGTATTGAATTAAGATTGGTAATAATATTGCGCCTGCTGTGAATGCAGCATTAATTGCTACTGATGCCCATTCAGGTAAGTTTTTAACTCTATATGTTTGGTTTGCGATTGCATTACATACATAGTAAACACCAAAGATTGGTAAGTAACGTAACATTGTTGGAAGCATTAATTCAACATTAAATACTTTCATTTGTAATGTCCATAATCTGAAGTCTGTTGTAAAGATATCCCAGTTTACCCATAATACTGTGAACATTGCTGATACAACGATAGCTGCTAATAATAATGTTTTTAATAATCTGCTTACACTACCGATACGTGCAACTTCAAATGGGTTTGTATTTAATTCTTCTGTGTGTCTAATTTTATTAACAACTCTTGTTACAACGTTTGCTAATAAAATGATTGCGATTGCGATTAAACCACATGCAGCTGACCAAACTGATACCCAGTTAGTTGTGTCTTGTGGATATAATGGAGAGTTAGGGAATACTGAACCAGCCCAGTCAGAAATCTTATCAACGTTAAATGCGATAACGAAGAAACAAACTACTGCTGGAATCCAGTATACTAAGTGAGCTTGTAAGCCTTTTAATTCTACTGTACCTGCTGCTTCTACTTCAGGAACTACGTCTTCATAAACGATTCTTCCATCTTCAGTTTCTAATCTTCTCTTCTTTAATTCTGCGAAGAAAGGAATTGTTAATAATAAGCTAATTAATGGGAAAATCATGAAGATAACTGCTGCTAAACCGATTGTAGCTGTAGCTTCTTTTAATGTCCAAACTTGGTTAGAAGGTTTGATATATTTGTGTCCATTTGGAGTTCCAAATGATGTGTAGAAGAATTCTACTAATGATGCTGTTGATGGAACTGACCAGTGGTTTAATGGGTGAATTTCATCTGCTTCATAGATTACTCTGAATGGTGCGTCGATTGCTGCGCCGTTAGCAGGTGTATCAACTTTTTGTCCACCTACATAATATCCACCATTTTCAATGTCAATAACGCCTGTTGTTTTCCAAGAGTTATCTCCAACGAATGAAGCTGCGCCTTGAGATTGTAAGAATTGTCTACAAATTGTTGGATTTCCATTTACATCTTTAGATGTGTAGAAGAATTCATCATCTTTTGCTTTTAACATACCAACATCAACGTTAGCATCAGCAAAAATAAATGATGACCATCCTTGCATTAAGCCAGCTGAGATAATACCTAAATATTGTCCTTCAGCTTGTTTTTCTTCAAGAGTTTTATAAACGATTTCGCCTTTATCATCACGAACTGGTAATCCGTAACTGTCTAATTTCATTGATTTATCTACAAAACCACCGTATGTAACTGAGTCTTGTAATAAAGTCATAGCTGTTGTATAACCACCCATTGAGTGACCTGAAATACCAATTTTTGATTTGTCAACTTCTGGTAAGTTATATAAATATTTAACTGAATCATACATACCTTTAGTTGCCATCATAGCACCTGTAGATCCTGTATTTTCGTGGTTACCATGACCTTCTCTGTCGATTGCTAATACGATAAATCCACGTCTTGCTAATTCTACTGCGAAAGGCATTTGTAATTCACGGTTGTTTAAATAACCATGTGTTAAAACGACTGCTGGTAATTTGTTTGTTTCTGATGCATCTTTAGGCATATATAATAAACCTGATGCAACTGTACCAGAAACTTTAATTTTAGTTGGTTGGCCTGTTGCTTCATCAATCAACATGCCAGTGTTCTTTTCGTCACGTAAGTCAGTAATCTTGATTGAATATCCTTTAGTTTGGATAAGTGAACCTAAGAAACTAGTAACTAAGATGACGACAAGAGAAATCGCTAACATAAGTAATGATTTCTTATTTTGTTTAAAATACATAATTCTGTTTCCTCCATTCTTTGTTATTGTATTTCTTTTATATTATTAGTCCTAAGACTATTAATAACTTTATAAACGGCTAAACTACTAAACTACTTTTTTAAACTGCTAAATATTAATCATCTAATGTAACTTCAGGATTATATCTAGCCATTGCTACAGCTTTCTTCCATCCTAAAATTCTAGATTTTCTTTTTTCTAAATCATTTGAAGGAGTAAATACTCTTTCAATTACTTTATTATCTCTAATATCATCAATATCTTTCCAATATCCTACTTTTAATCCTGCAAGATATGAAGCACCTAAAGCTGTAACTTCAACAACTTTTGGTCTAACTACATCTGCTAATAAAACATCTGATTGGAATTGTAACAAGAAGTTATTTTGGCTTGCACCGCCATCAACATTAAGTGCTTTAACTTTAACACCTAAATCTTGTTCCATTGCATGATAAATATCATAAACTTGATAAGCAATACCTTCTAATACTGCTCTAATGAAATGTTCTTTTTTAGTTCCTCTAGTGATACCAGTAACAGTACCTCTAGCTGTTGAATCCCAATGAGGAGCACCTAAACCTACGAATGCTGGAACAACATATACTCCATTTGAAGTATCAACTGAATTAGCATATTTTTCTGTTTCTGCAGCATTCTTAACCATTCTTAGTTCATCACGAATCCATTGAACTACTGCACCACCTACGAATACACTACCTTCTAATACATAACTAGGTTTATCATCTAAACTAGCTGCTAATGTAGTAACTAAACCATGTTTTGATTTAATTGCTTCATTACCTGTATTCATTAACATGAAACATCCTGTTCCATATGTATTCTTAACATCACCTTTATTAACACATAATTGTCCAAATAAAGCTGCTTGTTGGTCACCTACTACACCACAAATAGGAATTCTTGCACCAATTACTGATTCATCAGTATATCCATATAAATGGCTTGAAGGATATACTTCAGGAAGAAGTGATGCAGGAATATCAAATAATTTTAATAAATCTTCATCCCATTTTAATGTATGGATATTAAATATCATTGTTCTACTTGCATTTGAATAGTCTGTAGCATGAATTTTACCACCTGATAATTGCCACATTAAATATGTATCAATTGTACCAAATGCTAATTCACCTTTTTCAGCTCTTTCTCTAACACCTGGAACATTATCTAAAATCCATTTAATTTTTGTTGCACTAAAATATGCATCAATAACTAAACCTGTTTTATCATAGATAAAATCAGATAAACCTTGTTCTTTTAATGTTTCACAATAAGAAGCTGTTCTACGACATTGCCAAACAATTGCATTGTAAACTGGATCACCAGTTTTTCTATCCCAAACAATTGTTGTTTCTCTTTGGTTTGTAATACCAATTGCTGCAATTTGATTAATATTTGTTTTTGATCTAATTAATGTTTCAGGAATAACACCTAATTGACTTCCTAAAATTTCAACTGGATCATGTTCAACCCATCCTGCTTGAGGATAAATTTGTGGGAATTCTTGATTAGTACTTCCTTTAATATCACCATGTTTATCAAAAACAATTGCTCTAGAACTAGTCGTTCCTTGGTCTAATGCCAATATATATTTATTATCCATATGTTTATTTTCCTTTCTTTTTATTAAAAGGTTCTATTTATTTACATTTTTTGTAGCAATAAAGTCTACTCCTGTATTTAGAACATTTTTAACTACTACGTCACCAATTCTAACTGGTGCTTCAACTACTACATCTTTTAAAGTTTCTAATGCATCAAAGATTAATTCTTTTTTAATA
This sequence comes from Bacilli bacterium, assembly GCA_017457045.1. The sequence goes on from JAFTIF010000007.1 coordinate 29,118, forward strand.
GAATCTGATGTTTTAACAGAAACCATTGCGATTTCTCCACCACTAACTTTAACTACACTAGTTACCATTCTTTTAGGGCAAGTACATTCTTCTTTAGCGTATTTTGCACCTCTAGGACATGTATTACCACTAACTTTGATATCTTCCAAATTTGAATCATCTACTGTAAGATGACAACCCATTGGACAAACAATACAAATCATTTCTTTCATTACTATGTCCTCCTATTTAATTAATTCAACTGTAACTTCTTTACCTTGTTTTAATTTTTCAACAAGTTCAGATTTTAAATTGATTGTTTCCATTTCACCTGGAGTTACAATTTGTTTTCTCTTACTAAATAACTTTTCACCATCAACGCTTACTCTAATTTCAACATTTCTAAAGACGTTACCAACACGCATCTTTAAACCTAATGGTTCATAATTATCATCTTTATTAATTAATTGAGGTACAACATATCTAATACCATTAATTGCATTTACTTTAATTACTTCTTCACTTGCTTTTGCACCATTTAAATATGCAACTGCACATTCACCTGCATGGCTTGCTTCAGCAGAAACAAAGTCGACTAAATCGTGAACATGTAATACGTTACCACATGAGAATACACCATCGATATTTGTCATCATTTGGTCATTAACAATTGCGCCACCTGTAATTGGTGATAATTTAACGTTTGCTCCACTTGCTAATTCATTTTCAGGAAGTAAGCCAACACTTAATAACAATGTATCACATTTAATTTCTTCACAAGTTTCCATCTTTGGTTGTAATCTTTCATCAACTTCAGCGATAACAACGCTTGAAACTCTTCCTTCACCTTTAATATCTACAACTGTATGTGAGAATTTTAAAGGAATATTGAAGTCATTTAAACATTGAACAATGTTTCTGTTTAAACCACTTGAATATGGCATTAATTCAACACAAGCTTTAACTTTTGCACCTTCAAAAGTCATACGTCTTGCCATGATAAGTCCAATATCACCACTACCTAAGATAACACATTCTTTACCAGGTAAATATCCATCGATATTAACTAATTTTTGTGCAGTACCTGCTGAGAAAATACCAGCAGCTCTACATCCAGCAATATTAATAGCTCCACGTGGTCTTTCTCTACATCCACAAGCTAAGATAATTGCATCTGCTTTAATTTTTAATAAACCATCTGCTTCGTTTACAGCTGTAATTGTTTTATCATCTTTAACACTGATTACAGTAGTATCTAATTTATATTCAATGTTTCTTTCTAAAACTTGATCAATAAATCTACCAGCGTATTCAGGTCCTGTTAATTCTTCTTTAAAAGTATGTAAACCAAATCCATTATGGATACATTGGTTTAAAATACCACCTAATGTTGATTCTCTTTCAAGAATTAAAATATCTCTTTCACCTTTATCATATGCAGCAACTGCAGCAGCAAGACCAGCAGGTCCTCCGCCAATGATAACTAATTTTCTATTAATCATTATTTTGCCTCCCCAACTACTACATTTGAGTTTCTACCACTCTTAGTAATTTCTTTCATATTCTTTCCTAATTCACGAGCTAAGATTTCCATAACTTTTGGTGTACAGAAGCCCATTTGGCATCTACCCATACCTGCTCTAGTACGACGTTTAACACCATCTAAATCTTTTGCTCCTAAAGGACGTGTAATTGCAGAAACAATTTCACCTTCAGTTACTACTTCACATCTACATACGATATGACCAAATAAAGGATTTTCTTTAATTAATTTTTCTTGTTCTTCATCACTTAATTTTGAGAAGTGAGGAATTCCATGTCTAATAGCTTCAAAATTATCTTTTTTAGTTAAGCCTAATTTATTAGCTACATCATTTGCTACATCAACAGCAATCGCTGGAGCGCTTGATAAACCTGGTGATTCAATACCTGAAACATTGTAGAAACCTTCTACATCACTCCAACCGATAATGAAATCATCTCTATCATCATGAGCTCTTAAACCTGAGAATTGAGTGATAATTCCACGTTTATTTAATGTAGGAATTGTTAGTAATGCTTTATTCCAAGCTTCATTTAATCCATTAAATGTAGTTGCAACATCACTCTTACCTTCAATATCTAAAGCTGTTGGGCCAACTAAAATATTTCCATGTGTTGTAGGTGCAACTAAAATACCTTTACCCATTTTAGTAGGTGTTTGGAATAAAGTTGTATGTGAATAATAACCATATGCTTTATCTAATAAACAATATTCACCTTTTCTAGCAACAATTGAGAATTTATCATTGCTAATCATGTTGTTTAAATCATCTGCATATACACCTGCTGCATTAACAACAACTTTTGCTTCGTATTCAGATGCATCAGCACAAACAACTCTTAATCCGCCTTCAATTTTTTCAATGCTAATAACTTCTTTTTCGAATTCAAATTTAACACCGTTTACATATGCATTTTCAGCGTAAGCAATAGTCATTTCGTATGGACTAACAATACCACTTGATGGTATTTTTAATGCCCATTTAACTTGGTTAGATAAATAAGGTTCTTCATTTCTTGCTTCATCTCCAGAAATAATGCTCATTCCTTCTACTCCATTATCTAGACCTTTTTGATATAAACCTTCTAATGTAGCTTTGCTTTCATCATCAAAAGCTAAAACAAATGCGCCATTTCTTTTGAAAGGGAAATCTAATTCTTTAGCTAAATCATCAAACATTTTATTACCTAAAACATTATACTTAGCTTTTAAAGAACCAGGTTTAGCATCAAATCCTCCATGAACAATACCAGAGTTTGCTTTACTTGTTCCACAAGAAACATCATTTTCTTTTTCAAGAACTACGATATCACCTGAAAAGCGAGATAATTCTCTTGCAATGGAAGCCCCAATTACTCCACCACCAATAATTAATACATCAATCATTTTCGATATCCTCCTATTTAATTATTTTCATTAAAAAAACACAATACAAAATAAAGCTACACAAGTAACTATATTTATGTAATTGTGACTCTGCTTTCTCTTACTCATACATATATATTATATTTGCTTTTTAACTACATCTTTATTTTATATAAAATAATGCAGAATTTCAAGAGAATGTTAAAAATTTGACAATCTTCACGTTTTTTCACAAACAAAAAAAAGGTATCCATTTGGAATACCTTTCATTAATATTACAAGCAATCAAATTCAAATCTAATTTTTTCTTGATAATCTTTATTTTTTTCTTGAATAATTAAAGTCTTATATTCGTCCATATTTATTGCATTAGGAATATATTGACATTCAATACAAATAGAATCATGAAGTCCAATATTATGATTAATTTGAACTTCTTCACCACGAGGATAATTACATGTATAAATGACAACTCCATGATATGAAGTATATACTTTAAGTCTTCTTCCGGATTCTTTTTCTTGATAAATGATTTGAGGAACATTTTCATCAACTTTTTCAAACATAAAGAAATGATCGTATCCAAATGCAGCATGATCTTTTAAAGAAGAATCGAACATATGTGTTCCGATTTTCTTAAAGTTCCTAAAATCCATAACTTCATTTACTTTATCTACCGAAATAGTAATTAAATAATTATCAAGTCTAGTATATTTGTCGGCATTAATCATCAATTCATGATTCAAAATATTACTTCTAGCAAACCCACTTAAATTAAAATAAGTATGGTTTGTTAAATTAATTAATGTATCTTCATCTGAATTTGTATCATAGACTAAATCAATTGTGTTCTTATATTTATATACTATATATGAAGATTTAACACTAGTTTCTCCATTGAATCCATCATCCTTAGCAATTGTAGTAAATACTATTTTAGTATAATCTTCTGTTTCTAAAATCTTATAATCCCATAAATGTTCTGAAATACCATTACTTCCACCATGTAAACAGTTGTGGTCATTATCATTTAATTCTAACTTATTTTTATTTCCATTTAGTTCATATTCACCTAGATTTATTCTTCCGGATACTCTTCCAATAGTTTTTCCATAATATGAACTGGATTTAATAAACCCATTTGCATTCAAAGGATGCATTACTACACTTTCACTAATGCCATCTTTATTAGGAACACATAAATCCTTAATAGCTGCACCTAAATTCAAAAATGATACATACATTCCACTTTCATTAAATACTTTAATTTCAATAATATCATTTTCTAATTTAACAACTTCGTAACTCATAACTAACCCCACAATTCACTTTCACTTGTAGAACAAGCAACTGCTCCATGTGCAAAAGCAGCCTCAATATGCTTAGTAGTAGAAATTAATCCACCAGCGATAATATTAGCATTTATATTTTTAGAAAAATAACTGATTAATTCAGGAATTAATCCTGGTAGAATTTCAACATCAGTTGGTTTACATCTTTCAATATTAGATATAGCAGTCTTAATAGATTGAGAGTCTAACATAAATACACGGAAAATTGAATTTAAACCTACGCTAGTAGCAGCCTTTACTAAACTTGACTTAGTAGTAATAATGCCATCTGGTTTAATATTGTTAGCAATATATCTTACTGCAGCTTCGTCTTTACCAAATCCTTCAATCATTTCAATATGTAAGTAAACCTTTTTATTTGCCTTATGACATCTATTTACAACATCATCAATTTTGCAAATATCACCACTTAATACAAAAACTACTTCAACATTACTATTTAAGGCCTTTTGCAATCCTTCTTCATTCTTAATTGCTGCAATTATATTTTTCTTTTTAGAAAATTGCATAATCATCCCTCGCTTACTTTGCTTTTATAATACCCTCTTGATAACACTTCAATAAATCTAAAAGTTCATCAATATTTTTTTGTAATCTTTTACCTAAATCTGTTTGTTTAACTAAAATTTGTTTAGCATCTGGATTTAATCTTGTAACTGAATGCACTACGTCTTCATTTTCATAAATTGCTTTATCCTTTGAAGTAAAAGGTTGATGAGCAATTAATTTCATACCATATGAATTAAAAACTAATGTATATCCTGCTATACCTGTAACTTTTTGATAAGCTTTACAAATACCACCATCAATAATGATTAATTTTCCATTTGCTTTAATTGGAGTTTCACCTTTTCTAATCTTAACTGGAACATGTCCATTTATAATAACACTAGTTTTAGGATTCAATCCAAATTCTTTAAATATTTTATTACAATATTCTACTTTAGTTTGGAACTTAAAGTATGAGTTTTTCTTTTCTTCTAAAATCTTCTTATTTGATTTATCTAAGAAGTATCTTTCAAAAGTTGTGATTTCATCTTTACCAAATAAAGGTGAGTTCTTACCACACCATAAATAATAAAAGAAATCGATTGCTTCTTGTCTTCCAGGGTCATTACGCTTAGCATAATAACCTCTTCTTACTTTCTTTTCACAATAATCTAAGAATGCCTTACCACTATAAATATTATGAGAATCTGATTCGAATTTAGCAAATTCTCCATTTTCATCTGTTGGAATGCATCCATGATATAAAAGATTAGAGTTATATTTTAAATACATTGATCCATGACTAAATAAGAAATCGATATGTTTTTGTAACTTATCACAATGTCTAAATGCTTGCATTAATTTATTAATTAATTCATCTTCCTCAGGTGTAAGTTTTGTAGGATTTTTAGGATCAACTGTAGGGAAATTCTTATCTAATAATTCATAAGTATCTCCTTTTAAATCAATAGTCATATTTTCAAAGTCAACATGTTCAAACTTTAAAATACTTTCTGCACCATAGTTAGGGTGTGCATGAATAAGTTGACTTTCTAATTTGAACATAATAATTGTAATTGCTTTATGCATCTTAGCAACAATTGTTGCATCTTGATCATCAAATTTTCTTTCTGTTTCATCTGGGAAGAATTGTAAACAAGGATCATCTTTATATGTATCTAAAGCAAAAACAACTAAAGGTCTTAAAGAAATACCATATCCATCTTCTAATGTAGATAATGTGTTATATTTACAACATGCTCTAATTACATTAGCAACACATGTTTTATTTCCTGCTGCTGCACCCATATATACAATATCATGGTTTCCCCAAGTAATATCTACACTAGGCATATTACAAATATGTTCCATAGTATTATATCCTTTATGTCCTCGGTCATAAATATCTCCTAAGATATGTAAATGGTCAACTGATAATCTTTGAATAAGCTTAGACATCTCAATGATATATGGTTCAGCTCTTCCTGTTTCAATAATTGAATTAATAATTTCTTTATAATAATGTTCTTTATTTAAAACAAAATCATGTGATTGCATAAGTTCTTCGATACTATATGCATACTCAGGATTCATTGCTTTTCGTACCTTGCTTCTTGTATATTTAGATGCAGTAATCTTAGCAATGTCAATTAAACATGAAAGTGTTTTATGATAAAACTCATTATTTAATTTTCCTAAAGATCTTAAATATGAAAGTTTTTCTTTAGGATAATAAATAATTGTACATAATGTTTGCTTTTCTTCTTCACTTAGAATTGGAAAATTTTCATAAATCTTATCTCTTATTACCCCTGATCCACTTTTTAATAAGTGAACAAATGGTTCATATGCACCATGAATATCACTTAAAAAGTGCTCAGTACCTTTAGGCAGATTTAAAATCGCTCTTAAATTGACAACTTCTGCTGCTGCCTTTTGGATAGTTGGATATGATTTAGATAATAGTCTTAAATAATCAATATATTCTGATGTTAATTCTTTGTTCATAAAAGCACCTCACTTATTAATTATCATATTTCTCTTCATCTATTTAATTATACAACAAAATGAACAAAAAAAAATGCCTTTTATTATAAAAGACATTTTATTTAATAATTATTCAGCTACTTCTTCTTCAACTTCTTTAACTGTTTCTTCTTCTACTTTTGCACCATATGCTTCATATTTATGATATTTTTGCATCTTAAATAAGCAAACAATTGTTACAATTAATGCAATGATACCAACCCATGCGTAGAATAAATAAACTAAGTTTAAAATTAATCCTATAACTGCAAAGAAAATTGATGAGAATGTTAAGAATACAGATTTACCTTTCTTATCTAATAAGACAAAAATAAATAATAAAGCTGCAAATGCTAAAGTAAGAATAAACATTTCAGGAACATCATTACTTCCTTCGTTAATTGCGATATTAACAATCCAATAAACCCAAAGTAATACGTTTACTCCACTTCCTACTAAAGCACCAATCCAACCACTTTTCTTTGGTTTTTCTTCACTAATTCTTGCAGGAATTGCACAATAAATTCCATAAATAACACCAGGAATAAATGCACAAAGTAATAAAACAATAAATAATCCTACATTAAATTTCTTTTTAACCCATTTTGCCATAAAATAACTACTCCTTTAACAACTATATCAATCATAGTACACAAAAATATTTTTTTCAAGTTTATTTTTGATGTATTTTTAACAATTCTATTTCTTCTTCAGTTAACTCTCTAAAGTCTCCATTAGCGAGATTTTCATCTAACTTGAGATTTCCAAATTCAATTCTTTTTAAATATGTTACTTCCATTCCTAATGATAAAAACATTCTTTTAACTTGATGAAATTTTCCTTCATGAATTGTGATATTTCCTGAAGATGGAGATAATAGTTCAAATGATGATGGTTTACATACATACCCATCATCAATTACAATTCCCTCTTCAAACATATGCGTATATTCTTGTTTATATTCTCCTTTAAACTCCACATAATAAACTTTATCAACATGCTTTTTAGGTGACAAAAGATTATGAGCTAACTTTCCATCGTTAGTAATTAATAATAACCCTTCAGTATCAATATCTAATCGTCCAACTGGAAATATCTTTTGCTTTGCTAAATAACCCATTAAATCAATAACAGTATCTTTATGAAAATCAAATGTCGCACTTACAACATTTTTAGGTTTATTCATCATATAATAAACATATTTAGAGTAAGTAACTTCTTCATCCATAATTGTGACAGAGTCTACTTCTTCATCAACTTTAAAGTCATCATCGTAAACTGCTTCATCATTAACAAATACATAACCTTTTCTAATTAATTGTTTTACTTCTTTTCTACTTCCATATCCTTTATGGGACAACAATTTATCTAAACGAATCATAATTAATTCCTTTCACTTAAATCTTCTTATAAACTAATATCTTAAAACTTAAAGTTATTCTTAAATTATCGATACTTTTTAATTTTTTTAATACATCTAAATTTGACTTATAATAAAGTGGTGTCATCATAAAAAGATGTAACAAATCTTCACTAGAAGAAATATTTTCTTGATATGTTAAATTAATTTCTTCTTCAAGCTTAAAATAAGATAATTCAGTTTCTTTATTTTCATTAAGTTTGACTTCTTTATAAAGTGCTTTTTTTAACTCATACATATGTCTTTCATTAGGTAAGACTCTAATAAAATAACCATTATTCTTAATAATTCTCGCAAACTCTTTTTCAAAAAAAGGAGCGAAGCAATTGAGAACTACATTCATACTTTCATCTACATATGGAAGATACATCAAATTACCAATAGAATAATTTAGATTCCCAATATTTTCCACACGCATCTTGCGTGTTGCTTCGCTAATCCCAAATTTAGATAAATCCACACCATATGAAATAACATTTTTTTCTAATAACTTTTTATGAATATAATGAGTATAGTATCCCTCTCCACAAGCTAAATCACAAAACACATCATTATTATCTAAGTATTTATTTACAACATTATAAAGTTCTTCTCTAAGCTTACTATAATATCCTTTATTTAAAAACAATGTCCTTGCATCAATCATTTCTTTATTATCTCCAGGATTGTTAGATCTAGCTTGATTTGCTAATAAAAGATTAACATATCCTTTTTTATTAATATCAAAAGAATGTCCATCTAGACATTTATACGTATTGTTATCTTTTAATAAATTTTTATTACATACAGGACATTTATACATACTTAATTACCTCTTAATAATTATATCATATTATGAAAAAAGCAGGAACAATAGTTTCTGCTTAATTCTTATATTTTGGGGTTGGTATTCCATCGATATATTCCCATTCATCTTTAAGATAATATTTTATATTGTCTGGATTCCAATTATCATGTAAATCTTCAGGTAATTTATAACTTTCGAAATATATCTCACCAGGTCCATAATCATTAACTTTACGATACGAAAACGCACTATTCCCTATTGAATTGACTTCTTTACCTATAATTATTTTTGTATCATTTATTATAGATCCATAAAAGGCAAAATCATCAATTCTAGTTACTTTTTCTAAATATATTATTGTTGAATAGTGATTATTATCTAATAAATATGATGGACAATAATCAAATTCAAGGTTTGAAATTTTTATTTCTTTAAAATCTGTTATTACGAATGGATCATATATATTACTAATATTTAAAGAAATATCAATTTTATCAATAGTCGAAATATAAAAACTAGAGTGTTCTAACTTAATATTACTATTTAATATTAATTCTCCATTATATGTTGTATGATGAAATGCCTCTTTTTCTATTAACACTAAACTTTTAGGAATATTTATTTTTTCAACAATCAACTCAGAAAACAAATAAGTTGAGAAAACTTTCAAGTTATCGCTAAAAACTATTTCATCTAATTTGCAATAAGCAAATGGACTTTCACCTATCTCAATGGCTCCTTCAATTTTAATTGTTTTAAGTTCTTTCATTCCCATAAAAGCATTGTTACCTATCTTTTTGCAATTAGGAAAATCCAAATAAACAATATTTGAGCACCAAAATCCATAATCTTCTATTTCTTTAACATTTGGTAAAACTAATTCTTCTTTATCAACAAATGAAAATGCATATGGTTTAATTATTTCTACATTTTCTAAAAAAGAAGTCGAGGTATTATTTAAGAACTTATAAACCTCTTTATTATCCAAACTAAATAAAGAACCATCAATGACCTTAAAATGAGAATTGTTTTCTAAATCAATATTTTTATTGACTTTTGTCATTTCAAATGCAAAATCTTCTATTATTTTAAGATTTTTAGGTAAATTCAAAAAATCAACTTCACACCATTTTAAAGAATGATTTTTAATAACCTCGACACTTTCTTCGATAGATAAATTGCCAGATATTCCATTTTTAGGTGCCCATAATAATTCAGTGAAATCTTTATTATATAATGCTCCATCTTTTGATGAATAATATTTATTGTTAGAATCAACATTAAATCCTAAGACACATTTTCCATATATTTCTTTTGGAAGAGAGATATATTTTGTATCTTGATGGATATTTATATATTTATTGGAATCCTTTATATAACCATTTTCAATTAAATATGTTGAGTCCACATGATATAAATATGGATTTAATTTATTTCCTAAATAATATTCACCATTATACACTTTACATGCATCAATTAATGAGTGATCATCAAAAGGGGAATTTGCTACATCTTCAAAGTCTCGAAGTTCTATATTAGAAATATTAGTTTTAGAAATAAAATTTTTTCCAATTCTTTTAACACTATTCGGAATATCTAATAATTTAATTTTTGTTGATTCAAATGCATTATCCCCTATTGATTCTAATCCTTGATTTAAAGTAATACTTTCTAATCCATAACAATTGCTAAAAGCATTATTTCCAATTGACTTAATTTGTGATGGTAATATCAAATTATTAATATGGGTATTTGAAAGAAACCCTTCAGGAATAAAATCATAATTATTATTGAAAGAAAAGTTTGTTATTGATGTTGATGAAAAAATGTATGATCCAAATTCTTCTATATCATTTGATAATTCATAGTTTTCAATTCCGGAATCTGAAAAAGCATAGTCCCCAATTTTTTTTAATTGCTCATTAAACTTAATAAATTTCAAAGATGAACATCCTAGGAAAGCCATTTCATCAATAATTTGCAAACCATTTGGCAAAACTACATTATTTAAATTATTACATCCAGCAAAAGAAGATACTCCAATACGGATTAAATTTGGAGATAACTCTATCTTATTTATACTTGAATTAGTAAATGCATAATCTTTGATATGAATTATTGAATCCGATAAATATATCTCTTTAATATCCTTATTATTAGCAAAAACACCTTCTCCAATTGATGTGATTTTTTTGTTTCTAAACTTAGAAGGTAGTATTAATTTATCTTCATCAATATTTTTGTTTATATGCGAAATTTCATATGTCCCATCATCTAATAAAGAAAATGTAAATAAAGAATTTTTATTAGGATTACAACTACATAATGAAAATAGTAATATAACAATTATTAATAATTTTTTCAATTAAAACACCTCCTTTTTTAGCTTATTGCTACATAATATAGGTTATTCTTATGTGATATTTCAAAATACAAATCAACTCTCAATTGATTAATTGAAGCATCTGAAGATTCAATATTCATTTATGTTTTTTTCTATAAATCATTTTTTTCATAATATCATAAAAATAGCCTGCTCACAACCTAAAAAAAAAACGCTATCAATCTGATAGCGTCATAAGTTTTTATTTAACGAAAATAGCGTTAACTGTATCTTCAAGACTAGATTCAAAACCTAAACTAGCCATATAAACTGCCATTGCATCATATTCTTCGTCATCAACATTAACTGTTGCAATTGGTGTTCCTTCATAAATGAAAGATGATAATTTTTCTTCTAGAAGAAGTTGGAAAGTTTCATTTAATCCATCTTTCGCACTACCTTCATCCATATCATTAATGATTTTAGCAGTGAATACTAAATCACTATATAAGTCAGCAGCTTTAGCTTGATTTAAACCAGTAACATTACCTGAACCATCTTTTTCAACAACTGCTTCTAAAGTTTCATCAGGGTTACCCATTAATTCTAAAACACTAAATAATTTTTCAACATTTTCTGCAGTTGGTTCTTGATGAATTGAAATCAATACTATTTCTTCAACTGTAGAAGGAATATTATTTTCATCTAATATTTCTTGTACAGGAGTAACAACATAACCTTTGAATGCAGATAAATAAGGATCATTATCAACATGTTCTTGAGCACCTTTAAATAATAAAGGTGATGTGGAAATAATAAATAAAATTGTAACAATTACTGCATTGAATGCTAATGAGAAAATAGCACCAAGAAGTCTTGAAAAGAATCTTTTTCTTTTAAATATTGCTTTAGCAATCATGCTAATTAAACCAATAATAATAGCACCTAAAATTAACATTGCTAACCCAGCTAATAAAACATATGCATCAGGACCAATCGCACCTAAAATAAAGTTAACAATTTCAGAATCCCCCAACATACCAATTAAAGTTTCCACGATTCCTGTAGAAGATAATTCTGCTCCTACCATTGGAGCAAACTTAAAGATTGCAATTGCTAATGCAACCCATAGTAACAACTTAATTACACTCTTCCAAAAGCCTCCTAAAAAACCTTTTAAGAATCCAATAACTAATAAAGCACCAAAGACACAAAGTAAAATCATACTATAACTAGTAACTTGTGAAACATCAAACATTATAAATCCCTCCTTTAATGCCTATTCATATATATTTTATCACTATTTAAGATTTTTACAACATTTTGAAGAAAAATAAATAAAAAAGTAAAACCCAAAAATTGGATTTTACTTAATCATTATTTATATTTTACTAAAACTCTTCCTTCCATTTCAGTTGGAATATCTTGATTTAATAAATATAACATTGTAGGAGCTAAATCTCCTAATTTGCCTGTTGTTTCTACCATTTCAACATCATTTGATGTAACAATTAATGGTACAGGTGAAGTTGTATGTGCTGTCATAGGATTTCCATCATCATCAATGATACAGTCAGCATTACCATGGTCTGCTGTAATTAACATAATACCACCTTTTGCCTTAACTGCTTCATGAATTTTACCAACACATTCATCAACTGTTTCAACAGCTTTAACTACTGCTTCAGGTACTGCTGTATGACCAACCATATCACAGTTTGCATAATTTAAGATAATTACATCATGTTCATCACTTTCAATTTCTTTTAATAATGCATCTGTAACTAAATATGCAGACATTTCTGGTTGTAAATCATATGTAGCAACTTTTGGAGAGTTAACTAATACTCTTTTACAATTTTCTAATTCTTTAGCATTAACTCCATCATAGTTTACAGTTGCATCAAAGAAGAATGTTACGTGAGCATACTTCTCTGTTTCTGCGATTCTTAATTGATGTAAACCTTTTGAAGCTAAATATGGACCTAATACATTTGTAAGTTTTGGTAATTCATATGCAATTGTTCCTTTACAAGAATCTGCATATTTCATCATACATGCTAATTCAATATTTTCTAACATTGGATTAGGAGTGTAATTAGGATAGAATGTAGGATTTGTTAAAACTGTAGATAATTGAATTGCTCTATCAGGACGGAAGTTCATGAAAACTACACCATCGTTACTAGCTAATTTAGGACTATTAACATTATATGCTGGTGTCATAAATTCATCTGTAATTCCATTTTCATAATTTTCTAGAATATGTTTTTCAGGATCTACATATGAAACTCCATTATGATTTACCATAACTTGATAAGCTTTGTCTACTCTATCTAAGTTTTTATCTCTATCCATTGCATAATATCTACCACTTACAACAGCAATTTCACCAAAGTTAATTTCTTTAATGAATTCTTTTAATTCATGGACATCTGTTGCTGCTGACTTAGGATCAACGTCTCTACCATCTAAGAAACAATGGATATAAGCATTTTTTAATCCTTTTTCTTTAGCAGCTTTTAACATACCTTTAAAGTGATCGATATGTGAGTGAACTCCACCATTTGAGTATAAACCCATTAAGTGTAAGTTTGAGTTATTTTTTAAACAATGATCAAATACTTTATTGAATGCGTGGTTATTTACAAAATCTCCTTCTTTACAATATTTATTTAATAAAGTTAATGATTGATAAACAACTCTACCAGCACCAATATTTAAGTGACCAACTTCTGAGTTACCCATTTGTCCATTTGGAAGTCCAACAGCTTCACCGCTAGCTTCAATTTGAATATTTGGATAACTTGCCATTAAAGCATCTAGGTTAGGTTTATTAGCTTTGCAAATTGCATTGCCATTATCACATTTACGAATACCATAACCATCCATGATGCATAATACTATTGGACGATGTGACATTTTGATTTCTATCCTTTCATAATAGCAGAAACTAATGCTTCAAAACTTTCAGGTTTTAAGCTAGCTCCACCAACTAATACGCCATCAATATCAGGACATGTTAAGTAATCATATGAGTTTTCAGGTTTTACTGAGCCACCATATTGAATGATAACTTTATCAGCAACTTCTGCACTATATAATTCTTTAACAACTTCTCTAATATAGCTACAAATATCTTGAGCAATTTCTTTAGAAGCATTTCTTCCTGTACCAATTGACCAAACTGGTTCGTATGCGATAACTAAGTTTGAAACTTGTTCAGCACTTAAATCTACTAAACCTTCAACAACTTGTGTACGAACAACGTTTTTACTGTTTCCTGCTTCATATTCTTCTAAAGTTTCGCCAACACAATACATTGGTACTAAACCTTTAGCATATAAAGCTTTCATTTTTAAGTTACATGTATAGTTTGTTTCAGCACTATATAATCTTCTTTCTGAGTGGCCGATTAAGCAATATTTAATGCCGATTTCTTGTAACATAGGGATTGAAACATCACCTGTGTATGCACCTGAATCTTTAAAGTGACAGTTTTGAGCTGCTACGATCATATTCTTTGCTAAGCTATTAGCTGCATCTAAAGCTAAGAAGCTTGGTGCGATACCAACGATAATATTTTGTTCTTTTGCTTTTAAAGCAAAACCATCAAAAGCTTCGACAAATTCTTTAGCTTCCTTGATAGTTTTATTCATTTTCCAGTTTCCAACAATTACTTTATTTCTCATAATTATTCACCTGCGATAACATCAATACCTGGTAAATGTCCATCATTTTCAATCATTTCTAATGATGCACCACCACCTGTTGATACATGGCTAAATTTTGATTTGTAGTTGAATTTAGCTGCAGCACTTGCTGAGTCTCCACCACCGATTACGCTGAATACGCCTTCAACGTTAGCGATTGCTTCACAAACAGCTTTAGTACCTTTATCAAATAATTCATTTTCGAATACGCCCATAGGACCATTCCAGAAAATAACTTTAGCACCTTGAACAACTTCTTTAAACATTTCTCTTGTCTTAGGACCGATATCTAAACCTTCATATCCTTCTAAGATTTGTCCATCAGAAACTCTGATATCTTGTGGATCATCAAATCTTTCTGCTACAACAAAGTCAACTGGTAAGTATAATTTACCTTTTCCTTCTTCCATACATCTGTTAGCAAAGTCAACTTGGTCTAATTCAACTCTTGAGTTACCTGTTTCTAAACCTTTTGCTTTTAAGAATGTATAAGCCATAGCACCACCGATGATGATTTTATCAGCTTTCTTTAATAAACCTTCGATAACTTTAATTTTGTCACTTACTTTAACGCCACCTAAAATAGCAACGTATGGGTGTTCGTCAGCATTAACACATTTTGTTAAAGCAACTACTTCTTTTTCTACTAAGTAACCTAAAGCTGTAGGTTTACCTTGAGCATTTAAAATTTCAGGGATACCATATGTTGAGCTGTGTGCTCTATGACATGAACCGAATGCGTCCATTACGAATGCATCAGCAAATTGAGCCCAGTATGCTGATAATTCTGGATCATTTTTAGATTCGCCTTTTTCATAACGTGTGTTTTGTAATAACATAACATCACCATTTTCTAATGATGCAACTGTATTTTCAACTTCTTCACCACGTGTTACTGGTACGAATTTAATTTCTTTATTTAATAATTCACCTAAACGTACAGCAATTGGAGCCATGTTATTTTTCTTCATGCCTGCTGCTTTCTTTTCAGGATCTTTATGATCAATTTTACCTAAGTGTGATAATAAGATTACTTTAGCACCGTTTTCAACTAAATATTTAATTGTAGGTAAAGCTTGAACAATTCTGTTATCATCTTGGATAACTCCATCTTTTAAAGGTACGTTGAAGTCAACACGAACTACAACTCTTAAACCTTTTACATCTAAATTGTAAACTCTGTTTTTCATAATAATTTCTCCTTTATCTAAAATAAAGACGTCTAAAGTTAGACGCCTTTAAATCTTTCAAATTAATTAAGCTTGAGCAAATGCTTTTGCTAAACGTACGAATTGACATGTATATGAGTTTTCGTTATCATACCATGAAACAACTTGTACTTGATATAAATCATCTGAAATCTTTGTTAACATTGTTTGAGTTGCGTCAAATAATGAACCGTATGTGATACCGATGATATCGCTTGATACTAATGGTTCTTCTGTATAACCGAATGAAGCACTTGATGCAGCTTTCATTGCAGCGTTGATTTTTTCAACTGTTAAGTCATTTGCTTTAACAACTGCAACTAAGATTGTTGTTGAACCTGTAGGTACTGGTACACGTTGTGCTGAACCGATTAATTTTTTGTTTAATTCTGGGATTACTAAGCCGATTGCTTTAGCTGCACCTGTTGAGTTAGGAACGATATTTACAGCTGCTGCTCTAGCTCTTCTTAAATCGCCTTTTCTGTGTGGTCCATCTAATACCATTTGGTCACCTGTATAAGCGTGAACTGTTGTCATGATACCTGATTGGATTGGAGCTAAATCATTTAATGCTTTAGCCATTGGTGCTAAACAGTTTGTTGTACATGAAGCAGCTGAGATAACTTGGTCATCTGCTGTTAATGTATTATCGTTTACACCATAAACGATTGTTTTTAAATCGTTACCAGCTGGTGCTGAAATGATAACTTTCTTTGCACCTGCTTCAATGTGTGCCATTGATTTGTCTTTAGATGTATAGAAACCTGTACATTCTAATACTACGTCTACATCTAATTCTTTCCAAGGACAGTTCTTTGCATCTTTTTCTGCATAAATACGGATTTTCTTTCCGTCTACTGCGATCCATCCTTCTTCAGCACCTTCTTCTGAACAAGTTACTTTATCTGCTAATGCATAACGACCTTGTGCAGAATCGTATTTTAATAAATGTGCTAACATTTTAGGGCTTGTTAAATCGTTGATTGCTACAACTTCATATCCCTCTGCGTTGAACATTTGGCGGAATGCTAAACGGCCAATACGTCCAAAACCATTAATTGCTACTTTTACACTCATGTAATTTTCCTCCTATATTGTACAATATAGATTATAGACAATTATGAGAAATTTTGCAAATAAAAGATATACTTATTTTCACAAATTTGACAATTTTTTCACATATTAATAAAAATATTATTTTTATGGGTATAAAATCACCCTCTTTTAACTAGACTACTTATAGGAGGAAAGATATGAACATTGTCCCAACTATAATAGAAAGAAGTATTGATGGAGAAAGACATTTTGACTTATTCTCAAAACTTTTAAAAGAAAGAATTGTCGTAGTATTTGGTGAAATTGATGATAACACCTCAGCTAATGTAATCGCACAACTTTTATATTTAGATAATATTGATTCTACAAAAGATATTCAAATGTATATAAACTCACCAGGAGGTAGTGTTACTGCAGGACTTGCAATCTATGACACTATGAATCATATAAAAAGTGATGTATCAACAATCTGTGTAGGACTATGTGCCTCAATGGGAGCATTTTTACTTTCAAGTGGAACTAAAGGGAAACGATATTCCTTACCAAATGGTGAAATTATGATTCACCAACCTTTAGGTGGAGGTCAAGGTCAAGTTACTGATTTAGAAATTATGACTAAAAGATTATTACATATAAAAAGAAAGATAAATACTATTCTTTCCCAAAATACTTCAAAACCATTAAACGAGATAGAACTTGATACTGAAAGAGACTATTTTTTAGATCCAATTGATGCTTTAAAATACGGATTAATAGATAAAATTTTATAAGCAAAGAAAAAAGGAATTCCTACTGGAATTCCTTATGTTTTTTTATTGACTAACTAATTATTCAATGATATCACTAACGTTACCTGAACCTACTGTTCTACCACCTTCACGGATTGAGAATTTAGTTCCTTTTTCGATAGCGATTGGGTGAATTAATTCTACTGTCATGTCAACGTTGTCACCAGGCATAACCATTTCTACGCCTTCAGGTAATGTGATAATACCTGTGATGTCTGTTGTACGGAAATAGAATTGTGGACGGTAGTTAGCGAAGAATGGAGTGTGTCTTCCACCTTCATCTTTAGATAATACGTAAACTTGTCCTTTGAATTTTACGTGTGGAGTAACTGAACCAGGTTTTGCTAATACTTGACCACGAACGATTTCGTCACGGTTTACACCTCTTAATAATGCACCGATGTTATCGCCTGCTTCTGCGAAGTCTAATAATTTACGGAACATTTCGATACCAGTAACAACTGTTTTTCTTGTTTCTCTGATACCAACGATTTCACATTCGTTGTTTAATTCTAAGCGGCCTCTTTCTACTCTACCTGTTGCAACTGTACCACGACCTGTGATTGTGAATACGTCTTCAACTGGCATTAAGAATGGTTTATCAGCTTCACGAGCTGGTAATGGGAAGTAGTTGTCTACTTCGTTCATTAATTCAACGATTTTTGCTTCATATTCAGGGTTACCGTTTAATGCTTCTAAAGCTGAACCTCTAATAATTGGACAGTTATCGCCGTCAAATCCATATTCGCTTAATAATTCTCTTACTTCCATTTCAACTAAATCGATGAATTCTGGATCGTCGATTTGGTCACATTTGTTTAAGAAAACACAGATTTTTGGTACGCCAACTTGTCTTGATAATAAGATATGTTCACGTGTTTGTGGCATTGGTCCATCTGTTGCAGCAACAACTAAGATAGCGCCGTCCATTTGAGCTGCACCAGTGATCATGTTTTTGATGTAGTCAGCGTGTCCTGGACAGTCAACGTGAGCGTAGTGTCTTGTTTCTGTTTGGTATTCTACGTGAGCTGTGTTAATAGTAATACCACGTGCTTTTTCTTCTGGTGCTGAGTCGATTTGGTTGTAATCTTTGAATTCACCACCGTATGTTTGTGACATAATTTTTGTGATTGCAGCTGTTAATGTTGTTTTACCGTGGTCAACGTGACCGATTGTACCAATATTAACGTGTGCTTTAGATCTGTCAAATTTTGCTTTTGCCATTTTGATATATCCTCCTATAGCATTGTACCTTTTTATTTTAATAAATTTTATAAACAAAATCAACTAGTTAATACAATATTTATCGCTAAAAATTAAGCATTTGTATTTCTTTTGATGATTTGTTCAGCAATTGATCGAGGTGCTTCATCATAATGATCGAATGTCATTGAATAGTTTCCGCGACCTTGTGTGAATGAACGTAAGTCAGTTGCATAACCGAACATTTCGCCCATTGGTACGAAAGCGTGAATGATTTGTGCATTACCACGTTGTTCCATACCTTCAATGTTACCACGTCTTGCGCTGATATCGCCCATTACGTCGCCCATGTATTCACTTGGTACTGTAACATCTACTTTTACGATTGGTTCTAAGATAACTGGGTTACATTTCTTAGCTGCATCTTTTAATGCGAATGAAGCAGCAATCTTATAAGCCATTTCTGATGAGTCAACATCATGGTAAGAACCATCGAATAATGTTGCTTTAACATCGATTACAGGATATCCAGCTTGGATACCATTATCTAATGCTTCTTTTAAACCTTCGCCAACAGGTTTGATGTATTCACGTGGGATACTACCACCAACGATAGCATCAATGAATTCAAATCCTTTACCTGGGTTTGGTTCAAATTTAATCCAACAGTGACCATATTGACCACGACCACCTGATTGACGAACGTATTTACCTTCACAATCAGCTGTCTTAGTAATAGTTTCTCTGTATGATACTTGTGGAGCACCAACATTTGCTTCAACCTTGAATTCACGTTTTAATCTATCAACGATGATATCTAAGTGTAATTCACCCATACCAGCGATAATAGTTTGTCCTGTTTCATGGTTTGTGTAAGCTCTGAATGTTGGGTCTTCTTCAGCTAATTTTGATAAAGCTATTGCTAATTTATCTTGGTTAGCTTTTGAAGTTGGTTCGATTGCTTGAGAGATAACTGGTTCTGGGAATACCATTGATTCTAAGATAACTGGTGCATCTTCAGAACATAATGTATCACCTGTAGTAGTATTTTTTAAACCTACTGCAGCAGCAATATCGCCTGAGTAAACGTCAGTGATTTCTTGACGGTTATTAGCGTGCATTTGAACAATTCTACCAAAACGTTCTCTGTTACGTTTTGTTGAGTTATAAACATAACTACCAGCTGAAGCATGTCCTGAGTAAACTCTGAAGAATGCTAACTTACCTACGAATGGGTCAGCAACAATCTTAAATGCTAATGCTGAGAATGGTTCTTCATCGCTTGGTTTTCTTTCTGTTTCTTCACCATCTAATGTTGTACCTTTAATAGCACCTACGTCGATTGGTGATGGTAAATAATCTAGAACAGCATCTAACATTGGTTGAACACCTTTGTTTTTATAAGCTGATCCACATAATACTGGGAAGAATTCACCAGCTAATACACCTTTACGGATAGTAGCTTTAATTTCTTCAACTGTTAATTCTTCGCCTTCTAAATATTTCATCATAAAGTCGTCATCGAAAGCAGCAATCTTTTCGATTAATTCTGCTCTTAATTCTTCAACTTTATCAACTAAGTTTGCAGGAACTGGTCCTTCAACTACTTTTTCACCTTTTGCTCCTTCGAATCTATAAGCGACTCTACGGATAATATCTACTGAACCTTCAAAGAATGATTCAGCACCGATTGGGTATTGGATTGGGTGTGCGTTTGCTTCTAATCTATCATGTAATGTTTCAACTGACATTTCAAAGTCTGCACCAATAGCGTCCATTTTGTTTACGAAAACAATACGTGGAACACCATATGTTGTACCTTGTCTCCAAACTGTTTCTGTTTGTGGTTCAACACCGCTTTTAGCATCAAGAATTGTAACAGCACCATCTAATACTCTTAATGAACGTTCAACTTCAACTGTGAAGTCTACGTGTCCAGGAGTGTCGATAACGTTAATTCTATGACCCTTCCATTGTGCTGTTGTAGCAGCAGAAGTAATTGTAATACCTCTTTCTTTTTCTTGTTCCATCCAGTCCATAACAGCTCCACCTTCGTGAGTTTCGCCGATTTTATGAGTTTTTCCTGTAAAGAATAAGATACGTTCACTACATGTTGTTTTTCCAGCATCGATGTGAGCCATGATACCAATATTACGTGTTTTTTCTAATGGAAATTGACGTGACATATTAATTTTCTCCCTCTAAATTCTATTTTTGCTAAAAAATTACCAACGATAGTGTGCGAAAGCTTTATTAGCTTCAGCCATTTTATGAACGTCATCACGTTTCTTAACTGATGCACCAACACCATTAGCAGCATCGATGATTTCGTTACATAATCTTTCTTCCATATTTCTTTCGTTTCTTGAACGAGAATAGTTAACTAACCATCTTAAACCTAATGTGATTCTTCTTTCTGGTGAAACTTCAACAGGTACTTGGTAGTTAGCAGCACCAACTCTTCTTGCTTTTAATTCTAAAGAAGGCATGATGTTGTTGATTGCTTGTTCAAATACTTCGATTGCAGGTTTTCCTGTTTTCTTTTCGACTAGGTCGAATGCAGTATAAAGGATTTCTTGAGCAGTACCCTTTTTACCGTCTAACATAATTCTATTAATTAAACGTGTTACTAATTTTGAATTGTAAATTGGATCTGGTAAAACTTCACGTTTAACAATATTTCCCTTACGTGGCATAATTCATTTTCTCCTTTCTTTAAAACTATTTAGCTTTTGGTTTCTTTGCGCCGTATAATGAACGAGATTGTCTGCGTTTGTCAACGCCAGCACAGTCTAATGTTCCACGAACGATGTGGTAACGAACACCTGGTAAGTCTTTAACACGACCACCACGGATCATAACAACGCTGTGTTCTTGTAAGTTGTGACCTTCTCCACCGATATATGCTGTAACTTCGTTACCATTTGATAAACGAACACGGCAATATTTTCTTAAAGCAGAGTTAGGTTTTTTAGGTGTCATTGTTCCAACACGAGTACATACTCCTCTTTTTTGTGGAGATGAAGTTTTTGTAGCTTTCTTTTGTAAGCTATTCCAACCTCTATTTAATGCTGGAGCCTTTGATTTGAACGTAACTTGTTCACGTCCTTGACGAACTAATTGATTAATTGTAGGCATTTTGTTCTACTCCTTTCAAATTTTATCACTGAATTCACACAATACCAGGCGTACCGAACTTTCTATTTTTAATAGTCTTCCATATTTAGAAGACCTTATCTTTACATATTGAAAGTGTCGCACCATAGCACGGCAAGATACATTATATAGGAATTATTTTAGCCAGTCAATATATTTTTAATAAAAAATAAAAGAAAATTTTAACAACTTTTCCAGCCGTGCCCTACACTGTATCTAGGCAATAAAAAAGTCTCATAATTGAGACAAAAAATAAAAATGGTGGCTCAGGCCGGGATTGAACCGGCGACACACGGATTTTCAGTCCGTTGCTCTACCAACTGAGCTACCGAGCCACACATGAATGGCGGTCCAGACGAGGATCGAACTCGCGATCTCCTCCGTGACAGGGAGGCATGTTAACCACTACACCACTAGACCACATTGGTTGCGGAGGAAGGATTTGAACCAACGACCTCCGGGTTATGAGCCCGACGAGCTACCAGACTGCTCTACTCCGCGATGTTAATAAAAAAATAAAATGGCGGAGGCTCAGGGATTCGAACCCTGGCTAGGCTTTCACCTACTGTCGGTTTTCAAGACCGATCCCTTCAACCACTTGGGTAAGCCTCCAAAATAAATAAAAATGAGTGGTGGACCCTGTAGGACTCGAACCTACGACCAACCGGTTATGAGCCGGGAGCTCTGACCAACTGCGCTAAGGGTCCATAATTACTACAGAATCTTAAAATAATAAATGGTGGCGCCAGTGGGATTCGAACCCACGACCTGCCGGGTATGAACCGGATGCTCTGGCCAACTGAGCTACAGCGCCAAAATTAATGGTGGAGCCTAGGGGGATCGAACCCCTGACCTCCTGCGTGCAAGGCAGGCGCTCTCCCAGCTGAGCTAAGACCCCATTAAGAGTAAGGATTAAATAAAATCAATGGTCGGGATGACAGGATTCGAACCTGCGACCCTCTGGTCCCAAACCAGATGCACTACCAAGCTGTGCTACATCCCGAAATGTTTAATGGCGCGCCCAGCAGGACTTGAACCCACAGCCTTTAGATTCGTAGTCTAACGCTCTATCCAGTTGAGCTATGGGCGCGTGCTAGTATAATATAGCAAACTGCCCCTTAAATTGCAAGTACTTTTTTTAAAAATTTTTCAAAATTTAAAAAATAGAAAATGCGAATGGAGGTTCCGATCGGATTTGAACCGATGATGAGTGAGTTGCAGTCACTTGCCTTGCCACTTGGCTACGGAACCATAGCGCCTAATAATTATAGCAAAACAATTATGTATTTTCAACTAGAATTTTTCTAGTTTATTAATATTTTATTAAAATTATTTATCAAAAAGAACAAGAAGACTCCTTCCTCAATATAATAGGTGGGAGATGAATTGTACATAAGATCGATAATCGTTGAAAAACGAGGAAAAATGTGATAAAATATACTTGTAATAAAAAAGATTACAAGGCATTACCTAACTAGAAGGATCTCTAGTGAAAAAAAGGTGATGCCTTTTTGTTTTTGAAGGA
>JAFTIF010000013.1 GCA_017457045.1 Bacilli bacterium
ACCGTTGTTTGTTAATGTAGACTTTAATAATTCTACTGTTTCAACACGTGTTGCTTCATCTAAATTAGCGTCAAGAACAAACATTGTTTCGTATTTTTTCATTTAAGACACCTCCTCTTGGACTATTTTTGGCCACCTCTATGAGGTAGCGAAGAGCATGCACCCCTTCACTGGTGCCTAAATATTATAATACAAAGTATTATGATTGTAAAGAGAAAATTCATCATATCATTACTTTTACTACAATTTAATTATAACACAATAAAAAAGAAGAAAATCCCGATATTCTCCCGAGTTTTTCTTCTTTAATTTTCTTTGTTTTCTTCATTTTTTAAGCACTCTAGTAAGATCTCTTCAAGTTTAGAATAATCTAATAAAGTATGAATAGTTCCTCTTACCTTCGCAGCATTACTAAATCCTTTAATATAAAAGCATGCTAAACTTCTCATTTCTTTCATAGCTTTTACCTCATCTTTGTAATAAGCAATTAACCTACGAGCATGCTCTAAACAAGTTTCAACTTTTTCTTTAGGAGTTACTTTATCATAAGTTCCTGTTTCTAAATAATCTGTGATTTGTTTAAATAACCAAGGATTTCCAATTGCACCTCTTGCAATCATGACTCCATCGCATCCCGTTTCATCTAACATTCTTTTTGCATCTTCAGGTGTTTTAATATCTCCATTTCCAATAACAGGAATACTAACGGCTTCTTTAACTTTTTTTATATATGACCAATCTGCCATACCTTCATACATCTGAGATTTTGTTCTTGCATGAACTGCAATAAGTTTAACTCCTGCTTTTTCCATAAGTTTAGCTGTCTCAACTACATTGATTGAAGACATATCCCATCCCAATCTTATCTTAACTGTAACAGGCTTTTTACAAGCATCTACGATAGCTTTAACTTTCTTATAAGACTCTTCTATATTAGTAAGCATTTTGCTTCCTGCCCCTGTTTTTACAACTTTAGTAACAGGACATCCCATATTTAAATCAATGACATCGCAATCACACTTTTCATCAATAATTTTCGCGGCCTTTACTAAAGAATCCATATCTGCACCAAAAAGTTGCATTGCCATAGGATGCTCATTATTTGATACTTCAAGCATATCGTATGTATTCTGATTATTAAAACACAAAGCCTTATCGCTTACCATTTCTGCACATACGAAACCTGCGCCATGTTCCATGACAATTTCACGATATACATAATTACTATAACCAGCAATAGGTGCAGAAAAAGTTATATTCTTTGTCTCAACATTCCCGATTTTAACCATTTCTCTTCACCTTATGTCTAAAATATAACATTGAAAAAACAGTTGGAAATACAATAAGTAATACTACAATTCCTAAACTAATCCATAAATTGTAATCGTTAGATAACAAGCTTGAAAGAATGATTAATCCCCCGCCTACAAAACAAGCGTATCCTGTAGCTCTATGAGTTTTTCTCCAAATAGTTTTATTACAAATTGTCCATGAATTATAGATTGCAAATAAGTCATTTTGTTTAGCTCTTGGAAAATAATTACCAACCAAACTTACTAAAAAACCAACACAGATAATTGATAATTTCCATACATCAATATCAAACCCAATATTTTTAAATAGAACTAGCATTTGCATAATAGTTAATAATGACACAACAATCAAAGAAACAACCGGAATTTCAGGTTCTTTTTTAAATTCATCACTAATTTTATAATAATTAAATATGCCTGTAATTAAAATAACAATAATACTTAACACAGGAAGAATAGATAGAGTCCAATCGACATTAACTAATACGTCAGGAATAAGGATCAAAGCAACTGTTATTATAATAGAAATTAAACAAATAAATGATAAAGCTAATAAGCTTTTTAACTTCTTATTTTTCATCTTTTCCCCCTCCTAACAAACTCATAAACCACGCTAGCATATCTTGCATAACTGTAGTATTAATTTCATAATAAATATATTTCCCTTGTTTTTCATCAACGATTAATCCAGCAGAAGTTAATATAGATAAATGATGAGAAACAGTGGCTTGAGTCATATTAAAATGACTTGCAATATCTCCTGCAGCTAATCTTCCTTCTTCTTTTAATAGCGTTAATATCTCGCGTCTTGTTTTATCTGAAAGCGCCTTGAAAGCAGATGTATTTTCCATATTAGCTCCTCCTTTCTTATATAATAGTCTATCACAAATAGAAAAAATTTTATAGATTATTTTACTATGTAAAAAGCAACCTCATTCGGTTGCTTAATTACAATGTTAAATATAAATATAATGAGAACGCAAATAACAACTGTGCGGCATAGTAAGTAATACAACTTACTACCGTTGTAAACTTACGAAGTTTATGATAGTAATACTTAAATATTAATGTAAAATCTGAGATAGCAAATAAGCTTCCAGCCACGCATAATGTAATGCCTAAATAGTTATATCCTGTTGAATGAGCAGCACTTAATGTAGAGGCCAACATGAATGTTAAAAAGAATGTATAAGCCATAATAAGAGCTGTTCTTTTTTTATCAAATGCTTTTAATCTAGTAATGATATAGAACATTAAGATTAATCCTATAAAAGGTACTAATAAATAAGCTGGATTAAAACTAAATTGATTAAAGAAAGTTAAGATATACACAACTTGTGATAATGAGAAGAAGACGAAACCTATTTCTTGCCAATGCGATTTATCAATTTTATTAATTGGATGAGCTAAGTGATATTGTCCTAACCCAAAATCCCCTAAGAAAGCTAATGCTAATGCTCCTAAAATACTTAAACAGTATGGTTCATCAAACGAACCTTTTTGTTCAATAATAATTACAACACCTAGAACAACAAAAGAAAAACTTGTAATAATTTTTAAAGCGAATCTACTTCGTGCATCATTATTATATAATGATGAACCAATTAGAAGACCTGTAAATAATGCAGCAAAAATAATTACTAAAACCATAATTAATTACCTGTTCTAATTCTTAATGATGCTTCCAAATCTTCTTTTGTTATTTCATATATTCTAGAACAAAACTCACAACGAGTTTCAAATGAGTGATTTTCTGCAATCATGTCTCTAATTTCGTCTTCGTGAAGAGTTGCAATACTTGCAACAATCTTTTCTTTAGAGCAATTACATTTAAAATTAATTTCTTTATCTCCTAAAATTTCTACTTCAGGAATTAACTCTTGAAGTTTAGCTTCCATTGGTGCTTCGACAGATAAGATCTCACTCATTGGAGGAAGATATTTTCCTAATCTTTCAACATATTGGAAATCTACTTCGTCTGCTCCTGGCATTAACTGAATAATAATCGCACCAGCTTTACTAACTAAACCGTCTTTTCCAATCTTTGATCCTACTGCGACTAATGATGGTACTTGTTCTGATTCTCTAAAATACATACTGAAGTCGTCACCAATTGATCCTGATTGAAGTTCAATTTGACTTGAAAAGTTTTGTTTCATTCCTAAATCTTTAATAACTGTAATAAAACCTAATTCACCAACCGCTTTAGATACATCTAATGTATTTCTTTCTGTTAAAGGTACATCTGCATCTGGATTAGCTACAAAACCTCTAATAGTTCCATCTGCATTAGCATCTACAAGCATTAATTTAATAGGTCCACAACTATCAATTCTTAAAGTTAATTTTCCATCCTTTTGCATTGCAGCCATAATTGCTCCCACACTTAATAATCTACTAAGTGCATCACTAGCAACTGGAGTGCAATTATGAAGACGGCATATTTCTTTACAACTATCTGAAATGTCAGCAAAGAATACTCTTACTTTACCTTCATTTAGAATTCCCCTTATTACTCTATCCATAACTTCTCCTCTATACGCAAAAACGCCCATAAGGCGTTTTTTCTATTCTTTTGGTTCTTCAGATTTCTCTTCTACTGAAGAAGTTTCTGCTTCGACAGTTTCCTCTTTATGACCAGGTAAGAATCCTGTTTCTACTAAAGAAACAACTTCTTCATTAGTTAAAGTTTCTTTCTTTAATAATGTTTCTGCGATTAATACTAATTGATCACGATTTTCTAAAATAACATTTTTAGCAGATTCATATGAAGTATTAATAATCTTTCTAATTTCTTGGTCAATTTCAAACGCAACCTCACTAGATACGTTTCTATGTGCGTTAGCATAATCTCTTCCTAAGAAAGCATTACCTGCTGGTTCTTCATATTTAATTGGTCCTAAATTAGACATACCTAATTCTGTAACCATTCTTCTAGCAATATGTGTTGCGTTTTCAATATCACTTGATGCGCCTGTTGTAATATCATCAAAGAAAATTTCTTCAGCTACACGTCCAGCTAATGAACCAGCGATACGGTCCAATAATTCTTTTTTAGTGTAATTGTATTTGTCTTCTTTTGGTGTCATAAGTACATAACCACCAGCATCACCTCTAGGAATAATAGTAACTTTTTGAACTTTCATAGCGTTTTTAAGTTTCAATCCTACTAAAGCGTGACCAGCTTCATGATATGCCACAATTCTTGTTTCTTCAACAGAACGATTCTTACTCTTCTTAGCTAATCCTCCATGAACTCTATCAATTGCTTCATCAATATCATTCATATCAATTTCTTTTTTATTAAATCTAGCAGCTAAAATAGCAGCTTCATTCATAATGTTTTCTAATTCAGCACCACTGAAACCAGGTGTTCTTTGAGCGATATTTGCAAGATTAACTTCTTTAGACATCTTTTTGTTTCTTGAGTGAACTTTTAAGATTTCTTCTCTACCAGACATATCAGGTAAAGCAACTGTAATTTGTCTATCGAATCTTCCAGGTCTTAATAATGCAGGGTCTAATACGTCAGGTCTATTTGTCGCAGCAATGATGATAACGCCTGAGTTATCAGAGAAAGAATCCATTTCAACTAATAATTGGTTTAATGTTTGTTCTCTTTCATCGTGGCCACCGCCAACACCTGTACCTCTTTGTCTACCTACAGCATCAATTTCATCAATAAATAATAAACTTGGAGCATGTTGTTTAGCACGTCTAAACATATCTCTTACTCTACTTGCACCAACACCAACAAACATTTCAACAAAGTCAGAACCAGAGATAAAGAAGAAAGGAACTTCTGCTTCTCCTGCAACTGCCTTAGCTAATAATGTTTTACCAGTACCTGGAGCACCTGTTAACAATACACCTTTAGGGATTCTAGCACCCATAGATGTATACTTTTGAGGATGTTTCAAATAATCTACTAATTCTTGCATTTCTTGTTTTTCTTCATCACAACCTGCAACATCAGCAAATTTAATCTTACTATTTTCAATAGATTTAACTGGAGATTTACCAAAATCAAATGCTTTATTATTTGAATTTGCATTCATTGTTCTATAAAGCATAAATAAAGCAATACCAGTTAAAATAATCATTGGGAGCCATGAAATAATTCCATCCCAAATAGTAGTTTCAAAAGCGTTATAAACAACTACTTTATTTCCGAATCTATATACAGAATCATATAACATTGCAACATCAGCATCTACAGTTGAAGATGTTTGAACTGAGAAAACATATTTTGTTTTATCTTTTGTATATTGACCCTCAATAATTAAAACTCTTTCTTTTTCATAGATAGTAATCTTATCCATTACTGCTGTATTAGCTACAGTTTCATCATAAATCATATCCAATTTTGCATCGATTGCATCTGGATTTGGATTCCATTCTTCTTTAACCGTTTTTCCACTACCACCAAATGCAGTGATAAGAATAACCACTAATCCAATTAAGAATATATAAGGCATTAAAAATGCCAACGCATTACTTTTTCTTCTAGGTTTTTGCGCCACTAAGCACCCCTCCTTTGGTATACTTCTTCTTTAAGTACTCCGACATAAGGTAAGTTACGATACATTTCGTTATAGTCTAAACCAAAGCCAATAACGAATTCATCTGGTATGTCGAATCCAATATATTTAGCATCTACAGGTGCAACTCTTCTAGCTTCTTTATTTAATAAACAAGCAATTTCTACACTACGTGCACCTCTATGCTTCAACAACTTAACAATAGTATTTAAAGTAATTCCTGTATCTACGATATCTTCAACAATGATAATATCTCTATCTTTAATAGATACATCGATGTCTTTAACAATCTTAATTTCTCCTGTTGATTGAGTTCCTTGATAGCTTGATACTACCATGTATTCTGTTTGACAAAAAATACTGACATTCTTTAAAAGTTCTGCCATAAATGGTACAGATCCTTTTAATAATCCAACTAAAATTGGTGTTTGACCAGCATAATCTTTGTCAATTTGATTTGCTATTTCTTTTGTTCTTTCAGCTATTTGTTCACTCGAAATTAAAACTTTCTTTACATCGTTTTCCATAATACTTACCCCTTTATCAATACTTATGATATTTTATCATAAAAAAATTACTTTGCAACGATTTACGCTCAACTTCTTTATATAAAGAAGGAATTAAAAGAATTTCTCCATCTTTATTCAATAAAATCGGCATTTTTTCTCTTATAGACATTGGTATCTTTTTGTCTATATATAGTCTTCTTACAGACTTATGGCCGTCCTTAATTTTGATATAATCGTTATTCTCATAAGGCCTAATAGTTAAAGGATAATCACTTTCTAACACACATACCCCTTCCATATTTTTCCCAAAATCTCCGATTTCAAAATAAGGTGTTTTTAATTTTTCAAAACAATCCAATTTAAATATATATTTTTCAAAAACTTCCGATTTTATCCATAGTTTTTCATATTCTCTTACTAAGAATACATCTTTTGTTAACTCAACTAAAACATTAGATTTATTCTTTAGTTTTTCTAAAATATCAAGTATACGTTTTTTGGATAATCTTTCATTTAAGCTCTCATCTTTTAAAACGAAAGCAATATAATCATAAAGTATTAAAATCTGTGAGTCTAGAGTTTCTCCAACTAATTTAGAAAAATTTAAGGATTTAAGATTTTTATAAGGAGATAAAATATTTTCTCTATAATTAGTCCATTCTTCATCTTCTTTAACAATCTTATTAAAGAATTCTTCTTTTTCTTCTTCGCTTAGTAAACTTAGTTTTTCGAGTCTTAATTTGTTTCTTGAATAAATAGGTTCAAAGTTTGTTTCATCATCTCCGAACTCTACTTTATTTTTTTCGCAATACTCACGTAATTCAACTTTACTAAAATCAAACAAAGGTCGAAGAATATTCATTCCAAAAGAATAGTTTTCTCTAGAAATTGCTTTGCTCTTACCAACTGATTTTCTTGCTTTTTTCATCAAATAAGTTTCAATAACATCATCTCTATGATGAGCTACTAATAGATAATCAATCTTTTTTTCATCATAGATTTTTTTAAAGAAAGTATATCTTTCTTCCCTTGCCCACTTTTCAAAATTCTCTTTTTCTTTTTTAAAAGGATAATCAATATACAATTCGATACCATATTTATTGCAGTAATCTTTTACTATTTGTTCATCTCTATCACTTGTAGGTCTACTTTTATAGTTAACATGACAAACAACAATCTTATATGAAGAAACTCTAAGCATGTCTAAAAGCGCCATTGAATCGGCGCCACCAGATACTGCGATTAAAAATGTCTTTTGCTTATCTAAATTAGAGATGCTTTTATTCATTTTCTTCACCACTAATTTATTATAACATAAATTAAATTACTTTGATTATAAAAAGAGTAACATCATCTTGGACATAATCTTTTTTCATCATAGATATTAATTTTTCACTCATAGTTTGAGAAGGCATATCTTTATTATCGACCAAAAAATCTTTAATTTGTTCTTTATTTAGTTTGAATCCATCACTACTCATAACAAAAATATCATTCCTTTTAATATCAATGACACTATCATATGCTTCGACATCCTCAACAATTCCAACAGGCAATGAATAAGAATCAATTTCTTTAACTTCATTATCTCTAAATAAATAAGTTGAAGGCGCGCATGTTTTGGTGATACTCGCAACATAATCTATCTCATTTATTTTTAAAATATCTAAGGTTGAAAAGAAATCTTTTTTATGTCTTATCTTTAAAATCGAATTAATAGTTTTAATTGCTACCGAAGGATTAACTCCTGTTTCTACAATTTGTCTAAAACTATCAATCGTAGACTTGCTTTCTAAATGAGCTTCTTTTCCATATCCCATACCATCGCTGATAACAAAGTATTTTTCATTGTTATAGGTAAAAGTTGTGTAAGAATCCCCACAATAAAGTTCGTCCTTACTAATTTGAGCCACACCAAAACTAACATGATAATTCTTAAAAGCAGAATAAGTTATTCGAACATAATTTTCATAAGGCATCGATTTAACTTTCACAATTTTAAATGGTTTATGAAGGTATTCTTCTAATTTGTTTTTTATTACTTCCTCAACCTCTAATTTATCATTGATTCTAAGACCAATTTCTATAACAGTTTCATTTAAATAATCATCTTGATAATTCACAAATATTGGTTCCAAATTAATTCTTTCTAGTAACAAAGATATATTCTTTTCCATCCCGTTTATTAGAATTCCTGTTTCGTTTTCGAACTCACTTTTCAAACTACTTAGCGAACTAGTTATTCCATTTAAGTTTTCAATTAAAGATTGCTTTAGCTTATTATACTCTATTTCGTGTTTTATCTCTGATTCATAATATGCTCTTTGTAAATACCCCTCATTAACAAAATAACTTGGTTTTAAGCAATTGTTTTCTAAATACATTCTTTCATCATAACTTAAATCTTGTCTTAATAAGCTTTTGGCAATTACTTCATTATTATTTCTTTTTTCAACATGACAAAGGTGATTTTTAGGACACATCTTACATAAATTTGTATACATTATTTCGAGTCTTCTTTTTTCTAAATCAACATTATTTTCAATAGACAACTTTTTCTTTAAAGTTAAATAAGTATCGGAAATTCTATCCATTTTTTGACCAATTTTTTCGTGTATTCTTCGATAATTAATTTCTTGAAATTCGAATATTTCTTCATGAGATAAGAACTTCTTCTTAAGTCTTCTAAACACTTTTTTAGGAATAAACATAATAATAAAATAAGAAAGCAAGAACTCAATCATAAAAGAATATTTTGCTACGTCATAATCAGTAAGATAAATAACAAACAACGCACCTAATAGATTTACCAAAAGTAAGGCTGGTTTATTCTTGTTGAAAATTGATGACATCAAAGAATTAACAAGAAATAATAAAGCTAAAGAAATATTAACTTCTTCTTGAAATAAATAGGATAAAATTATGGCTCCTACACTAGTTAGAATACCGACTCCACTTCCTCCAGTTATTGAAATGAAAATAATTGTTGAAAGAAGTAATATGTTTTTTATTTCTATGTATTCAAAAGTCGGAATTAATTGATAAAAAAGAGTTAGAATCCAACCTACAAACACCAAAAAATATGGATGATAGAACTTCTTTGATGAAAGTATGGATGTGCAATAATATAAAAGTGCATATGTAACAATTGTTAAAGAAATTGATAATAATACATCTTCTACACTTAATAAAGTATGATTAAAATAACTTAACAAGTATCTCATTATCATATCTGCTATTAGACAAGATGTAATAAGTCTTGTTTTCATTTTTAAAGGAAATATTTTAGTAATAACTAACACTAAAAAATATGAAACTAGTCCCAAAGATGATAAAACTAAATTATCATACGAAATAAATATTCCACTAAGTAAAACCCCAACAATCCCACCAAACAATTCTCCGCCGCCTAAATAAAAGCATAAAGAAATATAAGGCAGAAACAAAAATAAAGAAACTTCATTTTTTCTTATAAAAGATAATCCTACACCAAGTAAAACAAATAAGGAAAACTTCAAAAAGCTTTTACTATCTATTCTTTGCTTTTTTGATACTTCCCTTACTTTTTCCATTGTCATCACCTCGTATGAGGAATTTTAACATTCTCTAAATGCGATATTTGTCACTCTATGAAAAAAATCCCATTTCTGGGATTATTCTTTAGGAACCATGATAATGTTTCCACCACTTAATTGGAAATCATCTTCAATATAAATTGTGTAATATGTCGAATCGCTTAAATAAGCATTTCTATTTTCTAAGTCTTCGATTTCTTTTTCGAGTTTAGTTTTAATTGTTTCTAATTTTTGTTGCTTAATATATAACGATGCAGTTTCAGCAACAATCTTAATCATTACCATAATCGCGATTAAAGAAAGACCAATCATAACTATACTGCCCGCTCTGTTTTGACTCCAACGATCGACTTCTGCCCTGTTGCTTCTTTGCATTCTTCTTCACCCTTTTCTTTAGTTTTATTATATCATATATTTTCTTGAATTCTAGTTTTATCTTATCTACTACTTTTTGTTTTATTAACTTTAATACTTTTTCAAACGACTTCATTATATATTTTGAATAAAACTTCAAATACAGAAAAAATCCTACAAAAATGAATAAAGGGATGTAAATATGTAAAATCCCTTCGTTAACATACACATTTAATATGAAAAATAAATATGTTAGACATAAAAATAATATAAGTTCAAAAGGAAGTCTAAAATAAAATTTCACACTCTTAAATAATCTATCAAATAAAGAATAAACAAACATAAAAAACATTCCAAAGGCAATTGATAAAACAATGCTTTGAAATTGTCTTTCTAATGAAATCATTTAAATATCCTTTTCATCATCTTTCCTTTTTGACTTTTATTCCCACCTGAAACATAAGTCATGGATTCAATGATTCCTTTTATAATTAAGTCTCCATTTTCAGTATCCATCTTGCCCAGACTTAATCCTTTACCAGTTACTAATAAAAAACCAAGCGCAGTTTCAACTAAAAACTCTTCGTTATCAAAACTTTCAATACTTTTTACACCTGTTAATACTAAGTTTTTTCTATCTTTCATTTCTAATGAATGATGTTGTTGCATGCCATAGTTTGTATCCATAAATAATTGCTCCTTTGTAATAATCTATGAATACATTAATTCATTTATTCGCTTTTATATTCTTCTTTTAAAATTGTGTACATACTCAACGCTTCATTACTTCTTACATGTTCTGGTACACTTTCTACCTTTACAGTTAATATTAATTCTCTTAATTGTACTTCAAGAATATCTCCAACTTTAACTTGAGTAGAAGGTTTAGCTACTCTTCCATTTATTTTTGCTCTATCTAAACTAACTAACTCTTTAGAGATTGTTCTTCTTTTTATAATTCTTGAAACTTTTAAATATTTATCTAATCGCATATTATCACCGCGATTATTTTATCATATATCTAACTTTTTAGCAAAATAAGTCGCGACAAACTCTAATAAAGTTTTAATCGTATCATCTATATCTTTTTGATCTTCAACCATAATAATACTTCCATATATTTGATCTTTATTTCTAAGCAAGTACATTAATACTTTATTATGTTCTTCGATTCGATCAATGATACTATCAACTTTACCAAAATAATCTTCTTCTTTATCCAAGAAACTACGGTAATGTAAAGATAAAGTTTTATCTATATACTCCCCATATTTATATCCATATCCATTTACTACTCTTTCTAAATCTGTGATTAGAATTGTGTTTTTATAATAGTCAAACAATGTTTTCGCTAAATGAAAACTATCTTCTTCAAAAACTTTAAAAGGAGTGTGTTTTTTTAATACAACACTTTCACCCTCATCAACAAATATTTCTAAAAGATCTCCTTCGTTCATTCTTAAGTTTCTTCTTATCTCTTTAGGTATAACTATTCTACCAAGTTCATCTAAATGTCTTACTACTCCGGTTTCTTTCATTTTTAATCCTCCAAACATCGATTAATATTATTATTTGTAAAAGAAATGACTATATACTCTTATTTTTATTTTTCAAAAGATATATAATGTAATTAATCTAAATTAATTAATCATAATATATGGAGGTTAAGATATGGAAAAATCACAAAAACTATCCGTAGCTACCAAACTAAAATATGGTGTTGGTGACTTAGGGATGGCTATTGTAACTGCAATGTTACAATTTTCAATGCTATTTTATTACACTGACGTTGTAGGTGTTTCACCAGGTCTTGCTGGTACTGCAATGCTTGTAGGTAAAATCACATGGGACTTAGTTAATGATGTTTTGTTTGGTTATCTACAAGATAAAACAAAATCTAGATGGGGTAAAAGAAGACCTTGGTTAATCTTCTGTTCTATCCCATTTGCTCTAGCATTTTGGTTTGTATTTTCAATCCCTCAAGGACTAAATGATATTCAATATTTCTTTATTATCATTGGTTCATTTATTTTGTTTGATACATTCCACACTTTAGTTGCTACAGCTTATTCATCAATGACCGCTGAAATCACTTCAGACTATGGCGAAAGAACTTCTTTATCAACATACAGAATGGTATTCAGTGTTATTGGTTATCTAATCGGTGCTGGTACAATCGGCATGATTGCTGATGCGTTAAGTAAAGCACTAAATATTAGCGCTCATCAAGGTTGGGGTTTAACAAGCTTTATTTTTGGTGTTATTGCTGCTATTTCTTTATTAATTCCTGGATTATTCTTAAACTATACTCCAGAAGTTGAAACAGAAAGTAATATGCCTGCTTTTAAAGCTATCTTCTCTACTTTAAAAAATAAACCTTTTAGAAGCTATATTATCGTTTCTATGATTATGAGCATTAGTTTTACAATTGTTACAACTATGCTTAACTATTTTATTGAACATCAATTACAAATGGGTGATCAAACATTATTTATTATGTTGGCAATGTTAGGGGTTTTAGCGATCTTCTTAGTACCTTGTGGCATCTTATGTGGGAAATTAGGTAAAGCTAAAACATATGCTTTAGGATTAGGTATTGCTTCAGTTGCTTTAACAATTAGTTTCTTCTTGCCTAAAGGTCCTGGCATTACTATTTATATATTAGCAGCAGTAGTTGGTTTAGGCTTCTCTGCTCAATGGGTATGCCCTCATAGTATGATTCCTGATGTCATCGAATATGACGAGTTAGAAACAGGAGAAAGAAGAGAAGGTTTATACTATGGAATGCATGCTACTGCTACTAAAGTAACAGGTGCTTTAGCAAGTGCTATGTGTGGTTGGGGATTAGAAATCGGAAGATACGTTGAAGGTGCTGCTACTCAACCTGATAGCGCAATCGTTGCTATTAAGATTTTATTTGCATTAATTCCTGCAATCTTCTTAATCATTTGTATTCCTTTCTTATTAAAATATCCTATTACTAAAGAAGCTCATGCTGAAGTATTAGCTAAGCTTCAAGAAAGAAGAAAGGAACAACACTAATATGAAAATAACTATTATTGGTGCAGGTCTTGGAGGACTAACTTTTGGGGCTTTAGCTGCAAAAGATGGACATCAAGTCACAATCATTGATAAAAACAATAAACCAGGTGGCGTAGTTGCTTTATTAGAACACGAAGGATATAAATTTGAACAAGGTCCATTATTAGTTGGCGATATGCTTGAAGGTGAACCAGTATATGAATTCTTGAAATCATTAGGCATAGAACTTGAAACTATAAGAGCCGATAGAGATACAATTATGCCAGATTATGAAATGGTTACACCTAAAGAATATAAAGGACCTTATTGGAGAAAAGAACGATTAAAAGAACTGTTTCCTGAAGAAAGTAAAGGAATTGATAAATATTATAAATTCTATGATACAGTTATGCATTTCCGTTATTTAACAACTCAACCAAAAAGTTTAGGAAATACTCTTCAACAACTTTGGTGTGGGTTAAAGCTTAAAAAGTATTTAAAAATGAATGCTGACGAGTTAACAAAATACTTCTTCAAAAGCGAAAAAATAAGAACATTATACACAGGTATATTAGCAGATTTCTGTGCAGACCCAAGCGAAGCTATTGGCTTATCTATTGTCTTCACAAACTTTGAAACAGCTTTCGATAAACGCATCCCATTATATAGAAATGGAAAGAAATATTATCCGGGTTTTTGTTATGTTAAAGGAGGATGTCAAAAGATTCCTGAAGCATTAGCAGACTATATTACTAGTCATGGAGGTAATTTTATCTATAACACTATTGTCGATAAAGTAATCGTTGAAGATAAAGTCGCTAAAGGGGTTGTTTTGAAAAACGGTGAAACAATTGAAAGCGATGTTGTTGTAGGATGTGGTGCTGGTAAAGATTTCTTCTTTGAAACAGTAGGCAAAGAACATTTAAATGAAGAATACATCAATATCTTAAATACATTTAGACCAATGGAAGCAGTATTCATGCTTCATCTAGGCGTAGATATGGATCCTAATAAATACATGAGATCTTCATTATCTTATTGTTATGGTATGTATGACTTACATAGCGCAACAGAAAAATTAAGAAGTGGCATATACCACGAAGGAGATGATGGATATTTAATCTTTATTCCATCAAACCATGCAGATGATTTCGCGCCTGAAGGACATCATTGTGTAACTATTTATACAGTTGCACCTGACACATTAAAAGAGGCTTCTTGGGAAGATAAAAAACAAGAGTATGCTGAAAAATTAATTAAACTCGCAGAAAGACAACTCCCAAACTTAAGCAAACATATTAAATCTATGAAAATTATGACTGCAGTTGATTATCAAAAATATACTCATATGAAAAAATCTTCATTCGGTGGAGTTGTTCCTATTTGGAATCAAAAAAATCCACCTCACATTACTCCTGTTAAAGGATTATACTTTGTTGGTCAGCAAAGTGAAAATGCTGGAGGTTTAGGCGCTGTAATATTAGGTGCAAAACAAGCATATGAAAAAGCATTAAAATAAAAAAGAAAAGATATAAGAAAATAAATCTTATATCTTTTTTTATTCTATAAATATCCTGCTTCCTTAGAATCTATTTTATCCTTTTTTACTAGGACAGGATTGCCATTATCATCATAAGACCAATCATCAGCAAAATAAACTTTCACATTATCGCTAGCAAATCCTTTTTCCCATCCCTTAGGTTTGCTTTTTGCTTCGCAAAATAACGTTCCGCTTGTAAAAGCGTTTGTTCTTATATATTCTACACTTTCAGGAATAACTATATTTTTTAAATTATTACATTCCATAAAAGCTCCCATTCCTATAGTCTGTAATTCTGGATTTATGTTTATTTTTTCTAGCGCAGTAGCGTATGTAAAAGCTCCAAATCCGACAGTTTTCATATTACTGCAAAAAGTAACTTCCCTAATTTCTTCGTCTTCTGCAAAAGCAAAAGCACAAATACCTTCAGTTTCTTCGGGTATTTTATAAATCTTTTTACTTCTGCTGCTTTTAACAATATATCTTTTTTGCTCAATATTATAATATTCAAGATTATCAGCATAATAAGTCAAAGGTTCTCCAAATAAAAATGCAAAACCAGTATAATAATTCAAAAACATATAATTTTGGTGAACTAAGTATTGACCTCTAAAATTTATATCATATTGAGAAAGAGCGATATTAGCTGATTGCTCCGATTTGAATTCTGCTATTAAAGTTGTTGTCACACCATAAAGTTCTATAGAATAAACATCAACAGCTTCTATTCCGACCAAAAATTTCTGATTATATTCTTTTATCTCGGATTTTGATAAATCCCACACTTTTTCCTCTTGATCAAGAACATATTTTTTATTTTCTTTGTATAATTGATCAATATTAGACTTTACCCCACACGAACTCAAACAAAGACATAATATTAACAAAAATATTACCTTTTTCATTTCGTCACTCCTTATCCATTTAATATTCTATCATAATAATTTATTTCGACTGGACTATCCTATTGCAACTCCAATCAATTAGTTATTACTAAATATTTGATCTGAGTTTCCCAGTTAAAACAGGCGACGTGCAAACTATGTGTTACAAAGTGATGCACGCCTTATCCTGTTTACAATTATTTAATTATTTGTTCGATTTTATAATCATTTAATACTTTTTCGAATTCATCTTTATATCTTGTATTAATCAAAATTTTTTTGTCATTTATGAATAAATTGAATTGATAGAATACCGATTTTCTATATCTATTACATGTATATTTTTTTACATCACATATATTAAGTTCGATTTTTCTAAATAAAGTTTTTAAATAAACTCTTTCATTATCAAACTCAACTCTATATTTAATAGAATATAGCCATCCATATAAGCCAAACAAAGAAAACATTGAGTATACCATCAACATTGATAATACCACTTTATCCTGAAAATTCTTCTCATTAACATACATATATATAAATGTAAGTGCAAATAAAATGGCAGCAAATATAGCAAGTCTAAGAAAACTTTTCCCTTCTTTTTTCATTCCATCAATTATTTTATTATCCATAATTTTCCTCCAAATTAATTAAACAAATCAATAATAAATATAATGCATGCAGCCGTGGCCGCAACTACCCTTGCGCCAGGCACCGGTATAGCAGCAATTCCAGCACAAACTGCATACCCTAATAATGCTCCATTACCTATTGAAACAGTAATTTCATGAGTTGTATCACCAATAATTACCCCTCTACTAACTGAAATTCCGTTTTCAAGACTCCATCCAGAACTTCCGGTCAACCAAGCGTAACCAGTATGTTGTTGTGTCATACTCAAATTCATTAGAAATAATATTAGTTGATCCTTTTGTCACTTATTTTTTATTAATTCTTTGAAATTCATCTACATAAGATTTTGTTGAAATAATATTCATAGCACCCATTAATTCATCTAGTGTTGATTCTTCACAATATGCATTTCTAAAACATAACATTTCCATGCATCCTGTGAACGAACTTGATAATCCTTCAGAATAACCAATACATGACTTCATAGATGTATATTCTGTAGATGACGTTACAGAATATGTTTTTACTACTGATTCAACTCATACTAGATCAGCATAGTAATTTAGCTTTTATTTATATTTTTTTATAAATATTTCAAAACTTTCTTTATCAAATCCTATTTTACTATATGAGAAAATATAATTATCATATTTAATATCATAATTAATAACTCCAGACCCTTGCTGAGATATTATACAATAATATTCATTCCCATAATCTATTAGCACACAATATCCATAAGGTTCAGAAAAAGTAAACCTTATTATATTATCTTGTTTGAGGTTCGTGACATCGGTATATATATCAACAGCATATTCGTTTTCAATAATTTTTATTGCTTCTTTATTTATTATTTCTTCATAATTTACATTATTATCATTTATATTGATCAAAGATATTTTTTTCACATCTGTATATGGTTTTTCAAAGTGCCATTTTCTTTTAGCTGTACATGATGATAGTAATGATATACACAAAAATACAATTAAAAATTTTTTTCTCATAATATATTATACTCCTTCTCGACATCATAATCTTGGTTATCCCTAAATAATATACAATGTATTAATGACTTAAACTAGGTAGCCTAGTCAAATATAAATTTTATAATTTGAAATTATTTAAAAATAATCATAATGTTTTTTAAGTTAAATTTATTAATTGACCAGTACCTACTATAATAAACAATACAATATTAATTATTTCGCAATATTTTACTAAACTTTATTTTTCAAAACAGTCCGTTCTTAATTTAAAAATTGTTCAATTAAGTTAAATTGCTTTTTTGTAATATTCACATAATATGTATCATCTCTAGAGAATATTATCAACTGGGATAAAGATTCAAAATCCTCAAAAAAAGAATGAAATTCATATTTTATTTCTTCAATTTTGAAAATAAACTGTTTTTTTCCTTTTTTATATAAAATCTCTTTTTTAGTTATTAATAAATAATTTAATGGTAAATTTAATATCTCAACAATTTTACTCATAAAAATTGTCATCAACAATAAGACTACACCTATAAGAAAAAATATAAGAATTACTATCCAATTATAATTATGCGTCAAATAAAGAATTCCACAAACAATCGATAATATAGATAAAACAATAGTTAACGCTCTGTATAAACTAATGTTCGTTTTAATCTTTAAAATACCCAATCGATTACTCTTTTCAATCCGTTTATCCATCCACATTCCTCCCCTAGAAGCATTGCATAAATAGCATCCACCGACGGTTACTCCTATACCAACAGCAACAGAAGATCCTACTGACAAACCAGCAATTGTTCCGCCAGTAGCCAAAGCCGCTCCCGTTCCCATAGCCGCGCCTAACATTCCGCCCAAAGCAGCACCGCTTAAAGTTTTTAAAACAACCTCGTACCATTCGTCTCCTTGTTTAATTGAAGAATAAGCAACTGTTCCACCGCCAATTAACGCACCAACCACAATAGTTTCAATAAATAACGCTGCCGATATCGCAATGTGTCCAGATGGATCATATTTGTTAATAGGATCATTTCCGCAGTACGCGTATAAGTTCAATCCGTTGATGCTTTGAGAATCTAAGTATTCGATTGAATCTGGTGAAATCCATCTACATAATTCAGGTAAATAGTAACGTGAGGATACCCAAAAAAGCTGAGTTTCGACGTCATAATCTTGGTTATCCTTGTGGACAATTATTTCACATAATGATTATAACACATTTTTTATATTAATATAAAATTAATCACCTCAAAACAAAACATTAAATTTAAACATCAAACTCATAAGTGTTGCAAATTTGCTTATTTTATAGGCAGGATAAGGAAAATGCAATAAGTTGCATTTTCGACTCTTGCAACAACTGGGATACCCAGGTTTAGCTCTTGTACACTAAATGTAAGAAAGGATGAAACTGCATTTCTACAATCTCATCCTTAATGTTAAAAGTGATGCTTGTTTTTTTTACATTTTTTATAAAAATAAGCCATCAAATTTTAGATTAGGTAAATACTTTAATTCAAATTCTTCCAAACTATTAGCCAGTTCCAATTGTTCTTTTAGTAAGAACGTAAATGCTATGACATGATTTTCAAATATACTTTTTTGTTTGTTTTTTTTCAACAGTCTTTTTATCTCTTTTCGGAACAACTTTGATTTTGTTAAAAAACAAACGTTATTTAAAATATTATTTTTTCTATTTTCTATTTTAATTCTATAAAAATCATCAATAAAAAAATAACAAATTTCAATATAGTAACACTCAAAATCAATAACATATTTTAAGATATTATTACTTGGTATAAATTTAATCTTATTTTCATTTACATATTCCTTTAAGTTTGATTTAATAATTTGAACTATTTTATCCTTTACCATATAATCCTTCTTCCTGAGTTTATTATCCACCACGCCTTGTGCAATTTGTTACCATATTTTAATCTATATAAGATTTTTAATTCCATACCATACGCAGATTTCATCATTTTAAAGAAACCTCTACCATCACTGCCAACATGAACAAATTTATATCCATCATTAAATTTGTCTATGATAAATCTAGCATTATCTAATTTTCCTGCATATTTCATTGCATCTGTTGCACTATCGAAATCATGTAAAGCACCTAAAGCATTTAATGGTCCATACCCTCCATAAAAAGTTGCACCTATATCCCATGCCCTATCCATTACTCTATTCATATCATTTCCTAAAACAACAGTATCATATAGATCATCCAGTCGATTTACCCCTTTTCCAACATAAGCAACTTCATCTAGTTTTGAAGCTCCTTTAATCAGTTTGCTTCCTGTAAGGAATGGAACTACCGCAAACACTATATCTAAGGCTAACCATCCAACATTTTCCCATGATGGATTTTTAATCAAATCATATAAACTCCAACCAATTGATAAAATATCTAAAACAACATCCCATGCATGACCAGTAGGGTCGTATCGATTTACGGGTGTCTTGTAAAAATTAAGACCCGTTTTTTATTTTATTAACAAAATTATACTCTATCTCTATTTTTTGAGTTCTAACTCCATTAATAATTTCTCTTTCATAAACAACTATCTTATTAATTAATTCATTTAGAATTTTTGCA
The DNA here is from genome assembly GCA_017457045.1 of Bacilli bacterium. Next base: position 19,968 of record JAFTIF010000013.1, read on the forward strand.
TCAAGTTCTTTAATGTTTTTATACTTTTCTATTAGTTCTATAAAGTGTTGAACTTGCTTTTCAGTATCTTTGTTTAAATTAATTGCATTTGATAGTTCTTCAATTCTTTTCTTTAAATTTCTTTTTTCTTCTTCATAATCTTTCGTGAGATTACCAAACATTTCAGGTGTTATCCTTTCAAGTGCCATATCTTCATATAAACGCTTTTCAATTTTTTGTAGTTCATTAAGTCTTGTTTCATGTTTCTTAATTTCTTTTTCGTATAAGAATTTTGACTTTTGTTCATTTTGATTTGTATTAATCATAATACTTTTTATAAATGCTTCTTTATCACTTAAAGCTAACTTAATTTGTTTTCTTATATCATTTAATACAAAATCATATAAGTTCTCATATCTAATATAATGAGCTGAACAATAACTCTTTCCAAATGAACGATAAGTTACACAACAGAATGAATCCCATTTCTTATCACTAGAATATAATGATAAAGCTTTACCACAAACATCACATCTAAGTAGTCCAGAAAACATGCTTCTCTTTCCGTCCTTCTTAGGACGTTTTTTAATTCGATAAAAGATTTCATTTGCTCTTTTAAATGTTTCTTCATCAATAATTGCTTCATGAGTATTTTTCTTAATAATCCATTTATCTTTATCTACTGGTAATAACTTTTTACTTTTATATGATGAAGTTGATGCTTTATTGCATACTAGATGACCTAAATATTCTTCATTCTTAATCATTGCATAAATAGTCATTGTACTCCAGTCATAAGGATGTTTCACCCATAATGGATTATAATATCTTCCTGTATCATTGATTACTTGTGCTCGTGGTTTTAAAATCTTTTCATTCTTTAACACTCTACAAATTTGATAAGCAGTTAATCCTTCACACGCCATTTGGAATATTCTTTTTACTACAGGAGCAGTTTCCTCGTTAACGATTAATTGATGTTTATTATTTGGATTCTTTTTATATCCATATGGAGCGTATGCTCCTGTAAACTCTCCATTCATCGCTTTAATCTTATAAGCACTTCTAATCTTTTTAGAAATATCTTTTGCATACCACTCATTCATTATGTTTTTAAATGGTGTGAAATCATTTAATCCTTTTTCTGAATCTACATCATCATTTATTGCAATGAATCTTACTTTATATTCAGGAAAGAAATGTTCTAGATAGTAACCAGTCATAATATGATCTCTTCCAAGTCTAGATAAGTCTTTTACAATAACTACTCCTACTTTTCCTTTTTCAATATCATTCTTTAATCTTTGAAATTCTGGTCTATCAAAAGTTGTTCCACTATACCCATCATCAACATAATAAACTATGTTTGTAAAATGATGTTCCTTAGCGTATTGAAATAACATCTTCTTTTGTGTTTGTATACTCTCACTATCACCTACTAATTCATCTTCTCTAGATAGCCTACATAGTAATGCAGTTATTTTGTCTTGTTGTTTAATATTAATTACCTCCTAACCAACATTACCTAATAAGCTTG
>JAFTIF010000008.1 GCA_017457045.1 Bacilli bacterium
GTCTACTATATCAACCTTGATTAAGTCTCCATGACCCAATCTATATTCATCAACAGCATTAGATACAATTTCAACTAATAATTGAGTTGAATAACTTGTGTCACCAGCATATACACCTGGACGCAATCTTGTAAACTCTAATGGAGATAAACTTTCAATCGAGTCTTTATTATATAACTTTTTGTCCATAAATTTCTCCTTTCTCATTTTTATATATCTATTATAACACAATTTTTCTTAAAAATCAAATTTTATCCCATTTACGAACTTATCTTTATCTTCTTCATAAATTTTGGCTAATTTTGCCTTATCAAAAGTTGCAAGAGCATCGGCAATCTCATTTCCTAAATTTCCATTATGACCTTTAATTTTAATAATATCAAAATTATTGAATTCAATGGTAAGATATTCATATATTTGCTTAATCAAATCTAGATTTTCAATAGGCTTATTCCCAGCTCTTAACCAACCTCTGCTTTGCCAATTCCAAATCCACTCTCTACATATATTAACACAATAGGCAGAATCAGAATATATAACACACTGATTATGTTTATAATCAGTTTGAGTTAATTCAAGAGCGCATATAATTGCTTTAAGCTCTTCGCGGTTGTTAGTAGTGTCGGTCGTATCTTCGTTATAAACAAATTCAACTAGTCCATCTACAACGGCTACAATTCCAAAACCACCTTTACTATTTTCTTTACCATTTTCGCGACAACTCCCGTCAGTATAAATCTCTACCATATATATCATTTCCTTTCTTATTTATATTATAACATTTTTTTTATAAAAAAACAAGATAATTATTTATTGTCTTGTTTTTTCTTTTTTAATTTTTCAATTAGTTTAATTCTTGCTTCTAGTTTATATTCAATAGCTTCTTTAATATCTCTAATATATTCTTTATAAATATTTTTTTGTTCTTCATTTTGTTTAATTCTCTTTTGAATTAATTGGTATTCAAAATGTTCTGAATCATATTGAGGATTATTACGAATATCTCTAGCTATATCGTATAGTGTTAATAAACGAGTTTTTAAAAAATGTAATTTTCTTTTATAATAATCGCTTATAGCACGCATTTCCGCAACTTCTCCGCCAAGTATTTCAGATTCATATTCTTTATCTTCTGGATTTAATCATGCATAACCTTCAAAAATTCCGCATTCAGTTGCGATTTTTACGCAAGACATCCCGCAATCTTTATCATAATATGAACTTAAAAACTTTATCATAACTACTTACTCCTTTCTATAATTGTTGATGATGTTGGTACTAATAACCAAAATAAAAACCAACCCCAGAAATTGATAGCAACAGTTTCATCTAAAAATTCTGCAACTTCAATTCCATTAAATATAAAATTAATATTACAAATATCAATTATCCAAATAACTAATAATAAAGTTTTAAAAATTTTAAACATTGTCTAACCTCCTAATTATCATTTCCATATTTTGTTCGCGCCATCTGCTCATTATTTAGTTCCTCCTTCTTTTTGCGGATATCCGCAATAATTTCATCAATAGTAATAGGGGTACAATTATGAGCATCTATTCCTACATTATACATATATGGATTTTCTCCAGCATGTTTGATAATTTCATAAAATGGACTTATTTGATGTGTATGACCAAATAGACATACTACATGCTTAGCCCAAGGCTTATCATCATCATAGTTTGCGGTAATGGTTGGATAATGGCTCATCCAAAAAACTGCTTTTCCATATTTTAGAACATCTGTGTATTTTACTTCTATTACATTAGGTAGTTCCAAATATTTTTCAACTTTTTTATCAGTATCATGATTTCCACGCATAATATGAAGCTTTCCATTTAGTGTTGCAATAAGGGCAATTCCCGCATCAATATTTCCTAGAGTTAAGTCTCCTAGAACATATACATCATCATCTGCGGATACGCGCTCATTCCATCTTTTAATGATTTCCGCGTTCATTTCTTCTACAGTTTCAAAACCTCTTGCTTGAACAACAAAATCTTTATCATGTCCTAGATGCAAGTCTGATGTGAACCAAATCATAATTCTCTAACCTCCTTTACCTCTTGATTTTCATCTATAATAATTAATTCTTCAATTCCTTCTGCTCTTGTTGGTAAAATAATAGAATTATACATTCTACGCACAACATTTTCTGGAACTAAAGCTCTTCCTTCTCTTTGAGCATTTCTTTTTAATATTACATTTAAAGGAATATCTAAATAAATTACAGATACTTTATCTTTATTTTTTAATTGATTTAATACTTGAGCTCTTCCTTTTGGAGATAAGTGAGTTGCATCGGCATATACATTACCTTGATAATCTTCATTTACAAGAGCCTCATCTATAGTTTGAATGAATAATTTAATAACTTCATTTTCTTTTGCAAAATAATCATCTTCTTCTGTTAATAAAGAATATCTTATTTCATCTCTTGATACATATATATCTCCATATTTTAAAATATTTTTTACATAAGTGCTTTTTCCTGATCCAGGTACACCCATCATTAAATATAAATGTTTTTTCATTTCTATCTCCTCCTACTCTGGTTTATGTTTGCATTGCGCTGAGTTATTTGCATTCCAACATCTACCATTTTTATTAAATGGACATTCGCTGTTTGAACAACAACATAATTCATTTATAGGACATCTTTGTCCATCTTGAAAACGCCCTAATTCAAATTCTTCTTTGAAATCTTCTTCAGTATAAGTCATAATAAACGGACGAACTTCCGCATGGTTTACTTCTTTTTTACAATTAAAACAAAAAAGTTTCTTTAAGTGTCCAGGCTCTCTCGATTGTCCTTGTTTTCTTGCTACTGTTAATAAATTTTTAGTTCCACATTGAGTACAATAGAAATGGCTTGGGTCACACATATTATAGTGTCTTGCCATTACTATCGTCTCCTTCCATTGTTACTTTATAAGCTGGTTTAGGTATATCGTCTTCCCATATAGAGGTATCAATCCAAGTTTCCATATCTTTAAAGCTTCTGCGGCAATAGTCTAAACCTCCATCTACGGATATATTTCCACAGCTACAAGTAACATAATCATGTCTATGTTTAGATACAATTTTATCTCCACATTTTAAACATTTTGCTGAGTTTTCAACTATTCTTTCCATTTAAATTCCTCCTTCTCTTCTTGTCTTGAATATTCACTATTTACGCGGCAAGCAGCCCATATAAAAAATAATAAAATAAATACTATAACTAATATAATTAATGCTATCATATTATTCCTCCTTAAATATTATAAATATTCAAACCAAAAACCCATTTTAACATAAGTCGTTGAAACCAATTAAATTTTTTAGTAAAACGAATATAAATATTTCCAACTCTTAATTCAGATTTATAACCCTCTTTAACTTCTTGAATTATTTTTCCGTTATCATCATATAATTTGATTTCTATAAAAGGTTTCTCTAATATTTCAAGACTTTCCTTTTCTTGGTATATTATTGTGTCTTTTTCTTTAAACATTTTTTCACTCCTTTGACTTATATAAATATTATATCATAATTTTTCAAAAAAATAAAGTATCACGCTTAACCGTGATACTTTAATAAAAATTCATTTGAAACTGCTTTGAAAGATTGTTTTCCATCATTAGTTCTTAATACAAGACCTTCACGCATTCCGCCATCTAATTGAGATACGTCACTTGCCGCATAATCTAATAATTCTTCACAAGTTGATGGTAATGTATAGCGAGCACTAATAATTGGAACGCAAGGAATATCATAATTATCTAATATTTTAGTCATCACTAATGGATTAAATCTTTCAACTTTTCCATTTTTATAACCAAAGATTAAGTTAAATGCCATAAAATCATGACCTTCAATGCTATATGTTCTATTTTGAACTCCAGCACCATAAGTTTCACCTTGAATAGTTACAAAGTCTAGGTCATCATGGTCATTTAGGAATTCTTGTAAAACTTCTTTAATATTATATTTTTCAGCCATTTCAATATAAATATTACTTTCATAAAAACATTTATCTGCTTTTTCTGGTGTATCAAAACATACATTTCTTGAACATACATAGAATTCTTGTTTTCTTCCTCTTCCTTTCATAGTAAATGTTGTAGATGAACCATCAATTTTTTCAGTAACAATCCATTCAACTTCATTACCTGGGAATAGGTGAGGTAAGTTTTGACATCTTTCTTCATCAGTTTTTACAACCCAAACAGGCCAGTTTCTTTTATCTTTTTTCTTTCCTAAGAAAATAAATAATATTTTTCTTCCCCATTGTCTTGCAAATAACCATTTTACTAATTTATTTTTCTTAAATAAATCAGGATGTCTTTGACGCATTTTATCATATTTATTGATTTCCGCTTTTCTTTTATTATCTTCTTCTACTGAATAAGTAACTTCAAGAATGTCAGTTAAATCAATTCCTTCTTCATCTGGAATTTTAATTCCAAACACATCAACAGGTAATGCTAAACCTTGAGAAACAACTCCAAACTTATTAAGTTTCATTGTTTTTACTTTATAACCTTTTTTAATCATAAACTCAGACCAGTCTCTTGCTGGAAGTTTTGAGTCAATTTCAAAGTATACGCACATATCGCCTTCTTTAAATTCACCTTTTTTAGTAATTACATTCCAACCATTAACCGCCATTAATTCAATATTATCAGCACCTTCAATAGGTCTAATAGCACCACATCTAACTGTGTATGCTAATGCTCTTTTACCATTAATTAACATTTTAATTCCTCCTTATTTATTTATTGTTTTCCATTTTCTATTCATATACATTTTATCATTATTTAATACTTTTAATATATTATGTTCTATTCTTCCGCGGTTGGGGATACTTCCGTTTTTTGCTGATTGCTCATAAACATAATCCACTGCCGCCTTCATATCATTAAATTCTAGTTGACCTGCTTTAATAAGTTTCTTTCCCCAATCATTTGAAGGAGTTTCGTTATCTATATACAAGTCATTTTTTGCTCTTTCTCTATTTTCATTTAGTGTAACCCACTCAAGATTTCTTAATTCATTACATCTTTTATTATGATTAAGATGGTCTATTGTTAAACTTTCAGCATTTGGTATTGGTCTAAAAGTTAACATAACTAATCTATGAGCAGTTTTAATTCCATATGGAGTAGTTATCATACAATATCCTGTTTTACTATTAATTTTAACAGGCATATTGTTTTTATGCTCATCTTTAAAATGTCCTAAAGTAGAAACATAAATACGATATTCTTCATTCCATTTCCATTTTTCTATCTTAAAACTAATTGATGGAAAAATAAACTTACACATTCATATCAACTCTCTTTCTTTGTTTATATGAATATTATATAATATTTTTTTATTATAATCAATTAGTTTAAATTAGTGTTATCTACAAAATAAATTACTTCAAATGTAGATAAATCAAATAGAGCAACTTTATTTGTTTCTGGAGTACAGATATCTAAATCTATTTTGTGTTTATTACAATAATAAGCGATTTCCGCCTTATTGTAATTTTTCATTTCTCTATTGTAAAACCTTAATGTTTGTACTGGGGTATGCCCATGAACTATATATAAGTCATTATCTCCTATACAATGAAATACTTCTTTTGCAATATGTTTTCTGTCCCATAGTAACTTAAATTTTGTTTCATCTCTATCCATCTCGTGTAACATTGGAGGATGGCATCCAGCATGACTTAAAAATACTGTACATCCATCTTTTCCTGTTGTAAATGCGGAAATAGGAAGCTTATCTAATTTTTCTATTAAGCAATCTCTTTCGTCTTGAGGTAATAACTGCAATGCCTGTAGTGTTGATATAGTTCCATTATGTTTTAATATCTTCATATCCGCATCATCAAACATTCTAAAAGATATATTACCATTGTGTTGACTCTTGCGGACTGCATCAATTAACATTGCTTCGTGGTTTCCTAATAAATAAGTAATTCTACTATCTTTTAATGTCTCTTGAATAATTTTTATACCATCAGGACCTCTATCACAATTATCTCCTAAACAGATGGCTCTGTCGTTATCTCCTAAATAATTCTGGATTTGTTTGAAGAGATTGTAGTTGCCATGTAAATCTGTATAAACGAATGTTCTCATAAAATCATCTCCTTTATATAAATGATAAATAAATTTTATCTTATTTTTTAAGATTAATCAATATAATCATCTATATTCAAGAATACTCCATCAATAATCTTCACATGAGTTCCTTTAACGCCCATATTAGTTAATTCAGCGATCTCCAAATCTTTCATTTTATTCAAAACACTTTTGAACACTGGTCTAGATAAATTACTAATAGTAACTGCTTGTGATATTGAAACAATGCCTTCTCCATTTTTTATGTTTTGCATAATAACTTTAAGAGCATCTTTTTCTGGATTAGTTAGATTTTGTAAGAATTCTTTTACATCTATTGTTCTTGTTAGTGCTATTTTTATAATATCTACTATTGTATCTTTAACTAATTGTTCTAGCTCTGGGTGGTTTTCAAGTGTTGCTGCCTTAGCTTTCATTTCTTCCAAATCACTAGTTACTTCATCCATATTAGGTAAAGATATACCTTTTTTAATATTTCATAAATAAGTAATATGGTAATCTTTTTTAAAACGAATACAATTTTCTACTAACTCTCCGTCTAAGTAAAGTTGAGATCCAAGTCTTCTGCGACAAGCATTAAATAAACTATTATAATTATTTGTCTTTAGAAAATCTTGAATATCTTCATATGCTTGTCTTACTGAATGCTCAATACGAGCTTTAGGGCTACATCTGAAAATTTCTTCTCTTTTATTTGCTATTGTATCCATATAAACTTTTTTAAATTTAGGTGTAATAATATTATATTCAGCAAAAAAACATTCCATTACTGTTCCTTCTTGTTTAAGTATATTATCTAAAATTAGTCTAATGTCTTTAATATTTATAGTATGATTATTATATTCAACTGTTTCATCTCTTAATGTTAAATTTGTACACATTTCTTCTAGTGTAGGCAAGTAATACATTTTAACTTTTAAGTCTTTTATTGTTTCTGCAAAGCCATAATTAAAGTCTCCATATGTAAAAATACCAAAAATTTGGTCTTGTGGAAACAAAGTTTGTAAATATTTATAATCATCTTGCAAAATCTTTTCTACTTCATTATTTGAAATTTTGTTCATATATAAACTCCTTTCTTTTTCTATAATTATATTATATCATAAATTTTTAGCCGTGTCAAAATTTATATGAAATTTCCATATAAGATTATTATTTGATTTCTTTAAATTTTTATTTTATAATGTATATATAAAAAGGAAGTGATAGATATGACAAATAAACAAAAATGGCTAGTTCAAAATGGATTTAATTCAGATGGAATTATATATCTAGTCGGCGGCGGTAATACATATGAGATTAAAGATTATTTAAAATCACTAGGATTTCGATTCTCAAGCCAATTGGGCTGGCACAGTGATACATTAATACCGCTTCCCGCACCATATTACCTTATAAATGTTGCTTTTGATGATTTGTTTAAATGGGAAGAAAAATTCGATCGAGCATTCCCATATCCAGATATCAAAGAAAAAATAAAAAATATTATATATATAAATAAGGAAAAGAAAACGAATGCGTCTGAATTTATTGGAACTCTTGAAGAAAGGATATATGATTTACCTGTTGAATATAAACGCAAGAAAATGATAAATGGAAATTTTTATGTTTATACATTTAAAAATGAAGCAAATATTCTTATATGGACAACAAAGAAAGATATTCAGTTGTCTGCGGAAATACCTTACTTATTAACAGGAACCGTTGCCGCACATCAAGAATTAAACAATATAAAAATTACTAAAATGACTAGATGTAATATTGTTGAAAGACAATAATTTTCTTCATTTTATTTTTTATAAAAAATATAATATAATAATAATGTAAGAAATGAAAAGAGGTGCTGAAATGAATTTTGATAAAAAAGAATTAAATATAATTTTGGATGCTCTTGAATTCGGAGATTATTACAATTTACACGATAATGTGTTCTACGACCAAATAGTTTGTCCTTTTAAAATTAAATATAAAAAAGAATTCTTTTATGATTATGGAGCAACTAAAGGCGTACTTGCATTTAAAAATTTAGGTTTTGTTATTAAAATACCTTTTGTATGTAATGATGATTGGGATTTTAGTGGAGCAGAGTGTGAAAATGGTTGGGATTATTGTCAAGTAGAAGCAGATAAATATAAAATGGCAAGCACCTCTGGTGTAGAGAATTGTTTTGCAGAGACACAATATATTACCTCTATTGACGGACATCCAATCTATATTCAAGAATTCGCAACAATGTTTGAAAAAGGAGAGTCAGCTTCATCTTGTCATAATGAAGCAGATTTAGAAAAAGTTAAAAGTTTATGTAAATCAAATAATTATGATTGTTTTAATACAATATGGTTAAGTGATGTGTTTAATTTTTTTGGAGAGCAATTATTTTATAAACTAATGAATTTCATTGCTGATTATGATATTAGAGATTTACATAATGGAAATATTGGTTACATAGGAATGCGTCCAGTATTAGTTGATTACTCATCTTTTAATGACTAATTTGTTTTATTTTAAAAAATATTATATAATTAAAATGTAAAAAACAAAGAGGTGATTTGAAATGTTAAAACAATATATTGATTTTGATGTTAAGCATCCTTTCAAAACTTTCATTACTGACCCTGCTTATGATGGAAGATTTAACGGTGTAACAAGGGCAATAATGCAAAGCGATGAAAATAAAGAAAAGGTGTTAAAAAGAGCAAGAGAAAATACCTATTGGTTAACTTCAAGAGCACATGCTTTAGAAGAAGCCCTAGAATATTATAATTTAACTAAATCTGACTTCACTGGAAGTGATTATTATCAACTAATTCAGTGGACACAAGGAGTCAGGAATTGATTTTTTTAAAAAAATTTGATATAATAATAATGTAATAAATAAAAGAAAAGGAGAGAAAAAATATGGAAAAGAAAATTACAAAAAGAGATTATTATGAAATGTTAAAAGAAATAGTTTACCCAACAAATGCAGATTGCGAAATGACAGTTGAACAAGGAGAATTAATTGAATTCTTAGATAAACAAATCGCATTAATTGATTCAAAGGCAGAAAAAGCAAAAGCAAGAAATGCTGAAAAGAAAGCTAATGGAGATGAATTAAGAGAAGTAGTTCAAAGTGTTTTAACTGATGAATTCCAAACAATTGACGCTATCGTAGCTCAAATTGAAGGAGAAGAAGTTACAAAAGCAAAAGTAACAGCAAGATTAACTGCACTTGTTAACAATGGTATCGCTGAAAAAACAGATGTAAAAGATGACGAAGGTAGAAAATTAAAAGCATACAAATTAGTTGCTTAATAAATAAACAAGGCGGGAGTAATTATACCCCGCCTATTTTGCTATGAAAGGAGTATATCAAATGAAATATTGTGTAGACTACTATAAACATGTTGCAGGATTAGACAAAGCAGATGAATATATTATAAAATACTCTAATAAAAATGATGTTCTTATAGATTTTTTAGAAAAAAATAAAACTAAAAGAGTTAATTTACAAATAGAAGAACCATTAACAGATATAGAATTAAAATTATTAAAACCAATTTACTTAGCTTTTCCTAATCTATGTTTAAGATTTGAGTCATATGATGAAGATATTTTAGAAAGTGTTTTAGAAAGCGGAATTCCATTTTTCTTCGGAAATCGTGTAAATGATTGGGACACTTTTATAGGATTAGTGCAATCAGGAATATCAGATATCTATGTTGTAGAAGATTTATGCTTCGATTTAGAGAGGGTTGCTGCGGTTGCCGCACAATATGATGTCAAATTAAGAACATATGCTAATGTTGCACAATCAACTTGGAAAGATACTATTGATATTAAAAAATTCTGGATTAGACCTGAAGATGTTGAAATATATGAAAAATATATAGACACACTAGAATTCTTTGGAACCGCACAACAAGTTGGAGTGCTTTTAAAAGTGTATAAAGAAGATAAAAAATGGTTTGGTCAATTAAAAGAAATTATTTTTGGTCTAAAAACAGACTTAGATAGTCGCTATATTGTTCCTCGTTTTGCAGAACAAAGGGTGTCTTGTAAAAAAGAATGTCTTAAAGGTGGAAAATGTAAGATCTGTGAGCGTGTGGTTGATCTATCTCATTCATTAAAAGATGCTAATTTAATTATAACACAAAAGAAAAATGATTAATTTGATTTTTAAAATAAAAAATAATATAATAATAATATAAATAAAAAAGGAGGAAAAGATATGGCATTAAAAGGAACTATATTAAAGAAAGAAATTACTGACAAAATCTTAGAAACTTTTGAAGGCAGTTTTTTATACAATGATGGGAAAGAAATAAGAATTCCAGGGCTAGAAGATGGACAAGAACTTCAAGTAAAAGTAGCATTAACTTGTGCAAAAACAAATGTATCTCCAAATGGAGAAAATGCGTTGCCAGGTGAAGATATGACTACAAAAACACCAGTGTCTAATGTATCTCAGGCATCAGTGGAAGTGACTCAAGAAGAAAAAGATAATATTAAGAAAATGATGGAAGTATTAGGATTATAATAAATTTTACTTTATTTTTTAAAAAAATTTTGTTATAATATTTATATAAATGTAAGGGAGGAATTTTATTATGGAAAAAGATTTAAAAATGGTATTCACATTAGATGATGAAGAAGACGAAGTTATTACTGTACCTTACTATGTTGTTACCTATGTAGACGACTGTCTTCGCACACATATAGCAACAGTGAAAGAAGAATGGTATTTACGCTTCTTAGAGGATAGATATTACATCAAAGATTGCAAACGCATTGGTTTTGAAATACTTGACAAAGAAGAAAAATAATGATATAATATAAATGAAGATGAAAATCTTCAAACATACCTTTAATAATAGGTTCTATCGCATATCCTTTCGTAAGATAAAAAGCGTGTTCCATGCACCCTTAGCCAAGTTGGTTAAGGCAAGGGACTGCAACTCCCTGATCGCTGGTTCAAATCCAGCAGGGTGCTCCAATATGTCGCTGAGAATAACGGTCCTAGGTAACCGAGCGAGTGAAACTCTCGCCCATGCGGCTCCATATGCTAACATGAGAAAGCCTTCCCGTGGCGTTAGCGTTTTCACTAATTTCTCAGGGGCAATACAGCAATTTTCATTATCAAATGGATAACAAGTTTAGGCGGGTTCGTCTTCTATTTGAATGGACGAGAAAACCTGCCCAAGTAGTACTAACAAAGGAAGCCCCTTGTAAATATTTCCAATGTTGGTTTTTATTTTTTATTATTTTTATTTCAATGAGGGATGAACTGCAACGAAAATGTATCTAATATATTTAGTGACTATATCTCTTGTGTTTTATGGAAACATAGCCAAAGTTAAATAGGTTTTAAGAGGATAGAAAGGCTTCTATCGCCCTCGATATTTATTTTAGAGATGCGACTAGCATAGGCTTAAGATGAATATAAGAATGCCTCAACAATTCTTATATTTAAAGTATTTTGCGATAAATAGAAAGGTCCGCCGCCAAAAACGGCAATGAGATGTAAGAGGTTGCCGCCTTACTAAAAAACAAATTTAATTTTATGTGAAAGTAAAAATGGAGTAGAAATAAATGCAGATGCAATACTATTAATGGTGTAATACCCTATTCTTCATATTATAAAGAGGTTTAGAAGTATTCCTGTCTGCAAGTTATTAAATTTTATAGAAGTAAATAGGAAATTCCGCTTCCTATACCGGCAGAAATGCTTAAGGGTAGACTAGGGAAACCTATTAGTAAGACGGATAATTTTTTCTTGCTATTGAGTCGATGTGTTGTATCCTGGGACAGGCGGACCAGGACTTCTATTCATTTCCTTATAGGCTAATAGATAAACCAACAGGCTACGAACCTGTTATTCGAGGTTCGAATCCTCGTGAGGAGACCATTTTAAGTATCTATGATTACCAAAAAGCATTAAAATTATTGACTTTTTAAAAAAATTATAATATAATATTTATATAAATAAAAAAGGAGTGGTGAGCAGTGGGTAAAAATATAATTAAAGCAATTGATGAAAATGGAAACACTTTTATTTATAGAGATTTAAAAGAAGCTAGCCAAGCAATAGAAAAATATAGTAAAATGGAAGATTGGAAAATCCAATTATATATTGCATACGCAATTACTAGTAATAAAAAAGCATTTAAACATAAATGGATGCGAGTAAAATAATTTTTATTGATTTTTTTAAAAAAATATAATATAATATATATGTAAATATAAAAGAAAGGAAGTTGAAAGTTATGGCTAAAAGAAAAGGTAAGAGCGGTAGTGGAGAAATGCAATATTCTATCACTCAAGCAAACTTAGATAAAAAAGGAAAAACAAATAAGAAGCTAAGATTAAACCCTATGGCAGCAAAATATCTATCAACAAAAGGAAAAGAATTAAAGGCTGCTGGAGAAGCTTGGTTTAATGAACATTGTAAAAAAACCTCTTAATAGGAGGTGAGACCTATGGCTTTACACAAAGCAATTGCCAGTGGAAAAGAACATAGAATAGAATATGGAACTAAAGGACAGCCCTATGCTAAATCAGTTGATAAAACTTGTAGAAACCATGGGCGCTGCTATTGGTGCTATAAAAATAGAAAATTTAAGCAAGATGCGATGGACAAACTTACAAAAAAAGAAGTTCAAGATTTTCTAGTTAAGTAAAGACATTTCATTTGATTATTTTAAAAAATTATGTTATAATAAATATATAAAATAAAAGAAAAAAGGAGTTTGTGAAACCCACTAAGTGAACAGGGTAATGCTTAAACAGAGGTTCTCCTTTATTAAAAACTACGGCAATAAGTCCACTTATTTATGGTTCGGTGGTGACGTTCGTCCTTAAACATGAAACCAGCCTATTAGGTCAGGTGTATAATAGACCTTCTATATATCGCGGAGTGGAGCAGTCTGGTCAGCTCGCTAGGCTCATAACCTAGAGGTCGTTGGTTCGAATCCAACCTACCGCAACCATGGGAGAGTGGCGGAATAGGTAGACGCACGGGACTTAAAATCCCGTATCGGTTAACGGTGTGAGGGTTCAAGTCCCTCCTCTCCCACCATATTATACGGCTTATGGGAATAAGAGATTGAAATTGAGTAGGTTCGAAACTATAATAAAGTAAAGGGAAACGTTATAAGTTAGTAGTCTTCGAAGGGAAAACTTATAATCTGGGGTTCGAGTCCTCAGTGGGCCATCAATATGTCATAATAGCTTAAAGTAAAGCAACCTTATAGAAATAAGGAAGATATGAGTTCAAATCTCATTTATGGCTACCTATATCACATAACCTTCCTATAAAACGTGATTTGCGGGCTTTAAAGCTCGCTAAGAGAAGACTATATTATAATCTTTTCTTAGGGGGTTTTAAATCACCAATTTATGGGGTTGTCATGGTTTCGACAGGAATGAATGAAAATCGCAATACAGGTCGCAGGAATGCGTTAAATCCAAAATTTAAAAAATAAATGGAAACATTGTAAAAAATATTGCTAATAAAGTTAAATCTTTATTCTCTTTCAATAGAGTAGTATTCGCGTAATATTAAGCAACTTTTATGTTAGTATCAGTAAGCAATCAGAGAAAGCATAATCGTATTAACTGACAAAGATTGCCGCACAAACAAGTTTATTCTAATGGGCTCTTGTGTGAAGACAACTTCAACATTAGAACTTGCTCTTGAGATTTGTATATGGTAAAGAGTAAAGATAGAACGGTATACACAAAACCTGTAAGGTAAGAATGAGATTTGTGGTTAGTAAGGATTTTTTGGACACGGGTTCGACTCCCGTCAGCTCCACCATATTGCCCGGTAGCCAAGCGGTAAGGCACGAGACTTTGACTCTCGCATGCGGTAGTTCGAATCTACCCCGGGCAACCAATTTTAATAATAGGAGGTCTTTTAATGAAAAGAATACAGAAAATTGAAGATTATCAATTAAAAGAGTTGCAATTAGAAAGACTTTATATAAATAAATACGATTTAAGTTTAATTTATTCTTATGAACTTAATAGATATTGGAAAGAATTTTTCTTTGATATAATTGTAGAATTATCTAAAAAAGAAGGTTCTACAATCCATATAAGTTCTAATAATGTGTTTAACGATTTAAAAAAAGATTATAAACATATTATTAAAATCTTTAATCTTAATATAGATTTTAAAGATTATATAGAATTAAATGACTATTTATCATTACATGAGTGGTTAAAAGATAATCCTAATAATGATATTATATATCAAGACTGTATATATCTTTATACTGATAATTAGGGGCTTAGTGTAATGGTAGCACAGCGGTCTTCAAAACCGTAAAGCGGGGGTCTCCAAAGCCCCAGGTGTGGGTTCGAATCCTACAGCCCCTGCCATTTAATTTTTATGGCACTAGTATCACACCTCCTCGTGGTTGTGCTGGGTAATTCTAAGTGATACAAATAAAACAACAAAATGACTGAACGCCTTTTTGACGAGGTAAGGTACTGCCCAAGGGGGTTGAAATGCCCTGAAGGTCGATGGACGCATGTCGAGGGTAGGTCTGAAGATGAGTTTAGCCGTGAGAAGTGAAGCTAGGCGGACAAGGTGGCAAACTTGCAGGTATGGGTTTCGACTTAATATATTTGCAAGACGAGTTGCCTTCAGGTTGAAAGAAGTCGAGGCCCAGGCGCTGATGTATAAGAAATCCTGAAAATGTATGGCGAAAAAGAGAAACGCATACTCGAGTCAATGCATCAGTTGGAAGTAATCGAGAATCTTCCTGTCGTGAGACATATTCATAAGAGTAACGAGGAACAAGTTAAACTGACAGATGTAGTTGTTTTATCTTTTATGGCGCGGTAGCTCAGTTGGTAGAGCACGGCACTGAAAATGCCGGTGTCGGTGGTTCAATCCCACCCCGCGCCACCATAGTGTATATAATAGTTTTAATTTATAGAAATGCTCTCGCCCAGCAGAAAGGGCGCTACTTCCTTTCCCCAGTGCAGGTAATGTGGTGTAAGCAAAAGCATAGCACTGTCAATTATATATTTGGGTAGGAATGAAAAAATTTGATATTAAACTTTTTAAATGAATATAATAACACAACAATTGATTTTTATAAAAAAATATTATATAATATTTATATAAAGAAAAAGGAAGGTGTTAAAATGTATTTCGTAACAACACTTAGAGTTTTAAATAAAGTAATTGATGATTGCCGCACAGTAGGATATTACAAATCTTATGGAGATGCTTACGAGGCTATTGTAAAAAATAAATGTGATATATTTGAAGATGGTTTTTACAACTATGCAGTAATTACATTTATTGAAGAAGGATTATATGCTAATAGTGCAGAGCAACAATGGTTTAAATTAACTCATACTAATGAAGTATTTGCTATTGCTGAATATCATAAAAGACCTGATGCAATAGGAGATTATAGACCATATATAATTGGATAAAAAACAAAATTTGACTTTTTTAAAAATTTTTGTTATAATATATATAGAAAGTTTATGAAACTTTTAAAATAAGTGTGGGCTGTCTCACGCACGCCAAGTTATAGTTTAGATGGCAAATAGAACAGACCGATTTGTAGGTTGGGGCGTAAGTAACCTACCCGCCGCGTTGGTGGACAGAGAACGATGGTCGCTTAATTGTTGCTTAACCAAAAACTGAAGGAACAATCAAAACTATATTAAAATGAATTACTATCCCCTCGGTAAGTCCTCGTGACAAGTCCGTGAAAGCTCAGTAGGACCACCAGACTGGCCAGCTGACCCCGCCTGAAATTGTGAGCTTCGGCTCCTAAAGTAAGTGTGCCCTTCGGGGAGGATGAGAAAGGGACCGTTTTGATAATTAAGGTTCATAGGGCAAGGGACTATGATTAAATACGCTCGAATACCTTTTAAGGTATGCATTGGTAGCCAAAATGTATAAATTTAACACAGGACGTTGTTTTAGATGCAATCGCGCAGAGTTTTAATTTCCTAACAATGAGGTAGACACCACACTTGCAATATAATAAGCAGTGAAAAAGAAAAAGGTCAAAAAACTATAATGGACATACAGAGACTGTGGCTCTGTCTTAACAGCAGGAGGTTTCCTCAATCTAGAGGTAAGGCAATCCGTAACGCACATGGTTGCAAAAAAGCCCAAGTGGAGAAGCTGGCTCCACATATATAAGTAACCTAACAATAGACCCTGTTAATAGCGGCAGATGGTGTATAGAGAGCAGATTAAGAGTCAGTTCTCAGGAAGGAAAAATGGCTGCCGCCGATAGTTACTTATTTTTCTTTTGTTAAGATAGCTTAATAGATTGAGCAATTAACTAAAATTTGGTGGCGGAGTAGAATTGAACCTCCGCCACATTTATTTTTATATTAACTAAAATCAAAATTATATTTTGATTTTTTATATTGGGTAAAAAAAGATAATATAAAAAGGATATTTTTTATTTTATAAAGAGAATAAAAAAGATAAGGAGGTTTTAATATGAGATTAGATTCTATTATAGATGAAAATTTAACTATACATATAAACCGTGGAGATCAATTAGAATTAACTTTAATTGATAATGAAAACCCTTTTATAGCAGGGGATAAATTTAAGTTTTCTATTATGAAAGCAAATGATAGTACGACAGTATTATTACAAAAAGAATATGTTGTAGAAAATAATACAAATTCTTTTGATATTATTGTTCCTTCTGAAGAAATGCGTTTAGGGGACCCTATTAAAACAGGAACAAAAACATACTGGTATGAAATAGAACACAATGGAATTTATACTGTTATTGGGTACGATCAACAAGGGCCTAAACAATTAATTATGTATCCTGAGGCTGCTTCAAAGGAGGATAATTAATGCAAGTTATATTAGGACCAAGAGTGATAGATATCAATACCAATCACAATAATTCCATATCAGTTATTTCACAAAAAGAGAAAACAGTAGATTTAACAGGAAAAACAAATACCGTAAATTTATCTGTAACAACTCATCCTGGTGGTGAAGGAACTCGTGATTATGAGTTGCTATATAACAAGCCACAAATTAATGGAATAGAATTGGTGAAAAATAAAACTTTTGAAAGTTTGGGTTTAAATGAAATCACAAACACAGAATTAAACGAAATGTTTAAGGATTTATAGAGGAGGAATAATTAATGAAATATTTAAGTTATGAAGGCTTAGCTCATTTAAAACTATTAATTAAAAACGCTTTAGATGGAAAAGTAAGCAAAGAAAATGGAAAAGGTTTATCTACAAATGATTTAACAAATGAATTAGTTACAAAAATCAATGACACTGCAACAACAGTAGAAGGACTAGTAGTTTCTGGCGGACAAGCAAATGTAATTGAAAAGGTAAAAGTAAATAATACTTTATTAGAAGTAACTGATAAAACTGTTAATATTGAAGTTCCAACAGATAACAATCAATTAACAAATGGAGCTGGTTATATTACAGGTATTAATACAACAGATGTAACTACTGCATTAGGTTTTGTTCCATATAATGCAACAAATCCAAATGGATATCAAACTGCCGCAGATGTTTCATCAGCAATTTCTGGGGCTATTGATGGTATTACAGGAATTGAATATACAGTTGTAGATGCATTGCCAGATACAGGTGAATCTGGTGTTATATATTTATTATCAAATAGTGGAGAAAACACAAACAGTTATGATGAATATATCTATGTAAACGATAAGTTTGAAAAAATAGGTACTACAGATATAGATTTAAGCAATTATGTTCAAGAAGAAGATTTAGTAGCAATAACAAATACTGAAATAGATACAATTTGGGCAAATAATTAGTAAGGTGGTGCTTCTATGCAATATTTAGATAGAAAAGGGTTAGAATATTACACTACCAAAATAATAAACAAAATCTCAGATACTATAAATAATAAGCAAGAAACAGATCCTACTGTCCCTACACATGTAAAAAATATTTCTAGCGAAGATATTGAAAATTGGAATAATAAAAGCACTTTTAATGGTGATTATAATAACTTAACTAACAAACCAGAATTATTTAGCGGTTCTTATAATGATTTATCTGATACTCCTGAAATTCCGGATATTAGTGGCTTAGAAACTAAAGTAGACGCAAATACTAAATTAGAAGATGCTAAAAAATATACTGATACTAAGATTGGAGATTTGATTGGCTCTGCCCCAGAGACCTTAGATACCATTTATGAGGTGGCTGCCGCAGTTCAAGCAAATGATACTATAGTAGATGCTCTTAATGAAGCGATTGGGAAAAAAGCAAATGAAGAAGATTTAGCAAACGTTGCCACAAGTGGAGATTATAATGATTTAAATAATCTTCCTACAATCCCTACAGTGCCTTCTAAAGTTAGTGCTTTTGAAAATGACAAGGGATATTTAACTGAATATACTGAAACAGACCCTACTGTACCAAGTCATGTAAAAAATATAACTGCAAATGAAATAACTAAATGGAATACAATGAGAAATATATATGCGTCAACATCTGCACCTACTGCTAGTGATGGTATTGATGGAGATATATGAATTGTATATGAGGAATAAAATATGGCAAATTTAACATTAATAAATTTAATTCCAAATCCTTATATGGATAGCGGATGGAGCCTAGCTTTAGGAAAAGAACCTACTAAAGTCGGAACGGATGCAACCCCTGGAGGTTTTGGAGGTGGAAAGCCGCTTTATTTAGCTCAATCTTCAAATTCTAAAGAAATAACCTGTTCAACAACAGGAACAATTCATTTATATCCATCTCATATTTATTATACTCGTGTATATGCTTTTCAAGAAACTCTTTCAAAAAACACTTCAATGGGATTTTATTGACCTATTGCAGAGCCTTATTTTGAAGAAAAAATTCCCATGAAAGCAATTAATTTTTGACAAATGTATAGTGCAATTAATGATAGAGTAGAGTTTACAGAAGGTGATTACGCTTATAGAGTTGACTTTAATAGAGAGCTAGATGGCGGAGATGTAGGAGTATGTTGAATTTCTTGTCCTATGTTAATTGATTTAACAGCATGCTTTGGAGAGGGTAAAGAACCAACTCAAGAATGATGTGATAAACATATTCCATTTTTTAAAGGAACAAAAGTTTTTGACACAATATGGTGAAAAATGAAAGATATCACTCCTGTTATGACAAGCAACACAACTCCTAGTGGATATGTAGCAAGTGCATCAAGTGAAGTGACTGAACCAAGAGCTGCATGATGTGCTTTTAATAGTTTATCTTCTCCAGATGAAGAAAGAGATGTATGACATGGAGCTGATGAAGACACTTCTTGATTACAATTAAAATTTCCTGAAAAACACAAAGTTAAATATATATCTATTAAAAATGCAGGACAAACAAGACATAAAGGTGTTGAAAAATGTACTCTTTTAGGCAGTAATGATGGTACTAATTTCACTAAAATTGCGGATTTAACCAATCCTATTGAAGAAGGAATTACTACTATTTATAAAGTAAGTAGCCCCGCATACTATCAATATTATAGATTAAATATTAATAGTGTAGGATATATTATTTCAACATCAGGGGCAACCTATGCAATTATAGATGAATTAAGATTTTATGAAGCTAAATTTGAGAATTATACAAAAGTAAATGGCGTTTGGAAACCTTTTTACGAAGCAATGATTAAAGAAAATGGAGTATGAAAAAATATTTCAGGTATAAAAATTAAATCAAATACATCTTGAAAATAATTTGATATTTTTAAAAATTTTTGTTATAATATATATATATAACATCAATAAGAAAGAAAAGTTAAAAATAAGTTCTTTTGTAATAATCATAGAATTAAAAAATACTTTGACTTTTTTAAAAAATTTTGATATAATATATATATAAATAGAGAGTTATTATAGAAATTATTGTTTCTATGGTAGCACGGTCAGTACCGAGTGCAGAAAGCTGCCTTATCAAAACAGGGGTTACGGTTTAATTTATTGCTTATTGACCTAGTGTCAAAGAAGCGGCGGATACGCAGAATGCGTATTCATATGCCGAGATAGCTCAATCGGTAGAGCAATTGATTTGTAATCAATAGGTTGCGGGTTCGATTCCTGCTCTCGGCACCATTTGGGGCATTAGCTCAGCTGGGAGAGCGCCACGTTTGCACCGTGGAGGTCGGCGGTTCGATCCCGCTATGTTCCACCATTTGTTTGTAATTTGATTATATTTAAAAAATATAATATAATATATATGTAAATAAAAAACCATAATAAAATTCTTTGTTGGTGGTTTCCGCCAACATCCTGCGGGTGTAGTTTAATGGTAGAACTTCAGCCTTCCAAGCTGACCACGTGGGTTCGATTCCCATCACCCGCTCCATAATGTTTATTCAAATAAGGGGCTAACAGCAAGTTAAAAATCACAAGAACTGCAATTTTTTGAACGATTTTATGCCCCTTGTTTTTCTTAAATGGCGGGTTGGTGAAGTGGTCAACACATATGCCTTTCACGCATACATTCACGGGTTCAAATCCCGTACCCGTCACCAATATTTTTATTAATAATAGAGATATGGCAATCAGCACCAATGAGTATAATTAAAAGTTTTAGTTTGTTATTTATTTGTTTATTTTGTGTTTGACTTATTGATGCTGATTGGCATATCCCTACTTGAAAACACGCGGCGAGCGAAGCGTCATTATATAAAAAAGCAATGATACCGCGACGGGAGTAATATGTTTCTGGCGAATGGAGTTATAACAGTGTAAAGAACTCAGGGATGAGAGATGTGCCCAAAAACTGTTATTAAGATTTGAGTAAGTGCCAAATAGTTTAGGAGGTAACGAACAAACCTCTGGATATTTAATTCATTTTCACATAAAAGAAAATTGACAGCACTTTATTATGGTGCCTTAGTGTAGTGGTTATCACGCCTGCCTGTCACGCAGGAGATCACGGGTTCAAATCCCGTAGGCACCGCCATTTTTTATAGGGGTATAATATAATGGTAGTATGACGGTCTCCAAAACCGTTCGTCTAGGTTCGAATCCTAGTGCCCCTGCCATTTGATTTTTATGGGATAAAAACCCTTTAATTGATTTTTATAAAAAATAATGATATAATTATATTGTAAATAAATGAAGGGAGTGTAAAAAATGAAAACTTTAATGGATAAAAAAGTTAATAGAGCAGTCAAAAACTTAAATAGAAGTTTAAGACAAGATGTTTTTGGAACTCGCTTTGAATTAAGACAATATAGAAAATCAAGAGGACATGATGGTGTTGAATATTACCTATATCAAATGATAGATAATGAACAACCTGAAAGAAATGAGTTAGTTAGAGGTTGGGAAACTGGTTATGCTATCTTGAATTTTAGTCCATTATGGATAGCAATGAACGAATTTATTATTACTTCTGACTTTTGGGCTAAATATAGAAAAGGCGAATAGTTTAATTCGCTAAATGTAGATAATAATAGATAGACCTAGACAATGAGTAATGCCGTTCTGATGGGCTATTGAAGGTAAAAGCTAACGGTGGTGACTTCGAGGCATTGTAATCCACCTACCCGCGTGTTATCTATATTTAGGGGATTAAAGTATTCCTTAGGGGAAGCTGTTGGGAGACCCTGAAACCAATCAAAATAGCGAGTCGAATGGGCAATGTCTATACTAGTTATTGGACGCAGCGTAGGTTGCACTAATAGATATTTATCAGTGCGAAGTCATCCTTAATACTAATTATATAGTGTCGCACTTTCGTTTAGGTAACGAGGATATGTTCAAAATGGGACACAAAGCATATCTGTTTCTCTTGCGGTTAGAATTAGTTGTTGCCGCAAGAGTGCTAAACGCATTAAAAAGAGGTGATAATATTATGATATTAAAATTGAATAAATATTTAAAAGAATTAGGAATAACAGAGGATTATTGGTTATTTAATAAAGAAAATATAGATGATCCAAGATATGTTCCTGATGAAGACGGTTTTGTTGACGCTGAGCATTTTAGTTTAGATGCTGCACTAAGTTTATATATTTATTCTCAATTATGTTATTTTCGCGATTATCCTATGCATTGTGGGACTCCAAATGGATTAACGCATGAAAAATGGGAAGAAATAGTAAATGCAATGATTGAGGCATTTAAGTTAATGATTGTAGAAGAAGAAACAGATAGATGGCTATTAACAAAAAAAGAACAAAAAATGTTAAGTAAAAATAAACAAAAAAAGATTAATTATGGCTTAAGATTGTTTATTAAATATTATCATTGTCTATGGTACTAGGCGGAATAGCTCAGTTGGCTAGAGCATTGGATTCATATCCCAAAGGTCGTAGGTTCGACCCCTACTTCCGCCACCAATATTTGCACAATTATATCAGTTGGTTAGATAGCACGTCTGATACACGTGAGGTCCTAGGTTCAAGTCCTAGATTGTGCACCATAGGCGGAGTTGAGTGAGTTGGCTTAAACTAACGCTTTGCTAAAGCGTCGAACGATTTATCGTTCCACTAGTTCGAATCTAGTACTCCGCGCCAATAAAAATGCAGAGTTGGTCGAGTTGGCTTAAGGCACCGGTCTTGAAAACCGGCGTACGTGTGAGCGTACCCTGGGTTCAAATCCCAGACTCTGCGCCATATGGTGAGATTAGTGTAATGGTAGCACGTAGGTCTGTGGCCCCTGAAGTGAGAGTTCAATCCTCTCATCTCACACCATTAAAAATAAAAAGTTTTAATATATGTTGGGTCAACCTGCGTTTCCGCAAAGTACTCGTCGACAGGAAAATAGGAAACAAAAGTAAAAGAGAGCCTCATGAGGTTATGGTTGTAAATCCGCCCGGCGCCATTTATGCCTACGCCCAGTGGATAATATAAAGCGGTGCAACTCCGCAAGTAGAGCGCCTATTGTCTCCTTAGCTCAGTTGGATAGAGCAATGCCCTTCTAAGGCATCGGTCCGGGGTTCGAATCCCTGAGGGGACGCCATTTAATATAATTTGATTTTTAAAAAAATAAATGATATAATAAATATATAAAAATGTAAATATAGTTTAAATAAAAACACTTGCGATACACAAGAGTTGAGAGGTAATAACTTTCTATTTACACCATTTAGATTTATAATTGTTCTTATATCTACTCCATATGTGGATCGTATGGGAAAGACCTAAAAATATTTTATTTATGGTATATGGTAGAGTAAAGTGTTAGGTGAAAACCCTATCTGGGATGTAATCAAAGTAGGAAACAAAATGATAATGGTAGACATTATATATTTAAATGAAAATATATTTCTACAAAATTTAATTGAAGGAACGCTTTTAAATTAAGTGCGGTGAGGCGCAGACTTTATTATTTGTAAGGTTTAGAGATATGTTTTGCGGGATTAGCTCAGTAGGTTAGAGCGCTACCCTTACAAGGTAGATGTCCGCGGTTCGAGTCCGTGATCCCGCACCATAAAATAAAAATAAGGAGGCTTATATGGACTCTTATAGTAAAGAAACAATTTTTCATTTGCCGGGTATTTTTAGATATCCGCAACTTTATGAAATTTTGTTAAAATTATACTTAAATAAAAAAGAATATTTTAAAAATAATGTAAAAATAGGCTCTATTTATGATAGCCCTGGAGGAATCTGAAATGGAGGAAGGCTTATCACAGGAAATGAAAAATCTTTATCAGAGCTTGCCGCGATAAAAGATATGATGTTAAAATATCAAATTCCAATTAGATTTACATTTACTAATTGTTTATTAGAGGAAGAACATCTTCATGATACCTATTGTAATATTCTATTAGAGTTATTTAATACAGGAATAAATGAAATTATTTGTAATAAAGAAATTTTGGAAAATTACATTAGAAATAAATATGGAAATAATTATAAATATATTTCTTCTACTACAAAAAGAATGACAAATAAAGAAAAACAAAAAGAGGAAATAGAAAAAGATTATTATTTAATAGTTTTAGATTATGACCATAATAAAGATTTTAATTTTTTACAGTCTATTAAAAATAAGCATAAATGTGAATTATTGTGTAATGCAGTTTGTAAACCAAATTGTCCTAATAGAATTAAACATTATGAAAGTATTTCTCAATCTCAACTTTTGTATAGCACAGAACAGTTCGTGTGTCAAGACTCATTTAAACATTTTTGGGAAGTGAAAAATAAAAATTCAAATTTTATTTCTATTGAAGATATTGAAAACATTTATTTACCTATGGGCTTTACAAATTTTAAATTAGAAGGAAGAACAACCCATCCTTTAGATTTAATAGAAATATTACTTTATTATTTAGTAAAAGAAAAATATCAACCAGAGGTTAGAGATTTATTACAAATTTCAATCTGGTAAAATAAATAAGACAGAAACTGCAATTTTATTTTTCTTTATTAGGCTAAAAGAATAACTGTCTTGTTTTTCGGGAAGTGGCTCAATTTGGTAGAGCACTTGGTTTGGGACCAAGGGGTTGCAGGTTCAAATCCTGTCTTCCCGACCATTTTGATATTAACAATGGCTCATATCGCGGGAAAGTCGATGCCCTAGGGAGATAAGAAGCGGCTGCCAAAAGTTCGTTATATGAGTAAGGTTTGTAATATATAATTAAGTATTTCCGCCATTTGGCTCGGTGATGGGTTCGAAGGAATATTTAATAATAAATCCGAGCAACATATGGGTGGTTAGCAAAGCGGCCAACTGCACGAGACTGTAAATCTCGCCTCATTGAGTTCCGTGGTTCGAATCCACGACTACCCACCATTATAAAAATAAATTATTCATATATATCCTCACACTGTGGCGCGTTATTCTAGTGAGAAAAACTCGGTTTAGCTGACTATTGAAATAATCTAGGACGTCAATTCTTATTGGTTTGAAGTATATACTAAACGGCAATCAAGTCGTGGATATGCGTAAGCATCCACCTGAATTTTAAAGCGAAAGCGCAGAGCTGGTAACGGACTGTAATTCACGGAGAAACTCAACTTGACCTAAGATATAGAATTACTAATAAGATGCCACACTTCTTGCCTCAATAGCTCAGTTGGTTAGAGCACTTGACTGTTAATCAAGGGGTCCTAGGTTCAAGTCCTAGTTGGGGCGCCATTAAGACAATAAAAATTTTTGACAAATTCAAAAATTTTTGATATAATATATATAGATAAATGAGAAAGATATAAAATTATTTTTAGACAAGAGAACTGCAATATATTGTACATGGATACTGAATTAACAATAGTTTTGAATTAAGAAAAGGATTGTTTTAGGTCTTTACCCGCTATAATGTAAAGCGTAGAAAGTAGTTCCCGTTGTGGAGTATTGGGGGATTATTCAACGAGAGTTTATGAATATTCTTCTTGTCTAGGTTTTTTCATTTCAATTCCCTTTCCAAGGTTAATCGCAATAATATAGTGATTAACCTTCTTTTTTTTGCATAAAAAAAAGAAGATGCTATTCCGCATCTTCTTTTTTTATTTTTTCTTCTGTTTCTTCATATTTATAAGGAGCGTTTTCAATATCTATAGCTTCATTATATATTTCTTCTGTTCCTATTTTTTTTATTAAATAATCTTCATCAGAATAAGTCTTGTATAGATTAACTCCATCATTTCTTGTTTTATAAAATTCTTTTATTATACTCATTATGCATTAACCTCCAATTCACTAATAGGTTTTATTTGATCTGCATATGCACTCCAATTGGTTGCAGCTTTAAAACTTTCTACACTTTCATCCGGTACATAAATATAACCAGTCCCATTTGCTATTGGTGTATCTTGAAATGCTGTAGTATATTTTAACGTTATAGGTGTTGCATTATTAATTATCAATTTCGATAAATTACTACATCCGCTAAATGAATAACTATTTATTTCAGTTATACCACTATGTAATTCCAATGATGTTAAACTTGTACAGTCGCTAAAACCTTGACTAGGTATACTAGTGATACCATTAGGAAAACTGGTTATAGCTAAATCTTGACAATTATAAAAAGCATATTGTCCTATTGATGTTATACTATTTGGTAATTTAGTCCAGTTTAAATGTACACAACTATAAAAAGCATATTGTCCTATTGATGTTATACTATTTGGTAATGCTTCAAAATTATTATATTGATTTAAATATGTTTGATGATAGAAAGCATAATCACCTATCGAAGTTAACCCTTTTGGTAGTTTGGTACAATTGAGACCTCGATCTTGGATGATACTCAAATAACTAGCTTCCAGTTCTGAATCTCCACCATTTGGGATATTTTGGATGGCGGTAGACATATCCCCAGGTTTATAAGTAGTAGTTTCACCATTCTTTCCTCTTATAGCATTAGCTATATTAGTTAAATTTTCTTCTTCAATTAAAACTTTTCCCATATTCTAATACTCCTTTCCTTCAGCATCTAATATACTTTCAACAATTTGAGTTACGACAGTATCAATATCACCTAATTTTTCATTTAATAGATCTTCAGAAGCAACCTTAATATAATTATGTCCTGTTCCAACTCCAATTTGAGTTATATATCCATCTTCCCAAACTAATGTAATAAATAATCCAACTTCTTTAATAATAGGACCGTTTTCTCCATTATAAATATATGTATTTGCTAATGTTAATGATTCTGGTTCATTCCATAAATCAGTTGCTTTAAACCATACAGGTTGATTATCAAGATATAATAAAATTCCATATTCATTTGAAGTATTTTTATCATAAATAGTTTGTAATACTCCTGCTAATTGTACTGTAAAATCATTTCCAATTTCTTCATTAATAAAATTGAATTCTTCTTCTCCTTCTGTAAAGAAAGTTGTATAAGCTTCATCAGATGGATTAATCACATAAGTATTCATTTGATTTGTAATATCATTATACATCATATATGCTCCAGCTGGTGAGAAACCTCCTAATGCAGTTGGATCATCATATTCTCCTGTAAAAATATCTGTTGTTTTCCATTCATCTTCACTTGCTAATTTAAAAGCAATTTTACTATTTAACACATATTCACCATTTAAGAAAACCGTTGAAAAAGGTCTTAAAGTTTGATATACATCTCCATTAGGTGCATCCGCATTAATTAATAAGAATCAATCTGCCCATTCACCTAACATACTATTTCTTGTATTTGGAGTAAAGAAATGTCCTTTTACAATATAAGCAGTTCCATTTTCTGCATAATCACTCAAATTAACTGGATTTGTTTCATCTGTTGCTGCAATAACTGGTAAAGAGCCTGCTCCTGCTGCAGCTTCATCTACATATGCTTTTGTTGCTACACTATCTGGTAATAATTCATCAGGAATTGGAACAATTCTTTCATAACGATATTTTGAATAACTTAATGTGATAGTTTTATCTCCTATTATTTTACGTTCTTTTTCACCCAATGCTAAGTAAAGTCCATTATATAAAAGACCGCTATTATATCCTAATCTAAAGAAAGATTCTCTATCTTCTCCAAAGAATAGATAAATTGCGTTACTATCACTACCACCGTATCTCTTAAATCCCTCACGAGCATCTGTCCATTGACAAAGATATTCTACACCATTAATTGTTACTTTTCATTTATATCATTTTAATTCATCATTTTCTGCTAATGTTGCTAACCAATCACTTTCTGTTGATTCATAGTTGTGATGTCCAGTCGTATCGTTTCATTGACCATTAAGCATAGTAGATTCTAATAACTGAGTAAATGTTTCTACTCCTGAGAAAGTTGTATTATAATAAAAATGTCCAAATGGTTTATTATAAATATGAGCAATATGGTCTCCATCATCTTCAGCCCAGTTATAAACAACTCTATCTCTTTGACGATCTTCCGCAAGCATTTCATCAACAGGGATGAATTGTTGATCTATTTGATGAATAATATCTTTTTGTTCTGTTGTTGAAATTGTTACTTCATGAGCAACAGTCTTGTCAAGTTCTGAACCTAAATAATCTAAATATGTTGCATATCCATTTGAAGTTGTTGCAGAACTAAGATATCCATATTTTAAAACAAAATTACCATCATCAAATTCAAAGCAAGGAGAACCTTCAGATCCAGTACTTACACCAGTGCCATATTCAATTCCGTCAACTGTTAAAACAAGTCCTTTACCATTTGTCATAAAGGCTGCTAAATCATCACCATAATTACCAAATTCCGCATTAAAATCAATAGGGAATGTATTTGTACTTTCAGCATACGCTGTTCTTGGGAATTTTTCTACATAGAAAGGTTTATTTTTTATATAATCTACAGCACTTACATCATTTTGATTCCAGTCTGATTGAGTTTGTTCGCTATTTTCTGGAATATCTATAGCGGCAATTGCATCATCTACATATTTTTTATGAGCAGGGTTATAATCTCCTGTTACATCATAAGGCGTAATATTATCAGTTGTTGCAAATCTATATGCAACATATTTTTTAGAAACCTCGTTAATAGTAAAAGTATTAGAGGATCTCGTGAAATCAATCACATATTGATTTAAAATAGACGCAACATTGCCTAGTAATGGTATATAACCATTAAGTGTTATTGATGTAGAGTTAACTAAAAGTGAACAATCTAATACAAATATATCAAACTCATGTATATTTTCATGATGCATTTTTATAACTAAAGCATATCTATTATCAGCAGAATTTTCTCAATATTTAGCATATGCTTTTTGAAATAATTCTTTAATACCTGATAATTCATATGTTGAATTATAATTTTCTGAAGGAAAATCTACTATATAAACATTTTTTTCTTCTAAACAATCTTTATTATTTATTAAATTTTGTATTGATTGTTCATCTAAAATATTTGGTAAATCTATATATTCTTTTGGTATTTTATTACCGATTAATACATTACCTCTTATATCCTTTACGATTACTTTATGATATTTTGATGTGTCATTTGTGAAAATTCTTTCAGCACCTAAACTAAGATAACATGGAAAATCATCTAAGTTTCCCCAATCGCTATTACCATCACTTTCAAGAATATAACTAGTACCATCCCATATAATTTCTATCGGCTCCTTGTTAAAATATACATCATTAAAAGAACCACATTCTCCACTATAAATCCAATATTCATAAAGACCAGGTGTATTAGTATTCTCTTTAAATTCTAATGTACCTATTCCTATAAAACCTTCTTTATCAATTTCTTCTTTTGTATAATAATTAGTTAAATCTGGATCAACAGTTGGTACAGACCCTGCATCTATAGTAGTTCCGTCTGACATGTGACATAGTAAACTTCCATCCGTGTCAATAGATAAATCCACTACAGAAATACCATCATTACCATTTTCAGGGGTAGGAATAGCCATAGTTGTTGTTGTTCCATCATTTAAAGTAAAAATTAAATTACTACCATCTACTTGCACATTAGAAAAACCGGCAGCAACTTTATTTGCATATTTTTTAGCTAAGCTTAAAGTTATAACATCCATATTCTATTGTAACCTCCATTCTTTTTCATTCGTTAAGATATAAACATCGCCAGTTGTGATAATATATGCTACACTACCAGGGCAGCAAGAATTCACATCTAGTTCGTCTAATTCATCTGCGCTATCAAGATAATATTCTTTATAATTATAATCTGTTCTAGCGCCTTGTTTTACTAAATACGCCATATTTTTCCTCCTTCCGTATTCTAAAACTATTTCAAAAAAGTTTTATTTAGATTAATCTGCTTAGACCAACCTTACGACATCTTTAGTTGATTTTTTAAAAAAATAATGTTATAATATATATGTAAAAATAAAAAAAGAAAGGGTTTCTTGAAATAAGAAACAATGGTAATAAAATATGAATACATTTATGGATAGTTTAATTAGAACAACAAATTTTGTTGAAACTGAAAATGGCGCAATAGCACATAAAACCACTTTAAACAAAATATATGATATGTTTGCATTAGGTGGGGCATATAGAAATAGAACTGATGAAGATTGTATTTTACTATTTAAAAATGCCCTAGAAGAAGATGAAACACTTGCGGTAAAATGTTTATTTTATTTAAGGGATATCCGCGGTGGACAAGGTGAAAGAAGATTCTTCAGAGTATGTTTTAATTGGTTAGCAAAAAATTATCCTGAAATTGCAAGAAGAAACTTAGTTAATCTTGCTGAATATGGAAGATATGATGACCTATATTGTGTAGTAGACACATCTGTTGAAAAAGATATGTTTGCATTAGTAAAAGAACAACTAGAAAAAGATATTGCTTCAATGAACGAAAGCGAAAAAGCAGGGGTATCTCTATTAGCAAAATGGTTAAAGAGTGAAAATGCATCTTCAAAAGAAACTAAAATGTTAGGGAATAAAACTCGTATTGCTTTAGGGCTAACTCATAAAGCATATAGAGAAATCTTATCTGCATTAAGAACTAGAATAAATATAGTTGAAAAACTTATGTCTGAAAGAAGATTTAATGAAATAGAATATTCTAAAATACCTTCAAAAGCAGGGCTTATATATAGAAATGCTTTTGCAAAAAGAGATGCAGAAAGATATAAAGAGTTTATGGCAAGCAAAGATACTAAAATCAATGCTGGAGTAAACTACCCATATGAAATGGTTAGAGAGGTTACTAAACATCTTAATCATTATTATTGGCAAGAAGATTATAAGTGGACAGAAGAAGAAAGAAATTCACTTCAAAAATTCTGGGATCAACAAAAAGATTATCTTAATGGAGTTCCTTGTAAAATGATGGGAGTAATTGATACTTCAGGTTCTATGACAGGAGCTTCAGGAAATAATGTAGCACCTATTGATGTTGCCATTTCAATTGGAATGTATGCAGCAGAAAGATTGGGAGGTCCATTCAAAAACCATTTTATGACTTTCGCAAGTCAACCTCAATTAATTGAGATTGAAGGAATTGATTTCGTAGATAAAGTAAAACGCATTTATGATAAAAACCTTGTAGATAATACAGACTTAAAAGCGGCTTTTGATTTAATCAAAAATATCGCATTACAACCAGGGGTTAGACGCGAAGATGTTCCAACTAAATTAGTTGTAGTATCTGATATGGAAATAGATGGCGGAAGTTACTGGAGAAACGAGTCAATAAGAAAAACTGAAATGGAAAACATTAGAGCAGAGTGGGTAGCTTTAGGTCTAGAAATGCCACAATTAGTATACTGGAATGTAAATGCTAGACAAAATCTAATTTTAGACAGCGATGAAGCAACATATGTAAGTGGATGTAGTCCAGTAATCTTTGAAAGTATCTTAACTGGTAAATCAGGATGGGATCTATGCTACGATAAACTAATGTCAGAAAGATATGAACAAGTAAAATAGGCGGTTTCCGCCTCTTTTTTATTTATTTGATAATTTTTAAAAAATATTATATAATTATAATGTAATAAAAAAGGGAAGGAAAGTGATGGAAATGGAAGTAGGAAGAAGACTAGCAACAGCGAGAGAATATCTAGGACTTTCGCAAGAAAATGTTGCAAAAATAATACATATTACTATTGAAGAAGTAAGGGTATATGAAAATAGACATTTTATAAATTCTACGGAATTAAAACCTTTCTTAAAATTGTATGGAATTACAAAAGAAGATTTATATAATAATGATAAAGACATCATAAAAAATATAAAAGGTTTTAATAAATTAAGTAAACACGATAAAAAAGAAGTTGTTGGATTATTTAAGTTATTAAAAGATATTAAGAAAAGGAGATGAGTGTTATGTTAAATAAAAAAGAGTTAATTAGAAAAGTTGATAGTCATTTAGGGGCTATGATTGAACAAGTAAATATACCAAATTTTACAAAATGTATTGCACAATATGCTGGATTACAAATTAAAGAAGTACCAGATTCAGTAATTGAAGAATACCTAGTTAACTGGGCAGAAAGAAAACACCGCTTCTTTAATATGCTAGGTAATAAATTACAATTAGATATAGAAATAAATTATCAAAATCCTGAAACTGGGTTAGACACAGAATTAAAAAGTCTAATGCAAGCATATCCTGCATATGCACCTTGGTTAAACTACTTCCGCGGGCAAAAAACAAATAAAATAACAGATATATATAGATTATCTTGGGAAGCCCGCGAATTTACAGAAACATTATTTCCATCTTTAAAATTAGAAGGAACAACTATAACTCACTTATTTGCTTCTTACTTAAAAGCACCAGACGATTTAGTTACTGCTATTGGAAGAGCTTTTGAAGGTGGAGTTGTAAAAGGAACTTGGACTTTATCTATTGACCCAGTTGATATGATGCTAGCAAGTGAAAATCCATATGATTGGAACTCTTGCTATAGATTAAGTGCAGATAATGAAAATTCTCATGCAGATGGATGCTTAGCAGCAATACTTGATGATAGTTCTTTGATAAGTTATATTTGGAGTAGTAAAGGAGATATGCAATTATATTCTCACACTCTTACAGATGTTAGATGGAAAAGAATTAGAGAATGGATTGCTATATCACCATCAATGATGTCTATTCATTTTAATAGTATATATCCAACAAAACATTCATATGGTGCAGATTTTGAAAAACAACTTCGTGCATATACTGAAAAAATCGTTTCAGATTATATGGGAATAAGAGATAATTGGAGACATAATCAAGGAAGTGCTTGCTGTGAGAGAGAATATTGTTATGGATATAGTGAATTTGAAGAAGATAATATTTGGTGTCATTCAGATTCAGACCAAAATGAAAGTTGGACAGTTTATAACCACGGCATAAAATGCCCATGTGGATGCGAACGTTGGATGCCAGGTACTGAAGATCCTGAATATAATGATTATAATAACATCACATACAACGGACAAGGCTTAATATATGAAAACTTCATTGAAAGACATTGGTGTTCATATTGCGATGACTGGTGCAATTATGCAAATAATATTTGCGAAGAAAATTGTAGGGGATGTAGTTCATATGACAATGCACATCCATATTGCGACATTGCAGAAGAAGGTGGAGAAGGCCGTCATGAATGCGAAAACCCAGATTATTATTATACAACTGATGGTTATATGGAAGCTTGCAGCGGACACTGTGAAGGCTGTCCTATGTGGGCAGCTCATCACGCCCACAGCTATGAAGAAAGAAATAGAGAAGAAGAACCTACAACAGCAACTGAAACAGTTACAGTCAATAATACTTCTTGTTTCACCCTTCGCACAGATGATTTACTTGCAATTAATTCTCATGATTTATGTCAAAATGCACATATAACATATAACAATAATGTATCATATGTATCATTTGGTCGTGATACTGGATGCGGAGTTTCGATCCAAGGAGACATTGAGTGGCCTTCGTTAGAAATTCCTAATGAACCTGCCTCTGAGTAGCCTCAAGGCAGGTTTCCGCATCTTGTTTGATAATTTAAAAAAAATATAATAAAATATATTTGTAAATAAAAAAGGAGGTTATAGTATATGGAAAAAGTTTATTTAGTAATTGGAACTATATGGGAGGGTGGTTCATTAGAGTCATTTGCTCATACTGTTGTAAATGACTACTGTGTTCACTCAACAATAGAGGGGGCTAGAGCAGAGCTATATCGCATCCTAGAAGAAACAAATAAAGAAGCAAAACAACACGAAATCACTTTTGAAGCTCATATGAAAGAAGAAAGATTAGAAATTATATGGACTGAAACAGGAACTGAAGAACGCTGGGACATCCATTGCCGCAAAGTTGATAAAAAAATATAATTTGATAATTTTTAAAAAATATAATATAATAAATATGTAAAAAAAAAGAAAAGGAGTTGGTAGAAATGAAAAGAAAAATAATTAAAAGATTACATCAAATTCAAATGCAAATATTAAAAGCAGATGAAGTAGAATTAAACAAAATAGGGGTAGAGTTATTAGAAATTGAAAAGAAATTAATGCTTTATGTTCCTAAACAAAAACCTACTTTTCAAGATAAAAAATTCTAATTGATTTTTTATAAAAAATATAATATAATATATATGTAATTAAGAAAGGAAAGTGATTTTAATGATAAAATTAACTTATGAACAAAAACAATATGAATATAAAAATGTAGGATGTCAACCATATGATATGAAAACTGTTATGGAATTAAAAGAAGATGCCAACATTGAAGAAGCTATTGCAATGTTTATGAACTTTCTAAAAATTGCAGGATATAGAATAAATAAAGATACAATAGCAAACGCACTTGATGAGTATTTCTTAAGCGATTACTATCGTTAATAAAATTAATTTATTTGATTTTATTAAAAAAATATAATATAATATATATGTAAAGAAAAGAAAAAGCAAGACCTTGGGATTGGCTCTTAAAAACGCATGAGTGTAGTTTGACGGTTAGACCTGTACTCATGGAAAACCGTAGGGGCAACCGGCTGAGCTGTAAGAAAGCGTGGGCAGCCGCAAGAGAGTGTGGATAGTTTTGCAAGGTAGTCAGCATACTATCGTAAGCGATTTTGTAATGGCGAAATGATTGGCGAGGCTACTTTTACAAAATTGATAATTATAAAAAAATATAATATAATATATATGTAAAAAGGAAAAGGAAGGAATGATGAAAATGGAAAAAAGTTTAAAATTTACTGCTAATGAATTACTTAATTCATTCAATAGAGAATTTAATCAAGACGAGATGAATGAAATATATAAAGCGTTAATAGCATATAGTTTGAATTTACAAGAAATCACTCCTGAGACTGACGCTAAATTAGATGAAGTTATAGACTACTACTTTGACAATGATGCCATAGTAGGTATGGTAAATACAGACATCATAGAAAAGGCTGATGAAATATTATTTGATAATTTATAAAAATTATTATATAATATAAGTGTAAAAAGGAAAAGTAAAAACTTTTTACAATAATCCTTTGCAACACTCGCAAGAGTGATTATATATAATCGGGTTAGTAATTAGTTTCCGCGGGTTGACTAATTAAATCCCCTCCTTGTAATGGGAAAAACAGGATATAGTCCTCGCAAACCCGCAATCCATTAAATTATAAAAAGAAAGGAAATATGAGGTGATAAAAATGGAAAACAAAAGAATGACTAAAAGAGATTATTTCTCAAGATTAATTGAAATTGTAGAAGGAGCTTATGTTGATAATTCAGCAGAAATCGTTGATTTCTTAAAACACGAAATTGAATTGTTAAGCAAGAAATCTAATGTAAAAACTAAAACTCAAAAAGAAAATGAAGTGTTAATGGAAGTTATCTTCAATGCATTAGCAGAAGTTGGAAGACCAGTAACTGTAACTGAATTAATGGGAGCAAATGCTGAAGTTGGTACTATGTCAAATCAAAAAGTATCTGCTTTATTAAAGAAATTAAAAGATGCTGGTAGAGTTGTTAGAGTTGATGACAAAAAGAAAGCATACTTCTCAATCGCTGAATAAGAAAGAGGTTGTCTAAAATCCTTGTTAGACAAGGTGTGTAGGGAAGTGGTAGAAGATACCAACCGCCCTTAGAATAGGGTAAATCACTTGGGGACGCTACTTAGTAGCAAACCCTTTTTGTATATAGCAATAACCCAGTATCCAAGTCAGTCCAGCCGGCTTTAGGAAGTGTGAGGACTGGGATATAGATTGACCTCAGGCATGAACCTGACAATCGTTGCATATAAAGTTTAATCCCAGCCCTATATGGACTGGGTTTTTGTTTCATCAACCGGTTTCCGCATCAACAATTTTAAAAAATTTTAATAAAAATTATTGACTTTTTAAAAAAATTATGATATAATATATATATAAAATAAAAAAGAAATGAAAAAATGGAAGGAATTGGTGATAATATGGAAAAATTTGTTATTGATGGAAAAGTAGTTGTTATTACTCTTGATGATGGTAGAGAAGTAAAGGCTTCAACAAAATATCTTGAAAATATGGTTAAGAACTTGGATATTGATATGGAAGAAGCAGTTCTTACTTGGCTAGAAGATGAAGAATATTTAATCAATGAAGAGCAAGAAGAATTACACAAAGCAACAAAAAAAACAAGAGTTGGAAATGTTGTTGGTGCAAAAGCAGAAAAACCAAAAACACAAAGAGAAAGAGTAAAGAAAGAAAATCCAACAAAAGAAATGATAATTGCAGAGATTGCAAAGGTATTACCTAACTTCGCAGAAAACATTGTTATAGAAAACGCAGGAAAACTAATTACATTTAATATCGGTGAAGATGCATTTAAAATTGATTTAGTGCAAAAAAGAAAACCTAAAAAATAACAACAAGAAGGGAGGGTTACACAGAAATGAGAAGCATTGAATTTAGAGGGCTAGTGGCTGATGAACCATATACTTGAGTTCACGGGTACTTAATGCCTGACAATCGCATATATCAGGTTCATGAACCTAAATATGGTTGTTGCGGACATGGGACTTTTTCAGTTATACCTGAGTCTATAGGTCAATATACCGGTTGCCGCGATAAACATAATATTAAGATATATGAAAATGATATAGTGAAAGACTTTGAAGCAGGGCGTTGCTTTAAAGTAAAATATGAGGATGGAGCGTTCTTACTAGAAGATGAGGATATGAAACTAACTTATTTATTATGCTCATATCCGCTTGACAAACTAGAAGTAATTGGAAATTCATTTACATTAAAGGAGGATAACTATGAATATGAGTTTAAAGGAATTTATAGAGTGTTATGATGTCTTTTGTAGAGATGATTTTGATATAATTGTTAAATGGGCATCTTATAATGGTTGCCAATCTGAGCTTATTTCATTAATTTCCGCTTTGGCAAGTTCTATGGCAAATGATAAAAAAGCTTTAGAATTTCAAATCCATGAATGGGCGGCATATGCTATGGAATTAGTTCCAGAAATTGATATACACACTGATTTTACAACTGCAATCAACGCCTTAAGACTAGCATACTTTGCATATAATGGGCAACAGTTCGTAGACTTTGCAGACAAAATAATGAAAGTAGATTGTATGAGCTGGTCGTTAGTAGAGGACATGCACCCAATGATATGGTTAAAATATAAGGGGGTAACTGAAAATGTTCAATCCTAATGAAGAAATACAAATTATCGCATATAATGTAGATGGACCGCTAGAAATGGCAGAACAAATGAAAATAGAAAAAGCATTAACCGATTTAAATAAAGAACTTACATTAAAAAACCGTTACACTAAGGCTATTGATAAATTAGAAAGAATTAAAAATGAATTAGAACAAAAAGTGATGTTTTGCACTAATGAAGCGGATGGCACGGTTAATGATACCAACTGCCGCATAGCAATTCAGTTTTATAAGCACTTATTAGATATAATCAATGAAAGGTAGCGGTCATATACAAGAGAGTGCTAGATTTCCGCACTCTCTTTACTTTTGATTTCAGTTCTACAAAAAGTGGACATTTTTCTCTACTTTTGTAGACAAACCGAGAATACGAAATTAAAACGTGGTCTTCAACATTTTGTGGACAAAACTGACACATTTTGTGGAGAGATTTTTCATATATAAATAGACAAAGAAAGGAGTAATACATATGACATTACAAGAAGTAGCACAACAACTTGGGAAACAAGAAAGTACTATATATAAGAACTTTAAACGCACTCAAGAATCGTTGTTAAAGAAAGGTATTATTCTTACTCGATGGGGTCCAGATGATTATGAAATAGAATATGAAGAAGTAGATGAAAGCTTTTTAGAGGAAAGAGATAGACAAAGAAGAATAGAACGTCTTAAAAAACAATTAGAAGAGCTTGAAGGACAAGGAGAGTAAATATGAATAATACGAATATGAAGATTAAGAATACAAAGTATAAAGTAATTTTTAGTATGAAATATGCAATGCAACTTATAAAAATGGGGTATAGA
>JAFTIF010000009.1 GCA_017457045.1 Bacilli bacterium
CAATCAATAAATAAATAAATAAATAATAACCGCGGGGCACGCGGAGATAGCTCGCTTACTGAAGTCATTAGACTTCTTGTCCGAGAAGCCCCCTTCTAGTTATTTAACTAAGTGGTGGGAGTATGTCACTATATATACCTATTTATATGGATATAAAGAAAAAGAGTATAGTTAAAAAGCTATACTCAGTTAATTTTTAATTTTCGCATTTATCTTTTTTATAATCAAACACAATCAAGAATAAAAAGACTGTATAGACAAAAAATATTACACTTTTAACAATAAACAAAAAAGACATTAATCCCGATTCATTAGCAGTTGCAAACGGACCTATTGATATATGAATAAGTTCAAAAAACATAATTAAAAACAATAACACTATTTGTCTATTGACCTTGATATCTTTCTTTTGATTTATAGAGTAATCTTTGAAACCAAATGTTTGTAATACTAACGTGCATAAATATGGAGCAATAAGCACAATTCCTATTAGTACTCCAACAATTCCAGTGTTACCTAAATCTAAAAACTCTTCATTTAGTTTAAGCATCAATTCAACAAGACTTATTACTAATCCAAAAGTCGCAGGTAAAACTGCTTTTTTAAACATTTTGCTAATTGGTCTTATTATATAAAAACCTATTATTAATAATGTCCACCCTAAAAAATCAGGAAGCAAGTCAAAATTAGGGATTTTATAGTGATAAAATTCAAACAATATTAATATAAATCCTATTGTCATAAGAATAAGAGATACTTTTAAATTCGACTTATCCCTTTCTAATTTAACATTTTCTTTAACACTCGGCAGATCATTATCGCTACTATATTCTTCATTCAATAAATAATCTGTACTAACCTCAAATACTTTACTTAATTGAACCAAATTTATCGCATCAGGCAAAGCTGTTCCTACCTCCCACCTTGAGATAGTTTGACGTGACACATTCAAAACCTCCGCCAATTCCTCTTGAGATAAACCTTTCTTTTTTCTTAATTCCAATATCTTATCTGCTAAATTCATAAATATTTCCTCCTTCTAAAAATAATTATAAATTTACTTTCTTTTTATACTACCACATAATGTTTACAAATACGCAACAATTGTGTTACATTTACCATTTTTATAAAAATACCTCCAGGTTTTATTCCTAGAGGTATTTATTAATGTGATTTTTGTTGTTTTGCAGCTAATT
This sequence comes from Bacilli bacterium, assembly GCA_017457045.1. The sequence goes on from JAFTIF010000009.1 coordinate 1,197, forward strand.
TATCTAATCTTCTTTTTTCTTTGATACGATCGTTTCTAATTTTTTTAGATGCTTTAGTTGTAATAAAGTATGCTACTGCAACTACAACCATAGTCGCTAAGAAAATCCAAATCCAACCTGGCACTTCATCTGATTTCACTCTAATCCACATTGAAATTACTTTTTCATTATCAGCGCCAAAATCTTCCATAACTGCACATCTAATAATTGTTTCATAGCTTGGATATTGAGCACTGAATTGACGATTAACTTCATAAGTATAGACTATTGCTTCACCTTCAATCGTTCCATCAAATAGATAGCCTAAATCAACTTTATGAACTTCTCCATTTTTATAAGCTTCAAGAACTGCGTCTTCATCTTCAAAAACTTCTTCTTTTTCTTCGTCACTTAACTCTGCCCATTCTTCATCACTATAATAATCACGAGTTTTAACTCCATACCAATCAACTACCAAATCAAAAATATCTTGACCACCAATTGCAGAAGTATATCCAATGTAATCCATGTTTTGAGCAGATATAGCAGGATCACACAAGAAATTAACAAATTCTTGTGCTAATTCCTTATTAGCTCCTTTTGGCATTACCCAACCATCAAACCAAACATTACTACCTTCATCAGGTACATAATAATTTAAATACATATCACTTTCTTCTTCGGCACAATCTAATGCATAAACAGCATCACCACTCCAGCAGAAGTTAATATCTATTTTTCCTGTTACGATGTCAGATTTACCACTATCAACTTCAAATCCATAAGCATTCTTTTTAGCTTCATTTAATGCTTGTTCAATCTTTTCAATCGATTCATCAGTTGTTGAATTCATATATGAACTTACAGCACGTGAATATTCTTCAACACTAATTTCTTTATTAGTATACTTTTCATTTAAGGCTTTTAGTTCATCTTTATATACATACATCGCAGCTGCTACATATGTATCTCTAACTGCATCTTTTAAAGTTGCTTTATATTTATATTCTTCATCCCATAAAATTGACCAAGATTTAATATCTTCTTCAGAAACATTTTCAGGATTATACATAAAGCCCATTGTTCCCCACATATAAGGAACTGCATAATCGTTCCAGTAATGATCTACACCATCAACTGTAACTTTATTTCTTGCGAATAAATCTTTGATATAAGTCGCACCATAATTATCGAAATTAGGTGTACTTCCTTTATCGAATTTTTCTAACATTCCTTCTTTGATCATCTTTTGGATAACATAATCTGAAGGACAGACTAAGTCATATTGTGACTTACCTGTTTTTAAAACATTTAACATGTTTTCATTAGTTTCGAATGTATAATATTCGACACTAATATCTTTGTTATATTTTTGTTTATAATACTTTTCAAATTGAACGATAACTGAATCAGTTTCTTCATCACCTTCATTGATATAATCTTGCCAGTTATAAACTCTTAAAACTTCTTTATTATTTTCTTCGACTTCTTTGCAAGAATTCAAACCGAAACTTAATACTAACAAACCGAACAATGAAATAACACTACTTCTTTTCATAATTATCTCACTCTCCTTTTAGCTTTTGTCTTTTTATCTACAAGGATGTTATAGACAATTAAAATTGCAAATATTCCAACAAAAAGAATTGTTGTCAAAGCTCTTAATTCACTTGGTAATGGTCCTTTTGCAGTTACACCATAAATATATGTTGATAATGTTTGGAATGAATCATTACGAGTGAAAGCTGTAATAATATAATCATCTAAAGATAATGTAATAGATAACATGAATCCAGAGAATACTCCAGGTAAAATTTCTGGAATAATTACTTGGAATAACGCTCTAGTTGGAGTTGCACCTAAATCCAATGCAGCTTCATATGTATTAACATCCATTTGTTTAAGTTTTGGAATAACATTTAATACAACAAAAGGAATTGTTAAAACAACGTGACCTATTAATAATGTTAAGAAACTAAATTCTGCCTTAACAGCAACAAAAAGAATAGTTAAAGCTAACGCAGTAACAATTTCAGCGTTAACAACTGGAATTTGTGACATCATATCAACAGCATTTTTTACTTTTCTTTTCGAATAATGAATCCCAATCGCACCAATTGTTCCTAAAATTGTAGCAACAACTGCACTTGCAACCGCGATTAATAATGTGTTACCAAGAGCTGTCATAATTTCTTCATTTTCGAAAAGTTTTGCATAAAGATTAAAACTTAAATCTCCATAACTTCCAAAATGAATATATTGAGTGTCTTGGAAACTGTAAATCATAAGTAATAAAATTGGGGCGTACATAATAAATAGTACAAGGTAGATATATACCTTAGCTAAAATTTTCTTTACCATAAGCCACCTCTAGTATTTTCTTCTTTTTTTACATTCTTTGTAAGAAGCATACTAATACCAATGATTATTAACATAATTAAAGCAATAGTTGAACCATTGTTCCATTGACTTTGGTCAAAACTTAATTGAATTAAATTACCTAATAATTGGATCTTTCTTTCACCTAATACGTCACTTATAACATAACTTGACATAGTTGGCATAAATACCATCATCGCTGCACTTACAATACCAGGCATCGACATTGGAATAATTGTTTTAAAGAATGTTTGATAAGGTTTTGCACCTAAATCACTACTTGCTTCAATAACCGATTTATCAAGTTTAGTCATTGTGTTATATAACGGTAAGATAACAAATGGAAGATAGTTATAAACCATCCCAATCATAACTGCGAAATATGGAACTTCGCCACCCATAATACCTAAAGCTGTTAATAAGTCTCTTGTAGCAGCAGTTCTAAGTACGAAGTTAATCCACATAGGCATCATAAATAATATAATTAATACTTTATTTTTGTTATATTTTTTGTTTGCTAAAAGATAAGCTAAAGGATAGCCAATAAGAAGACAAATAAGAGTGTTCAATGCTCCAATAGCTAAACTTATAATAAGTGTATTTATTTTTGTTTTATCTGTAAAAAATTTAATAAAGTTTTGGAAATCAATGTTTCCTGAAGCGTCAGTAAAAGCGTAATAAACTATAAGAAGAAGTGGAACTATTACAAATAGCACTAAAAACAATGCATACGGAATAACTAATTGACTTCTTCTAAAAGATAAGCGGAATTTTTTCATCTTATTTTGTTTCAGGCTTTAAAGATAATTTAATCTTTTCCTTTGCAATTTTAACGCTTACTCTATCAAATTCATTCCAAGTATATTCAGTATCAACAACGAAGTCATCTTCTTCTTCAGTACGAATAATTACTTGATAATGGTCACCTTTATAAATGATTTGGATAATTTCACCAGCAACTACACCATCATCTTCATTGTCAATAATTTCAATATCTTCGAATCCAACAGTAACTTTAACATCTCTATCTGTTAAGTCATGTTTAATTCCTTTTTCATCAATTAAATATCCTTCTTCATCTAATTTAGAATTTGGATATAATTGAGTAACATCACATTCAAATTCACCTTCTGCGAATACGACAGTATTATTCTTTGTAATATAACCATCATATGTATTTGTAGTTAATTCTTTTTTCATAATATGAATTAAATCAGGTTCAATTGATGCACCCATAACAACGTTTGTTGAAAAATCTCTTGTATCTTGAATGATAAGTTCACTTCTTCCAACCATCATTGTGTATTCATAGTGAACTCCTTTAAAGACTTTTGAAACGATCTTACCATTAACCATTCCTTCGCCTTCTTTACATAAAACAACATCTTCAGGACGAATAACAATATCAACTTTTTCGTTCTTTTCAAATTCATCAACACAATCAAATGTTTTATTTAAAAAACGTACCTTTTTATTACCCATATATGTACCTGAATAAATATTGCTATCACCAATAAAGTTAGCAACGAATGCATTAGCAGGTTCATTGTAAATATCTGTAGGTTTACCGATTTGTTGAATAACACCATCGCTCATAACAACAATAGTATCACTCATTGTTAATGCTTCTTCTTGGTCATGTGTAACGTAAATAAATGTAATACCTAATTTCTTATGCATTTCTTTTAATTCAATTTGCATTTCTTTACGCATCTTTAAGTCTAATGCACCTAAAGGTTCATCAAGTAAAAGAATTTGAGGTTCGTTAACAATCGCACGAGCAATCGCAACACGTTGTTGTTGACCACCAGAAAGTGTAGTAACATCTCTTCCTTCGAACTCTTCCAAATCAACTACTTTTAAAGCATATCTTACTTTTTCATCAATTTCTTTAGAAGTTAATTTACGAAGTTTACCAGGACGTTTTTCATCATCAATTCTTTTTAATTTCAAACCAAATGCAATATTGTCATAGACATCTAAATGAGGGAATAATGCATAACGTTGGAAAACTGTATTAATTGGTCTTTTGTGAGGAGGTAAATTTGTTATATCTTCTCCATTTAATAAAATTTGTCCACTTGTAGGAAGTTCAAATCCTGCGATCATTCTTAAAGTAGTAGTTTTACCACATCCAGAAGGACCTAAAAATGTGACGAATTCACCTTTATTTACATAAAAATGAAAATCTTCAACAGCTAAAGTTGTACCATAGTCTTTATAAACATGGTTGATTTCAATAATTTTCTTTGCCATACTTCAATACTCCTTTAAAAATTAGGTGGACTTGATATCCAAATTATCTTAGCTACATCATTTGTTAAATTCTTGATGTAGTGATTTTTATCTGTCGTGAAATAAAAAGTCTCGCCAGAATTACACTTCACTTGACTATTTCCTACCACCACTAAAACTTTACCTTTTAAAACATAACCAAATTCTTGACCTTCATGAGGCATATCGATACTCGATATTGCTTTAGGCCCTAATTCCATAAGAATTGGTTCCATCTCATTTTTCTGACTATTTGGAACAAGCCAGGTAATCTTTTGATCATCCATCTCTTTTACAAAGTAATCTTCTTTTGTAAAAACAATCTTTTCCTTTTCTTCTTCCTTAAAGAAATCATTAAGATTAGTTCCAAGCGCCTCTAAAATATCATTTAGTGTCGAAATAGAAGGAGAGGTTAAATCATTCTCCAATTGAGAAATATAACCTTTAGTAAGTTCACATCTATCTGCGAGTTCCTCTTGAGTTAATTGACATAGCACTCGAAGTTGTTTAATTTTAACCCCAATATTTACCATAAAAGTTAACTCCTTTCACATAACTAATAAAGTTTAGTAAAATAAAACTTTAAGTTTAGTATTATTAAACTTTACGAGATAAATTATATGAGTAATATACCCCTATGTCAATAACTATTTTTATAAAATAAAAAGAGGATTATTATTTATTTAAAAACCCCCTCTTTTTTATTAAGAAATTAAATACTTTATTTTCTTTAAATATTCCTTATCTAAAATATAATAGTACCCCTGATCGTATATTGATTTTCCTTTTAAGGTATAAGTTTGTGTTTGATATTTATCAAAGTCAATCTTTATTAATTCAAATATTTCATCATATTTAATGTTTGTGTTTATTAACGAATATAATTTTATTCCATATTTTATTTTTTCAAGTCTAGTAAAACCATTAAATTTATTAATAACAGCAATTAAAAGATCTTTTTGATTATTACATCTATCTAAATCTTGATTAGGAAGACTAGCTCTATGACGAATAAAGGCAAGTGCGCCTTCACCATCTAGATTAATTTGTCTTCCTTTTTTAAATTCTAAGATCCTACCTAATCCATCTTTTACTTTAAAACTCATTTTAGGAGTTAATGTAACCCCACCTATTACATCAATACTTTTCTTAACAGCTTCAAAATCAAAAATAACATAAGGAATCATAGGTATTTCAAAAAGTCTAGTTACAGTTTGAACTAGACAATCAATTCCTTTATTTTTACCCCAATTAGATTCTCCATAAACATAAGAATGGTTTATTTTATCATTAATTGTTCCCTTTGCTCCACAAGGAATAGATACTAAGCTATCTCTAGGAATAGAAACAAGATTTATTTTATTATCTTTATTATTAAGATTAGCTAATATTATTACATCACTTCTAGAGACATTATAATCTTTATCTAAACCTACAACTAAAAAATTAATACTCTCTAGTTTAGCATCAACTTTTCTAAATCCATTAAAAGTAAATAAACCCACAACTAATGAAGTGACCAAAATTAAAAATATACTAATTTTTTTCATACATTCACCATTATAAATATATGAAAAAAGGGCATGAATAATTCATTACCCTTTAATAATCTTAATTTCAACAAATCCTTCATCTAAACTTGGAGGAATGATGTTTTTTCCATATGAATAAATAACTTCTATTGGAAGAAACAATTCATTTGGATCTTGATTTCTTTTTTCTACTCTTTTAACGCATACATCCACCGGTGTATCAATGTAATACGCTATTTTTTCATATGCTACACCATATTCATCTAAAGCATCAAAGCTTCTTTTTCTAACTTTAGGAGTAATATGAGTTGCATCCAAGATAACATTACGACCTTCTTTTAATTCCTCTACACATAATCTATAGACAGTAGGAAACACTTCATTTTCTTTAATTCCAACGAAAGTTTGCCTAACCTTATCTGACGAAATAACTTTAGCATTATATTCTTGAGAAATTTGCTTTGAATGTGTTGTTTTTCCACTTCCAGGAATTCCAATTAACATAATTAATTTAGCCATATTGCATCACCCAAATTAATTATACATTTTTTATTAACCTAATGCTACATCTAATATCATCATTACAATAAATCCAATCATAAAGCCAATCGTTCCAAGATGATTCTTTTTATATTCTTGGCTGGACGGGATTAATTCTTCGATAGTTACATAAATCATTGCACCTGCTGCAAAAGATAAAAACCAAGGCATAACATAATTTAAACCAGTAGCTAGTAATACCCCGATTACACCTGCTATTATTTCCACACTACCACTCGCCATGCTATATAAAAACGCATTCTTCTTACTCATTCCACTTTCTTTTAAAGGAAGTGAAATTGCGGCTCCTTCAGGAAAGTTTTGAATTCCAATTCCTAAAGCTAAACCACATGCAGTTATAAGAAGTGGTACATCAAGTGCTCTTAAAGCAACACCAAAAGCTAACCCAACAGCTAACCCTTCAGGAATATTATGAATAGTTAAAGCAATAAATAGCATTCTTTTCGTACCATTGTTTTTTTCCAATTTACCATAAATCTTATTAATGATAAGCAAGAAAACAAATCCTAAAGTAAATCCTATTGAAGCAGGAAGCCAGGAAATAAAATTCAGTTCTTTTGCTTGATCAATAGATGGAATAATAAGTGACCAAACAGATGCCGCAATCATTACTCCTGCAGCAAATCCCAAAGTAACACTATTAGTTGAAAAAGATATATTTTTCTTAGTAAAAAAGACTAATGCTGCTCCCAATGTATTCATAAAAAAGATAAAGAATATCCCTAATGCACTATATAAAATAAACTCTATCATTCTAACACCTCAATTTAAAATATGCATTCTATTTAATATGTGCTAGACTAATGTAACAAAAAAGTTCAATTCAACAAGAAATGAACTTTATTGATTACTATATGGTGTTTGATAAACTGGATATCCTCCATAATTATATGATGAAACACTATAATATCCTGGATTTTGATAATATGGATAATATCCTCCATACATAGGATAACCATAATACCTAGGACGAGAATAAGCACTACCTAATGCTCCTCCAATTAAAGCGCCTCCAACAAAAGGAATGAATCTTTCTTCTTTTTTATTTACTTGATTTGACTCATTCATATTAACTTGATTAGGTAAATTTGATGAATACAAATAAGGATTTTGTAAATAAATAGGATAAGGCATTAGATTTTTATAATACATATTTCTTAAACGCATGATAAACCTCCATTCAATGCATTATATTCATCCAATTTATAAACGTGAAAAAAACTCTTCGTGGGAGGTCAAAGAGTTTTTTCTTTACTATTAATAATTTTCTTTTCTTACTTCAAAGAATGATTTAGCAACGCCACATACTGGACATGCTTCAGGTGATTTTTTACCCATTACTAAGTGACCGCATACTCTACATTCCCACATAGTTTCTTCACCTTTTTCAAATACTTGTTGCATTTCAACATTCTTTAATAAAGCACGATATCTTTCTTCGTGAGCTTTTTCAATTTTTGCTACTGCTCTGAATTTAGCTGCTAAATCTAAGAAACCTTCTTCTTCAGCATCTTTAGCAAATCTATCATACATATCTGTCCATTCGTAGTTTTCTCCTTCAGCTGCATGTAATAAGTTTTGCTTTGTATCACCTAATTCACCTAAAGCTTTAAACCACATTTTTGCATGTTCCATTTCATTAGCTGCTGTTTTTAAGAAGATTTCTGCTAATTGTTCATAACCTTCTTGTTTTGCAACTCCTGCAAAATAAGTATATTTATTTCTAGCTTGAGATTCTCCAGCAAAAGCATCTTTTAAGTTTTGTTCTGTTTTACTTCCTTTGAATTCAACTGTTTTAACTTCTTCTACTGGTACAAAATAGCTTGAATCTTTTTTACATAATGGGCAGATTGCTGGTGCTGCATCACCTTCATGGATATATCCACATACTTTACATCTAAATTTCATAATCTTTCTCTCTCCTTTTATTTTTAATTATTTTTGTTTTTTAGACAGTCGTTACAAACATAATCAATTGTTAAATTATAGTTTTTAAATTCTCCATCTATACGTTTTTTTATTTGTTCCTTTAAATCATCAAGATAAACATCAACTACTTTTCCGCATTCCATACATATCGCGTGATCATGATCTACCATAGTTGCGTCATATAAATCTGATTTTCCTGAAAAAGGGATTTTTCTTAACTCATTTGCCTCGACCATAATTCCTAAGTTTCTATATACAGTTCCCATGGAAATAGAAGGCATTTGCATTTTTGCTCTAAAGAAAATTTCTTCTGCACTTAAATGACTCATTGACTCTTTTAAAATGTTATAAATTAATTTTCTTTGCTTCGTCATATCATCATCCTTTCTAGGAATAGGAATCATTCCTAATTTTATTATACATGAATTTTATATAAATGCAACACTTTTTTTAAAAAATATTTTTTTCTTTAAATTCTCTTTACAAATTTCTAAAATATGTTATTATATATAAGCAATCTGGCGGATGTGGCGAAGCGGCCTAACGCACCTGACTGTGACTCAGGCATTCGAGGGTTCGAAACCCTTCATCCGCCCCATTTTAAAAGTTAAAGTAGACTAAGTTCTACTTTTTTTATTTATTATAAAAAGAAAAGCGATGTATTCCATCGCTTATTTTTCTTTTTTCATTGTTTTTGCACTCGAAGAAGTAACTAACCATCTAGGAGCAAATTTAGATGCAGTTAATGTTAGTCTGTTTTTAAATCCAACTACTGCAAGTGATTTTCCTTTTAAAGATTTTTTATATCCAAATTCAGCTACTTTATCACTACTAATAGGTTTAATCTTACTAAATGTATAATCATTATGTGCCTTTTCGACAAATTTTGACATAAAAGGTCCTGGGCAAAGTGTTAATAGTTTTACATTTGTTTTTCTAATCTCATAAGAGATTGCTTCACCCAATAATAATACATATCCTTTACAAGCATGATATGTACACATATAAGGTCCTGGCAAGAATCCCGCGATAGAAGAAATGTTAATAATATGTCCTTCATCTTTTTCTAACATTTTATCTAAGAATACTTTTGTGAAATATAATAATGCATTACAGTCAACATTTGTCATCGCCATTTGTTTATCAATGTCCATATCAACAAAGTCGCATCTATCACCAAACCCGGCACAGTTCACCAAATTGTTAACAAAATACTCTTTTTCCAATGTGTAATTATAAACCTTTTTTAATTCCTCTACTTTATTTAAGTCTGCCACTAAAGTATCAACTGTAATTAAAGGAAAATCTTTTTCAAACTCTTCTTTAACTTTTAATAAATTTTCCTCATCAATATCTACTAATAATAGATTGTTATTATCTTTAGCATATAATTTCGCAAATGATTTACCTAGACCACTTGCAGCACCTGTAATTAATGTAATTTTCATATTTTTACTCCCCTTTTATATTCTAAATATATCATTTATTAAAGAATAAAGGAATATATTAATTCATAAACTAGATTATGGACAATACCTATAAATCATCTACCTCAGAAAAACTAACAAATCTCAAATTAGATAACATATTATCAATTGCTATAATTATTGTATCTTTTATAAATATATTCGGAGACTTAATTGAGCAACAAGGTGTAATTAACAATGATTCAAATAAAAAAGAATTATCACACGATATATATACTTTCGCAGTTATTTGTTCAATTATTTTATATTTAATCTTTTTTGCAAGAAGTAAAAATGCACTAGACAAAGCAATAAATAATAACGAAGATACATTCTTGCAAAACATAAGATTATTAGGAAGTATTTTCTTTATTTTAGGTATACTGTGCATTTTCTATTTCACCATAAATGATAATGAAAATATTGATTCTCCAGAAATTTAAGCAAATCATTTGATTTATTTAAAAAATATGTTAATAATATAAGTGTCAAAAGAAAAAGGAGATATAATTATGAGTTTAAAATTTTATAAATGTAACAGATGTGGAAACGTATTCGAAGTATTAGTAGATAGCAAGGTAACACCAATGTGTTGTGGAAAGTTCATGGATGAATTAGTTCCAAATACAGTTGATGCAAGTAATGAAAAACACGTACCTGTAATCAATGTAGAAGGAAACAAGGTTGAAGTAGTAGTTGGAAGTGTTGAACACCCAATGATCGAAGCACACTTCATCACAAACATTATCTTAGAAACAAACAAACAAGTAAGACGTGTTAAATTAAGTCCTAATCAAGAACCTAAAGCTACATTCTATTTAGCAGAAGGTGAAGAAGTAATCGCAGCATATGAATACTGCAACTTACACGGCTTATGGAAAAAAGAATACAATAAATAATAAATAAAAAATAATAAAAAATAAAATGCATAGATTTTAATTTTCTATGCATTTTTTAATTGATTTTCATTTTGTTCCTTATCTAATTTATTCATTTGTTTAATGATTCCAACAAGGAACGGAATACTAAACAATGCTGTACATAAATCTGCTGCAGGTTGAATAAGTTCAACACCAGTAACCCCCAATAAAGAAGGAAGTAATAATCCTAATGGAATAAAGAATATTCCGTGTCTGCAAGAAGAAAGTAATGTTGCACGCCATTTCTTACGCATTGCTTGATATGACATATTGGCTAGTAAGTTAACACCCATCGTAGGCATAACAATACATACAAATCTCAATGCCTGACCACCTATTTCTATTACCTTTAATACATTTGCTTCTTCATCTTTAATGAATAATTCAACAAAGAAATCAGATGTGATATAGAATACTCCGCCTAAAGCTGCCATTACAACTGTACACATAATAAATGTGAACACGATTGCTTCTTTAACTCTTTTATAATTTTTAGATGAATAATTATATCCACATACTGGTTGGAAACCTTGACCAATACCTAAAGCGACTCCAAAGATTACCATTGTAATTTTTGTAACAATACTCATCGCACTTAACGCAGGATCTCCTCCAATTGCACCAGCTTGAGTGTTTAAGATAATTGATGAAACACTTGAGAATCCTTGTCTTATTAATGATGGTAATCCTACACCAACTATTTCCAAGTAAGGCTTTGCATCAAATGCAATATATTTAGGAGATAATGTAATAATACTTTTTCTTCGCAAAAAGAATGACAAAAGAATCATAAAACTAACAAATTGAGAAATAATAGTTGCTACTGCTGCACCGGCTGTTCCCATCTCAAACACATGAATAAATAATGGATCTAAACCGATATTTAAAAGTCCACCTGTTGTTAAACCAACCATCGCAAACTTAGCTTTTCCTTCACTTCTTAAAATATTATTTAAAACAAATGAAGCAGCCATAATTGGAGCACCAATAAAAATATAATTAGCATATGCACTAGCATGTGGTAAAACAGTTTCTGTTGCACCTAAAAGTCTCATAAAATCATCAACAAAGATTAATCCAAATATTGCAATAATTAATCCTATTAATAATGCAGAATAAAAAGCACTTGACCCAATTCTTTGAGCTTCAATATCTTTCTTTTCACCTAGTTTCGCAGAGATATTACTACCTCCACCCATACCTAAAGTAAAACCAACTGCTTGAATAATAGCCATTACTGGGAATACCACTCCAACAGCACCTGATGCACTTACACCTAACTGCGATACAAAAAATGTATCTGCAAGGTTATATATTGAAGTAATTAACATGCTTACAATAGTAGGAGCAGCTAAACTCATAATTAGTCTTTTTATTGGAGTATTAACCATTTTGTTATATTGCTTTTCTTCATGATTCATAATATCTACCTCCTAACTATTTTATCCATTAATAACAATTTCTAATAAATCATTTATGTCATCAATTAAATATTTTGCATTTAATTCTTTAAGTTCTTCTTTATCTCTAAATCCATATGAAACTAAACAGCAATCTAGATTAGCATTATCAGCAGTTTGCTTATCTACATTTGAATCTCCTACATATAATACTTCATTGCAATCTAAACCCATTTTTTCTAAAGCTATATCAATCATCATTGAATTAGGTTTTTTCTTAATTCCTTTACTTTCATCTTCTCCTAGCACTATATTTATTAAGTCTTCGAAGAAAATATCGTTCAATTTATTAACTAATTCATGTCTTTTATTAGATACGATAGCGATTTTATACTCTTTATCTTTTAATATTTTTAATATTTTTAAAACATTTTCATAAGGATGAGTTAATACTGCAACATTTTCCGCATAAAACACCTTAAATGTTGTCATCATTTCTTCAAACCTTGGGTTTTCATATCCTCCCGGTACAACTCTTGAAATTAAATTTCTAATTCCATTACCAATAAAAGATCTAACTTCCTCAACAGTTCTTGTTTTATAACCATATTCATTACAAACATGATTAACTGCAGAAGTTAAATCTCCAAGTGTATTAAGAAGTGTTCCGTCTAAATCAAAAATTACACCTTTATACATAAAATCACCATCATTTATTTTACTATAATAAAATAAAAAAACCAAGAACTTTTGTCCTTGGTTTAATCTTAGTTTTATGCTAATAAGAATGCTCTATATCCTAAATATGCTTCGTACAAGTCAACTTTAGAAACAATTTCCATAGGTGCATGCATATTTAATACTGGAATACCAGCATCGATAACATCCATATTTAAGTTACCTAAAATATATGCGATTGTACCACCGCCACCTTGGTCTACTTTACCAATTTCAGCTGTTTGGAAGTTAACGTTTGCTTCATCAAATGTCTTTCTTAACCATGCGATGAATTCAGGAGATGCATCATTACATCCACCTTTACCTCTAGAACCTGTATATTTATTAATACATAAACCATTTCCTAAGTAAGCTGAGTTTTTAGATTCATTTACATATAAGAATAATGGGTCAACGCCTGCTGAAACGTCACTTGATAACATTTTTGAATTTTCTAATGCTAATCTTAATTTACAACATTTTTCATTTGTTTTTGCTAATAAATCAGCAATTACGTTTTCAAAGAATTTTGATTGTGCACCTGTTGCACCAATTGAACCGACTTCTTCTTTGTCAACTAATACACAACATGCTGTATATTCAGGATTATCAATATCGATTAAAGCATATAAAGATGTGAATGCACAACATCTATCATCGTGACCATATCCTGCAACCATGCTTCTATCTAAGCCATAATCTCTAGCTGGTCCTGCTGGTACTACTTCGATTTCTGCTGACAAGAAATCTTCTTCTTCAAAATCATATTTATCTTTTAATAATTTTAAAACATTTGCTTTAACAGCTTGTTTTTCTTCACCTTCTAAAGGCATATGTCCAACTGTTACATCTAAAGCTTCACCTTCGATAACTTTAGCTGCAGGTTTTCCCATTTGGTCTGCTGATAAGTGAACTAATAAATCACCAATTCCTACTACTGGATCTTGTGGATCTTCACCGATGTTTACATTAACTGTTGTTCCATCTTTTTTACAAACAACACCATGTAATGCTAGAGGGATTGTAACCCATTGATATTTTTTAATTCCACCATAATAGTGAGTGTCTAATAAAGCAAAGCCTGTTGATTCATATAAAGGATTTTGTTTAATATCGATTCTTGGTGAGTCAATATGTGCACCTAAAATTCTTAATCCTTCTGAAACTTTTTTCTTACCAATAATAAATGCAGCAACATTCTTATTCTTATTTACTTTGTAAACTTTATCACCTGGATTTAATTCTTCTACTGTATCTAAGTTAACAAATCCTGTTGCTTCTAATGCTTTAACACTTAAATTAGTAATCTCGCGTTCTGTTTTTCCTTCTGAAATATATATTTTATATAAATCAGCAAATTTCATTAATTTTTCTAGTTGTTCACCAGAATATTTTTTCCATGCATTTTTTGCGTACATAATTATTACCTCCAAATAAATTTATGAATCCATTATAATACTTTATTTTATAAAATAAAACAAAAATACTCTCAATTTAAGAAAAATTGACATTATTTAACAACTAATTGATATGCAACTCTTAAATCGAAATTTTTATTTCTAAGTTTAATTACTCCACATCTAACAAAACCATTTCTAGTTAACATTTTTTGCATATCAAAATTAAGCGCATGTGTATCAATTCTTATACTATTAAAGTTGTTATTTAAACAATATTGTTTTGCATAATTAATTAAAAAGGATCCTACACCTTTTCCATAATAACTTTTTGAAACAGCAATACGATGAATTGTCAAATATTTTTCATTATTTAGCCACATTCCATCAATATCTAAATAATCACCTTCACCATCTAATAAAAAAGTCATAACTCCAACTATTTTATTCTCAATTAATGCAACATATATCTCATTATTCTTTAAATCATTATTAAATGATTCCTCATTTGGTGGATATCCTTTTTCCCATTGAAAAGTTTTTTCAATTGCAAATTTTTCAATAGCATCTTCATAAATCTGTAAAGCATCATTTAAATCATTAATATTTGCTTTTCTTATTTTTATCATTGATACACCACCTTTCTAATAATCTTATTCTAGCAAATCAAAATATATATCACAAATAAAAAAGTGCATCTCTGCACTTTATTATCCAACGATTGCTAATCCAATTACTGCACATGTAACAAAAGCAGCAACTAAACCAATTAATGCGCATAATATTTTTGGAGCTAACTTTGTGTATTTTTTGCTTGTAATTAATGCAGCCATTGAAAATCCACCACTAATACCTCCGCCGATTGCACCGCCAACAACTGGTAAGATTTGACATAATTCTTTGCTACTACCCCATATAATAACTAAGATAAATGGTAAGAAAAATAAAACATATTCGTACCATTTTGATTTAGGAACAATTTCAAAAAATTCACCATCTAACTTAATTCTAGCTCCTGAAACAAAATTACCTTGCACTTCAAAATCAATATTTTCACCATTTATATTTCCAATAAAGATATTTTTGCTTTTTTGACTTAATTTAACATCACCCAAAGTGATTTCTCTTTTTCCACTCCAAAAGTTTTCTTCATAGACAATTTGTCCATATTTCTCATTATTAACAATCTTTTTCATATTTCTTCTCCTCTTTTTCTATTTATTTTTTTTAAAAGGCAACAACATTCTTGTTTCCTTTTGATACTCACCAAAGTTTTCTTTATATTTTTTCATATGATTTTCAGCCATAGGAATTGAAATAAATAAGAACATTAAATGGTTAACTACCGCACCAGTAATTACATAAACATTACTAAAATCAGGTAATAAATAAACAAGTGCTAAACCATACCAAAATAATATTTCACCTAAATAATTTGGATGTCTAGAATATCTCCATAGACCTACATTAATAATTTGATTTCTATCTGCTCTTTCTTTTTTAAACTTAGCCATATTTAAATCAGAAACTAATTCTAAAAAAGTTGCAAATACCATAATTAATAAACCAGCTAGATTAAATACTTCAAATTGTTTTCCATCTAATAAATACATATATGCAGGAATAGATGCTAAGAAAACAACAATAGTAGGAAACATATGAATACCTAATAGATTTACTAACTGGAATAAAGAGCCCGTTTTTTCTTTAAGCATCTTGTAACGCCAATCAACATAGCTTATATCATCAAAGCCATGTGCAAAGTTAAATGTAAGTCTTACCGCCCAAAATAATATACAAAGTAAAAGTAAAATACTTCCGAAATTATAGGCACTTTTTGTAATCATAATCGCTACATAAATAACTACTGTTTGAACTGACCAATAAGGATCATATACAGATGCACTTTTAAAGAAAACACCTGATAGCCAAACAAACACAGTTGCTATTGCATCTGCTATAAATAATCTCAAATAAACATCTAAACTTTCATTCAATAAATTAAAACTCAAATACCCTACTAATGCTGCTAAAACATAAACAACTAGTAAGATAAGTAGTCCTTGTACTTTTTTCTTACTCATAATAATACCTCAAAATTCTAATACAATTATACAGCCTAAACATTAATAAGTCTATTTATTCTTTTGCTTTGATAATATTTGTTGGCTTTAACTTTCTTAAATTTACAATCGGAATAATAAACGAGAAAATAACAATCAAAACTACCAAACAACTATTCATAATTAAATGATCTTTATTAATAAATAACACATCAATATCTAGCATAAAATCATTAGGTGCTAATTCAATAAGTGATCTTATTAATACATCATTTGAAAAATCAATAAATACAAACGATCCAACTAAATACATTGCCACAATCAAAATCATCAACAAAACTATTTGAAAACCAAACACTAGAGTCAAATCTATATTTCTTGTTCCTAATGCTTTTAAAATACCAATCTCATATTTTCTTTCCTTTATGAGCTTAATACCATAGTTAGCGATAATAAATAATGAACATGAACATAAACCTATAAAGATAATACTAAAGAAATCGCTAAATACTCCAACAGCTTTAGTCATAGTCATTAGTGACAAAGCAATTACAGAGTTTGCAGTTAATCCATGTTCTTCTCCAACTTCAAAAATACTAGATACTTCAGAAATGTCATCAAAATATAGTTCTGATGTAAAAGTATTTATTCGTAAAAGTTCTTTATACAAATTATCTGAAAAATATAATATAGGAGCTTTAATACTAGCAATTTTTACAGTTTTAGAATAAACGACATTAGTTCTATCTAAATCATAATAATACGAATAATTAAAAGTAACTTCATGAGGAGTAAATTGATCTAAAGTAGTAGAAGAATAATTAGTATCAAAAATCGAATTGTATAATGTGTGGCTCATTACAATTTCATTATCCTTTAAATTTAATATCGATCTAGTTAAAGCATTCTCTGCGTATCCTGAAATAGGATAAGTTCCACCATTATATACAAATACAGAATTACCAACTGGAGTCCATGTTCTTGTATTTAATTCAATCAAATCATCAATAAAATTTGGATTAGTTGTATAACTTATTGAAAGATTTCTAATAATATCATCATAATATTCTCGATATTCTTTTGAAGAAGCTAACTCTAATAATTCTTCTTTAGTCATATCCACATCAAGCATTGAATCCATCAATGTTTGGTATTTTTCTTTGTATCCTGTTTCTATTATGCCATTAATATAAGCATAAACATTTCTGTTCATACTTTTATGATGTCCTAAAATTGATTCAGGTGTTGGAAATATAGTAGGAGAATAAAATCTAATTGCATCCGCACTATAATCTGTTATATATATTCCACCATCTTCAATCTTATCCGCTACATATGAGCATTTAAATTGACCAAATGTATCTTCTATATATTCTTCAGTCGTAATTAATGTTCCACGTGTTCCATTATAATAAACATCGTTTGGATTAAACTTATTTATTATATGTGAATGTGCTAAAGATGTTTTACTTCCATAATCCAAGGTCAAATTAACTAAATTATAAATATTTCCTTCATAACCATTATCATAAAATGCTTGAATATCATCTTCTGTAACATTAATAATACAGCTTTTATTCACATTAACATTTTCATCACTAACATCCGTTTTATTAAGAGCAACGCTTTTTTGATTAACATTCATTAATTCTTTTTCTATTACTTTAGATGAATCGAAAGTAACTATTAATTCACACAACCCTAAAATAACGACTAAGCACGAAACAATAAATGAATAAACAAATAATCTAAGTAAATCTTTCTTAATAAATTTTCTCGAAAGTCTAAATATGTTTTTTAAAGAAATGTGAGGATTTTTTCTAGACTTTTTAAATTCTTTTATTTCAATTTCTTTTAAATTATTTGGGATAAATATATTATCTAATTGCTTGATTTTTTTAATCTTCCCTTGTGATAAAGATTCATTAATTCTTTCTACTTCGGAAGAAGAAAATTTCTTATGAACAGGTATAAAAAGTTCATCATCAACAATTGAAACTTCATCACTATACTCTGGGTTTCTAATATAATCATTAATAACCTTCCCATATGATAGTTCTAAAATTCTATCTGCATAATCTCTTGCATCATTTAAATTATGAGAAACAATCATAACCAATCTAGTTTTAGATAATTTTTTTAATAAATCAAGAATTTGAGTAGTAGTTTTACTATCAAGGTTTCCTGTTGGCTCATCAGCTAAAATAATGCTAGGATCTTTAACTAAAGCACGTGCAATTGCTACACGTTGTTTTTCTCCTCCAGATAATTCTTTTGGATATCTATTTTCATACCCTTCTAAGCCGACATCTTTTAATGCTCCTAAAATTTTGTCACGATCTTCAATATCTTGGAGCTGCAATGAAATAGCAATATTATCAAAAATAGTTAATTCATCAATTAAATGGAAATCTTGGAATATATATCCAATCATTGAATTCCTATAATTAACATAATCATTATTTTTATACATACTTAAAGAATGGCCATTTACGCTAACATCACCTGAAGTAATGCTATCTAATCCACCAATTAATCCTAAAAGAGTTGTTTTTCCACTTCCACTTTTTCCAATAATAAAAACAAAACCTTTATCATCTAGAGTAAAAGAAACATTATCTAACGCAATGCACTTATCTTTTTTCTTGCTTTTATAAACTTTTGTTAAATTCGACACTTTAATCATAAGCAACACCTACTAATAATCAATTCTATTTATAAGTATATCATATTGCAAAAAAATATTATCTAAAAAAATAATGTTTTTTATCTTAATAAAAAAGCAATGAATTATCATTGCCTTTTTTCTTTTTATAATCCCATGCTTAATACAATTAATAATAAGCCAATAAAGTAGAAGAAACTATTGCTTCTTGTAATCCATTTATGTCCAGGGAAAATGAATTTATCTGTTGTTAAAATAAAGTCAGAAATCATAAACATTAATGATCCTAATCCACAAACAAATCCTGCTGTAGTTGGAACTAGAATCATTGCTCCTAAACCACAAATACCATGCATACTAATTGATGCTAAATAGAATGACATAGAGAATTTCATTTTTCCAAATTTAAAGACTTTAGGGAATTTATTTGAGCAAATAATAAATGCTGCATAAATAACAAACCAAATAACAAATAGAAACCAATAATCAGCAAATGCTAAACCTGTTTTTTCATATAATGCTAAATAGTAAATAATAAAGCAAACATTACCTCCTAAGAAGAAATCTCCACCTCTATTTAAATCAAACACTAAGAAGATATCTCCTAAGAATGCTAAGAATAATGCTCCCATTAAAATAGCTTCTATACTTTGTAATCCGAAATCTTGAAATTTAATAATAGCATATACCATGTACATTACAGCCATGATATATTTATTAATTGCTCTATATTTAATATTTTTACCAACTCTTGTTACGAAATAGCAACATAGAAATAAACAATAAATAATAATAAATGGAATCATACTATAACAACTCTCCTCCTACAAATGGTGGCACATCAATTTCCATATCACTATCAGGATATGTACAGCATGGATGTAAGAAACCAAACTTTAAGTCTGCAGCTCTTCTTGAATCATATTTTTCAGGGATTGTGCATTCGCCTTTTACTAATCTACTATGGCAATAACCACAACTACCTGATTTACATCTAACAGGTGCTGGAAGTCCAGCTCTTTCCATCGCAGCAATTAATGTTTCGTTTTGATAAGCATCAATTACATATACTTTATCACGCATATGAACTGTTAATTTAAATGTCTTAGGTTCTTCAAATACTCTATTACCTACTGAGTTATGTTCTTGACGAATGCTATATTTATCTACGCCTAATGCGATGAATTCACCTTTAACAAAGTTATACATTGCATCTGGACCACACATAAATACATTATATTTTTCAGGAACATATTTACTGATTAATTCTTTTGTAATAAATCCGTGTTCATATCCTTCAGCTTCTTCATGTGATAAAACAGGAATTACTTTTACTTTATCGTGTTTTACTGAATCTAAATCAATTAATAAATCGCTTCTTGTTCTTACTCCATAGAATACGATTAAGTTAAAGTCATCTGATCCTTCAACGATTGATTTAATCATTGAAATAAATGGTGTAATGCCACTACCACCTGCGATTGCAACAATTGTATTACAATCTCTTAAATCATCATAATAGAAGTCACCAGTTGGTTCACCCACTACTACTTTATCTCCAACTTTAGCTTCTTCTAATAAGTATGTTGAGAATAAACCTGCTTTTTGAACAGTTACTTCTAAAATACCTTCCATAGCTTGATATGGAGATGATGAAATAGAATATGGTCTAGTTACAAATGATTCACCAACTTTTGCAGATAATGTAATAAATTGACCTGCTCTAAAATATGGAAATCTTCCATTTTCGCTTGTTGATTTTAAAGTAATAACTTTGCAGTTTCTACCTACTTCTTTAGTTGCGATAATTTCTGCTGGAATAACATTAGGGTGTAATGATTTTGATAATTCATTTACAGCATATGTTTTTGGAAGTGGTGTAGCTGGTGTATTATCAATAATTTTACGACGATCGTTTACCATCTCTTGGAAACGTTTGATATCATCTGGATATTTTGAGAATAGCATCTTATTCACCCTCCTTTTCAATATCTTTTAATGTTCTGCCACCTTCGTTAGCACCTGATTTATATGAACTTGGGAAACCTAATAATCTTTCACCATAACCGCCACCAATTCTTAAACCCGGAACGAATCTATCTTCTTCAATCATCATGATTCTATTTAATAGACCGTCTCTTGGTAATGATTCATAAGCATAAATAACACCTTGTGGATGACCACAGTATCTAGCATATGTTTGAGGTGTAGCTACTGCAATTTCTTCGATGTGTTCTTGTAAGCTTACGCCAACTGCTTTTTCAAATCTTTCTAACATTCTTTTTGCAATAACATTTTTAAATTTATAGTATTCTTCTTCTTTAACATCTTTCCAAACATCTTTTGTAAATAATGTTGTTGAATACATAATTGTTGTTCCTTTTGGAGAACAATTTGGATCAGCATTATTTAATACACATGTTGCTTGACCATAGTTTTCATGCATTGTTTCCATTGATTTATACATTTCAACATTGTCACTTGAATCATATACAAAATAGTTATGATCTGTTAAACCTAATTCTTCAGGTGATTTATTGAATGCATAGAATGCTGTAAATCCTCTACCAGCTAATTTACGTGAATTAGTTAATTTTAAAGCTCTTTCTGGAACAGCTTTTTCATCTAATAAACGACCATATACAACGTGTGGTGAACAGTTAGCAACAACGTGTCTTGTTTCAACTTCACTACCATCTGCAAGTCTTACTCCACATACGTGTCCATTTTCATCTGTTAAAATTTTTGTAACTTCTGTATTAAACCAGATATCTCCACCTAATTCATGGATTCTTGTTTCAAATGCTAATGATAATTCGTGTGATTTAAGTGTTGGGATAGCTGCACCACCCGAAATATAACTATAAATCATATTTGCATAGTGTAAGAAACTTAAATTGTTTCCATCAGCACCTAAATAGCACCAATAAGCGTTTAAGTTATCAACGATAATTTGTGGATAGCCTAATGCTTCGAATGCTTCATTAACTGTGTATGAAGCACATCTCATGTAATCTGGATATTTTTCCATCATTACTTTTGGGTCTGGTCTTCCTTTGCTTACTCCTAAATAGTTCATAGCATCTCTGATTTGTTGGCAAAGTTCAAAGAAATGTCTAATATATTTTTCTCCTTCTGGGTGTAATGCATTATTTGCTTTTGCAAATTCATCACAGCCAAATGGCATTGTAAAGTCATAACCTTCTTTTAAAGAAATTAAGCGATAAGCATCTTTTAATTGAATCCAATCAATTTTGTCACTTACTCCTAATTCATCAAATAAGACTCTTATACTACCAGGATTTTCTACAGTACCAATACCGTTAAATTCATGCAAAGATGCTTCAAATTCAAATCTACCGCGAACAAAGCTTGTTGCAAAACCACCTGGAATATTATGTTTTTCACATACTAAACAAGTTTTTCCTGCATTTAAAATCTTTGTTGCAGCAGCTAATCCACCATTTCCAGCACCAATAACTACTACATCATATTTTCTCATATTTGTAACCCTTTCTTATTTTTCTGGAACTTCAACTGTATATGAAGTTACATTTGGTACTACTTCACCATCGATTTGTAATGAACATGGTTGATCAAACTTAACTTCAACTTTTTTACCAACTTTTGTTGTTACCCAGTCAGTTTTCTTAATGTGTTCACCTTTATTTAATGAAGGGAAACGTAATAATGTACCAAGTCTGCTTCTTTTATATAAAGCAACTACTGATACTCTATGTTCTTCATCAAATCTATCTTGTAATGGAGCAACCATTAAGCCACCACCATAGTATCTACCTTTCATTGTTGATGCTAACCAAACATGATCATATTCACTTGTTTCACCATCAACTGTAACTGTAGCGTGTTTTAATTTATATCCACCTAATAATAATTTAATAGCAATATTTGTATAATTAATTTTCTTAGTGCTATTTGAAGCTCTAATTTCCTCACCAACTCTACATGTTTCACCATCTAAACCGTAACCAATACCATTAATAAATCTTCTTGTAATACCATTTACATGAATAATTGGTAAATTAGTAATAAATTTATTAAGTGGAATCATGCCTAATTCATTAGCGTGTTCTTTATTATCACGATAAAAGTCGTTTCCTGATCCACTCTTTACATAGTAGCAATTATTTTTTACTTCAATTTCTGCAACATCGTTTGCAAAATGATGTAATGTTCCATCGCCACCTGCAACAATAATTTCATCTTCAGGATTTAATCCTAAAACAAAACCTTTCATGTCTTTTGTTTCCAAAACGTTTACAAAAGTGACTTCTTCATTTAAACATTTTGCCCATTCTCTTGCGTCTTGTTCTCCACAACAATTGTTAGCTTTTGGGTTCATTAGCACGTATTTCATAATAAAAATCCTCCCTTAATACTGCTTAAAAATATTTTATTTTAATTATAAATTGTGTCTTGTTAATTTTATTATAGAATAACAATTTGAAAGTTTCAATACAAAAAAGGGACAAATTTGCATTTTTGTCCCTTTTTTTATTCTGTTATAGGTTTTGCCATCAATCTTACGATAAGTTCAGCTAATTCATCAATAGACTTATCATATCCATTTCTATGCCAGTTTATTACTAACCCCATAAGACCTGATAAGTTAAAATATAGTACTGAATAACCATCTTTAATATCATGATATCCAAGTTTCATTTTTAAATGATCATTCTCTAAAACATAAACTAATAGTCTTTCTAAAAACAATTCACTGAAACCATTTTTTATAATCGCTGAAAGAAGTTCATCTTGTTCTTTCATAAATCCTAATACTGCGACTAATCTAATTCTATCAAACTTTTCTTGGGCTTTAACAAATTCTCCGACTCTATGATCTAATAAAGCTTGAAGAGTTCCTAACTTGTTTGAATAATGACGGTAAAATATTCTTCTTGTAACACCAGCTTTTTCACATAAATCTACAACCGTAATATCTTCAAATAGTCTTGTTTGCATATATTCTAAAAGGACGTTTTCAATCTTATATTGTTGATTTCTTCCTTTTTCTGTCTTACTAATTACATACATAAAACGCCCTTCTTTCTATAATTGTTAGTTTAATTTATAAATAGCGATTTGTCAAACAATTAAAAAGGGACTTTCATCCCTTAATAATTAAATAACATCATATAATCATTCATTTTTTCTCTAGGCCCTACACCATAATTTTCGTTTTCTAAAACAATCTCCAATTGATCTAGTTCAATTAACAATGATGGCGCATAAGGAGCCAATCCGTTTTCTGTATGCCAAACAAAATATTTTGGTGCTAAAGATACCTTATTTGAATTTGAGAATTTATGATTTTCATCATCGCTTGATCCTACATAATTAGTAGAATCACATACATATTTACAATTTACAAGTTCAAATCCCCCATATGAATAAGGAGCAGGAGAACCTGAATCATTATTTTTTAATAAATATTTAATTCCTAAAAACATACAATTTTCTGCTTTAACGCTTCCACCTTGACCGCAAACAATTCCTTGACTAACTAAAGCACATTTCCAAGAACTATTTACAGATTTTACAGCATTAGATGCACCAGCTGACGAAAGTCTTGTTCTATATTTATAATACTCAGTTGAATCAGCTATACAATTGTGAAGATAAACATTCCCTCCTCTTACTTTAGGTAATCTATCTTCTAGATTTGTAAAAATAACGTTGGCAAAAGTGACATTTAATTCAAGATTATAATCATACTCAACATGATTATCTTCTTTATAATCTTGATCATCTCCGATTAAAAATCCTTTCTTTTGTGGGATTGCCAAGCCATACAAGATATCATCAAACGAAATTCCCTTATCTCGTAATGCTTTATAGTACAAAGCAGTTATCGTACCGGATTGGTATTCTTCCTCTAACTTATCCATCATTTTATATAAATATCCATCTTTATCATCACTACCAGCAGCAAAATCACACCAAGTAATACTTAATCCTTTTTTACCATTTGCACCATAAGGGGCTCTAAATGATGTTCCTTTTGTTGAATGATAATTTGCATTAGCATAATCTATTTGACCATCATAAGATTTTCCAAACTTACAATGATCAATCCAAATATATCCACTGAAACCAATCTTAAAATAAGACCATCCAAACCAGTCATAATCTCCAATCTTACTGGCATCTTTGGATATACCATCTTCCCATTGCCATAATTCATCAAAGAAAATATTTCTAAAAACTAAATTGTCACAACTATTAATTTTAAAGCCAGCATGAGTTATCTTAGCGCCAGTTTTAGAATAAATCATCAAATTACTTGTTCTTTCAATCTTTATTTGTGATATTCCATTTTCTAAAAACATATCAGAAAAATATAAATAATCTTTCAAACTATTATATTTATTTGCATAGTCAGTAACTATTTGTGTCTTAGCTTTTGCTTTATTAGAAAGTTTATAATAACCTAAATTCAAATCGTTAGCTATTTCGATAACATGCACTGTACCTTCTTTAATAAGATTTTGAGTATATGAATTTGTAGTTTCATCCCAGATTGTTTCATAATCATATCTAGCATTATTTAAAGCATCGATAAATTCGTCTTCTGTTGTAACTACTTTATATGCATCTGTTCCAATATATTGAGCAAAATCACTTTTAATTAAAGATGCATAACCTTGAACACTTAAATTTGCCCTTTCTTCATCACTTAATTTTTGCATAAAATCTAATTCAACACTTGATGAACTAGAACTAACTGTAGTACTAGATTGATTAAAACTACTAGATGAACTACTTGTAGATGGATTACTACATGATGCTATTAGTAAAACTGCGGGAATTATTAAACTTATTTTCTTCATACTATCACCTTAAGTAAATTATAACAAAGAAAAAGTCTAGTATCAAACTAGACTTTATATTTATTTATGTTTTTTAGTTTCTAAATCAAATATGATTTCTTCTCCATATGTAATAGGGGCAAAGGCATTAACCATATGTACCTTTTCACCTTTACTATTGTTGAAAACTATCTTTTGAGTCTTATTAGCAAAGTCAACTGTAATGCCTACTCCAATTTGCGATTTAGTATTTGTTAGTGAAGCATCATCAGTTTGAGTATATCCTCTTTTTGAAACTAAAATATTTGGGAAATTGTGATCAGTAACTAATCCGCCATATGTAGCAGGTTCACCATTTGCTTTTGGTTTTTTATAATCAGTATTATATTCCATCTTACCTTTTTTATCGTATTCTACTGTACCAGGTTCAAATACAAATAAATCATGTTGGTGACCTGAAATCATCATATCAATATCCATTTTATTTAATAATTCAGTCATTCTTTCTTTTTGGTCTTTATGATTCTTTCTAGAATTAATAAATACAACAGGAATATGACATACAACTAGTCTATACTCATAGTTCTCAAAATCTTTTGACTCCACTTCTTTTTCCAAAAGTTCAATTTGTTCTTCTCTAAACTCTTCATAGAAAGATGTATCATAATATTCCCAATAGTCATCATCATGGTCTTCACCTATATCTAAAACCAATCCATATAATCCATCTAAATAGAAGTTATAGTAGAATGTTTCTCCTTTAGTTCCAACAAAGTTATGAAACTCTTGAGCATATTTACCTTTAATTTCATGATTTCCTCTTGAATAAACAACAGGAATTGAACCATTTGTTATTTTAGAAGCATATTCATTAACTAAATTTGCATCTGCGAAAGTATCCATCATCGAAACAATATCTCCTGCAAGAACTAGAATTTCCTTATCTTGCATATATGAAGCAGCCTTTGCTGAAGCATTACCTGCCATATGAATATCGGATAATGAATAATATTGAAGTCCATCACTTGTATCGACAGGTTTAAATGTATATTCCTTTGAAATATCTTTACCAAAATATCCTCCAAAAGGACCACGATAAGTAATTTTTTGAACATGGATTGTATATTTTTTAGCATTATTAAGTAAAGTCATTGGGACACTTACTTTATGAATCTTAGTATATGATTTATTAGAACCATTATAATTGTCAAAATATCTTTCACCATCAATTTCAACCCAAGCTCTTGAGTTTGTTTCACTTGAAAATACTATTTGATACTCTTTCTCAACAGCGTATACAACCGCCCCTGTTTTAATACCATTAAATGTAAAATCAACTAAATTAGCTAGAATAGTTAAACACAAAATCCCAACTAACCCAAACTTAAATGCTTTATTTTCCACAAGTTTTGTTTTAGGATAAACGAAAATAAAGAAAATGACCATTAAGACAGCAACACATATTCCTACATATCTAAAGAAGTTAGGCCAAATATAATCTAGATAATCGATCGCACCTAAAGCAATAATAACAAATACTGCAACTAAGAAAATAACATTCACACCATTCATAATATAAGACCATAAATTATTCTTTTTCTTAGTCAAGAATAATACTGTATTTGCAACAGCAATAACAAAAAACAAAATCCAAATAATGACAGGTAAATTATATAGTAACCATGTCATATTATCTTCATATCCTAATGTTTTTGAAATACCAGACCAACAAGGTCTCATTGCAAAAAACATGAAGAAATTAAACCACGAAAGTACTAAGTTTCCTATTCTCGAAACTTTTAATAATATATTTTTTATCATATGAAAGTCTCCTTTTTCTTTATTTTAACATAAAGACATAAAAAAAGAATTATCTAATAGCGATAATTCTCATTTTTTTATAATATAAATCGATAAATTCTCGAATCATTTCCTGTAATATCTAACATATTACCAAAATAAATAAATCCATATTTTTCATATAAACCTATTTCATTAGTTGAAAGATAAATGCATGCGTAAGATTCTTCTTTAGCAAGTTCAATAATATGCTTTAATAGTTTATCAAAATAACGATTTCCACGATATTCAGGATAAGTATATACAAAGCCAATCCATGGAAATAAATGTTTAGCATCAATTTCATCTTGATTAACGTATGTGCAATATGAAACTATATTATCATTATCTACAAGCATAAATACTCTAGGATTTTCTCCGCACATTTTTTCTAATTCATTATTTTTAACCAAACCATATAAATATTTACCTGCACGCCATTCACAGTCTTTTAGTTTCTCTAAGTATTTATCTTTTTCTTCGCACCTCAACAAATCAATAATCTTCATAGCTATTTATCTAACTTCCTGCCATCTGAAAATGCGTTTCCTACCCTTCCTTGAACCTTATAATATCCATGTGTTGAAGGGTCATAACTAATAGGAATAAACTTGTCTAAGCAAACATTTCCTTTTTCATCTAAAATTGTTTCATCTGCATTAACATTAATAATTTCTGCGATATATAAATCTTCTTCAACTATTTTATCTAATCTACATTCTATGCATAATGGAAGTTCATTAATAATTGGTGCATTTACAAATTCTGCCTTTCTTGTAGTGAATCCCGATTTTTCCATTTTCTTAGAATCTTTATTAGCAGAAATAATGCCAACATAATCACATTCAACAACATGTTCAGCATCACCAATTGAAATAGTAAATTCTTGATTTATACCGATATTTTCGGTAGTTTTATGACTCGACATACAGACCATAATCTTATTATAATCTGCCATTCCACCCCATGCAGCATTCATTGCATTTGGGTTTCCATCCTTATCATATGTACCAATAATCATAACGAGTTGAGGATATAACCATGGTTTAACTCCTAAATTTTTTCTCATAAAAATTTCTCCTTTTTTTATAGTAACAATAATTAAAAGGTTGACTTTTTATCAAACCTATTCTTTTACAAAGTTCAACCAAACAACACTATCTTCATATTGTTTAATTTCTTTTAACTTATACTCACTTACATTTCCTTTATAGAATAATGATTTATCGTTTGTAGCACCAACTACAGGATCAACTACTAAGCTTAACTCATCTACTATATCTGCTTCAATAAAAGATCCATTAATTATACTTCCGCCCTCTAATAAAAGTGTTTTAATATTAAAATACTTATATAATTTTTCCATTGCTTCTTTAACATCAATCGAATTAATTCCAGCAAAAATATAAGAAATTCCAATTGATCTTAAATATGATAAATATTTTTTATCTGCTTGTTGTGACACTACTTCAATAATTTGTGCATTATGATATCCAGGATCTTCATCAGGATCAATTATTTTAGTTGATTTCCAGCCAAGTCTTCCTTTTGTATCGAAAGCTATCGCATAGAATCCACTTTTTTCTTCTACGATATAGTCTTCATGGCTATTTAATACTTCATATCCTTCTAAATCAGGATACCATCCACCTGTAAAACTACCTTCCATAGTAACTCTTCCACATGCGAAAGCATCTGCTTTATAATTTCTATTTAATTCATAATAAACTTCACATGCCTTACTAGCATTAGGACGGCTTAAAAATTCTCCTGTTACTTTGCCATCTATTGACATTACCATATGGCAAATAATATAAGGTCTATTCATAATAAACACCACCATTTCATTATTTTTCTAATTTTATATTATCATATTTTTTTATTGTTACCATAGAAAATAAAAAAGATTGACTATTAATCAATCTTATTTATTCGTACTGTAGATATTATATAAATCTTCTCCTATATATTTAATCAATAAATTGCTCCAAATTTCTTGTTCAACAATTCCGATAAAGTTACTATATCCACTTGAGATATCATATGTATATACTGCTCCTGAATTAGATACCAATTGATAATCACCAGTATCATATAGAATTTTGATAACAAATCCATGCAAATTAAAATTTGGATCACTCGGTGCAAATATAGGGATAATATCTTTATATTCTAATCCTTCTAAGTCATTTATTAAATCAACATGTCTATCGTCATTAATTGTTTCTACATGTCTAAATAAATCCTCGTTTTCATTATAGTAAGGATTATAATATGAATCAATATAATATATTTTTATACTATCTAGTTGGTCTATGTCCCTATAATGTTCAAATTTATTATGAATCGTAATACAACTACTTAAAGAAAAAATACATATTAATAAAACTAGCTTCGATAATAACTTTTTCATACTAATCTCCTTTTTTATATTAATGATCGAGTTCAACAGATACTTTCCCTTGTGTATTGGCTATCGCTTCAATAATAATGTAGACAGTTTTTCCTCCTTCTACATATCCACCAAAGTCAGTTATAGATTCTCCTGCTTTAACGCATTTTAATTCTTCCTTTACACCAAAAATGTCATAATAGAGTTTAACTTCTCCTTCATCAACTTTTATTGAATATGCAATACTTCCTTCTGTTCCTGAGTCGGATTTTTTTATTTTAAAAACCAATTGACCTTCAAGAGAATAAAAAGAAGCTTCACAACTATGTGAAGTTTGACTTCTAACTAGACCAATCGCTTTATATGAGCTTACATGCTTATCGCACGAACATAACATTAATTGCATAGACAATACCATTAGCCATAAAAATATTTTTTTCATATAAACACTTATCCTCATATTCTAAACTTTCATTAATAGTAATTCAAAATCTATATACAATTAAATAATATTCTATTTTTATATTTGTTTAAAGTAGTTTTTATTTTGAAAATAAAAAAGTTTGATACATTTTGCATCAAACTTTACTTTTTAATGTATTAGAAAAATAAAAAGGATATATTTGACATTTTTTCCATAGGAATAAGTTCTAAAAAGATACAATTTGTTATTCTTATACTACTCTATTCGCTAAAAATATAGGGCCTCCTTCTTCAGGATAAAAATAATCATGAAATTGTTCAGAACCAATAGATAAACTTTTTCACAAGTCTAATTAATGTAATACTAAAAATGTTTAATCAATTCTTTATTTTTTATAATGATATCTACTTTCTATTAAGCATCAAGTTTCTAATTGTCATAGATAAACCATATATCATTACATTAAAAGATAAAACAAACATAACCTGTTCTAAAAAAGATAATAATTTGTATTGCTCATAAGTTATTTCTTTAATTATATCACCATGATTCACTATGAAATAGCCACCATCTACTATTTGTGGACCACCATGTAAAATCATTAAGTAAATAAAAATACATGTACAGACAGGAAATGCAATTGCTGCCAATAAATAAAAACTAATCTTTTCAATTTTAGTGGAATTGCTGAGATTTAATTTCAATCCTGTTTTATGATTAAATTGCTCTATAAAACCCACAAAAAAACAAAGAAGAAAAGCAATTATTAAACAAACAGTATATACATATTTAAGATTGGAGAGAAAGAGTGAAATTATAAAAAATACAATGGACAAAATTAAAAGACTTATTATCAAATAATACCAACTTAGAATCATTTTTTTCTTCATTGTATCGTCTCCTATCTTATAAACACTATTTTATCATATTATACTTATTATGTGAAATGCTATAGAAAGATTTGTTATTATACAAAAAAATATATTATTTATAGACTAAAAACACTCTTAAAAAGTGCGTATACCTTGTAAAGTTTGCGTACAGTTTACCCAAAATGCGTACAATTAAACTCACCGACAAAATGGAATTTGTTTTATTGTTTTCTGCTTGCAATAATGTATGCGTTATCAGTTTCAATTACATTTGCAACCAACATTGCGGTTTTACCGATAATTGATTTTATATTATCAAGAGTATCGGGATAAATCTTTACTTTACGATTTCTCATATCAATATATTCGCTTTGATTCTTGTCTATGGACAAACAAAAAATGCCGTCATTGTTTAACAAGCTATCTATCTTATCAATAACATAGGCCTTATTCTTGAAATGCATCATCGTTAGAAAAGAATAAATAACATCAAATTTTTCTTTAAATTCATGAGAAATAAAATCACCGTTAATATAACTAATATTTGAGTACGATTTTAAGTTTTCTTTTGCTCTTTGAATCGTTTTAGGTGATATATAGATTCCCGTTAATCGTTTACAATAAGGGGCAACCTTGACAGCTATTCGACCTGTTCCCAATCCTATTTCTAAAATTTCTTTATTTTCATCCAATTGTAAAGCATCTATAAATACCTGACCATCCCACTTATTCATATAATTTTTTAATTCAGGCGAATTATAAAAAGGATCGTTATTTTCATCAACCAACAAATCATAATGGGCAATTACATTGTGACTTGTTCCTTTTTTCTCTCCATACCGCACGAATAGCATTGTTTGGATAACAATTCTTCGTATTTGATACTGCTGTATAATCTAAAACCACCTGCAAAGTTGTACGCGTCAAAGCCGTTTTGTGTTAAAATTCGGGTTGCCAAATAACTGCGAAGTCCGCTTTGACACATTACGTAGATTTTCTTAGTTTTATCAAGCTCGCCCAAACGCTCTCTTAAATCGTCCAACGGAATATTGATAAATCCGTCCGCGCGTCCGCGCATATATTCAAACGGCGTGCGCGTATCAAGCAAAATCCCGTCCTTTCTTTCTCTTAACGCAGGGATGTCCTCATAATAAAACTGCTTTACGACACCGTTTTTGATATTGTCCGCAACGAAACCTGCCATATTCACGGGATCTTTCGCCGACGAATACGGCGGAGCGTACGCAAGGTCTAAATCCTTCAACTCGTTCGCTTTCATACCTGCTCGAATGGCGGTTGCAATCACGTCAATGCGTTTATCTACGCCGTCATAGCCAACGATTTGTGCGCCCAAAATCTTATAAGTTTCCTTTTCAAAAAGGAGTTTTACAGTCATTGCCGTTGCATTCGGATAGTATCCTGCATGCGAGTTTTGCGTTAAAATCACCTTTTCGTATTCTATACCGCTCGCTTTGGCTTGTTGTTCGTTAATGCCCGTCGTTGCTACCGTCATATCGAACAATTTAATCACGGACGAGCCTTGCGAGCCTTGATATTCGCTGTTCAATCCGCAAATATTATCGGCAACTATACGCCCTTGTTTGTTGGCAGGCCCTGCCAAGGAAATCACCGCGTCTTGCTCGGTGATAAAGTGTTTTACCTGTACTGCATCCCCCACCGCATAGATATCGGGAACGGAAGTTTCCATCTTTGCCTTTACCTTGATTGCGCCTTTCACGCCAAGCTCTAAACCTGCTTGTTTTGCAAGGGTGTTTTCGGGCGTAACACCGATGGAAACCACTACCATGTCCGCGTTGAGTTTATTTACGTTATCGATTTCTAGCGATATTTGCTCGCCGTTTTCCGTCAATTTTTCCGTGTTGGCATTCAGCAATAATTGCACGCCGTGACGACGGAAGTTTGCGTGAATAAAGGACGCCATATCGCAGTCAACCGTCGGCAAAAGATGGCTAGAGCGTTGCACGACAGCAGTCTTTACGCCAAGATGCATAAGATTTTCCGCCATTTCAAGCCCGATAAAGCCACCGCCTATCACGACGGCTGTTTGGGGCTGTTTTTGCTCGATAAAAGCGCGGATTTTGAGCGTGTCTTCTACTGTTCGGAGCGTGAATACTCTTTCATTTTCGACGTAAAAATCGGGCAAAACAGGCTTTGCGCCAGGCGATAAAATCAGTTTATCGTAGGTTTCCGTGAAACTCGTCCCCGTCTTCAAATCGGTTACGGAAACGGTTTTGTTTTTCGTGTCAATATCGGTGACTTCGTGATAGACTTTCGCCACGATTTTGAAACGGCGGAAGAAACTTTCGGGAGTTTGCAAAGTCAAATCCTGCTCGTCTTCAATAACACCGCCGATATAGTACGGCAAACCGCAGTTTGCGTACGAAATAAAGCCCGAACGCTCGAAAATGATAATTTC
>JAFTIF010000010.1 GCA_017457045.1 Bacilli bacterium
ATGTTTACAAATTATCTTAAATACAAACTAGAAGAACAAGGGAAAAGATTAATTAAGATAGATAAATATTATCCATCTAGTAAACTATGTAGTAATTGTAAACATATTCATACCGAATTAAAACTACATGAAAGAACATGGGTTTGTCCTGAATGTGGAACAAAACACAATAGAGATTACAATGCAGCAATTAATATAAAAAAAGAAGGTCTAAGACTATTAAAAGTCTAGACCCAAATCTAAGATTAATTAAACCGCGGGGCACGCGGAGATAGCTCGCTTACTGAAGTCATTAGACTTCTTGCCCGAGAAACCCCACTTCTAGTTATTTAAACTAAGTGGTGGGAGTATGTCACAACACTATTCGTCCATATCTATACAAAACAGTAATCGCAATTATCGTTTCTGTAGCGATTTTCGTTCCAATTTTATATGCAATAGTTAAATATCTTTCTCCAGTATGGGCAATGTTAATCGTTGTAGTATTGGATATCTTAATTTTAGTATTAGCTTGTGTAACAAAAAGAAAAAAACAATAACAAAGATAAAGGCTTGATAATGATTATCAATCCTTTTTCTTATACAATTTATAAATTAAATAAATAATCTAAATCTATTTTATCAATTTCAAAATCAACATCTAGATTGCTCTTAATATGTTCTTTTGTTTGACTTTTTGGTAGCGGTAATGTTCCAATTTGCATACAATATCTAATACACAATTGAGGAACACTTACATCATATTTTTCAGCAATAGCGATTAACTCTTTATTTTTTAACAATCTTCCTGTAGCAATCGGAGAATAAGCTTCAACTAAAATATCGTTTTCTTTACAATATTTTATTAACTCTTTTGGTGTGTTCCCAATAAAAACACATATTTGATTTATTACAGGCTTTATCTCTACATTTTCAAGTATATTTTTAACATCATCAATAAAGAAATTTGATATTCCTATCGACTTAATCTTTTTTTCTTTATAAGCCTCTTCCAATGCTTTATATACTTCCAAGTTTTCTTTATAATATCTAGGATAATTAGGATCCCATAACCCTTCCCAAGGTCTAGGAGAATGAATAAGCATCAAATCTAAATAATCAACTTGTAATCTTTTTAATGATTCTTCAATACACCTTTTCGCACCTTCATATGTTTTAACATGCGCAGGTATTTTAGATGTTAAAAAGATTTCTTCTCTTTTTACATCAGTTAGTTTTAAAGCCTTTCCTACACCCTCTTCATTTCCGTAATCTATTGCTGTATCGATATGTCTATATCCACATTCTAATGCTGTAATTACTGCATCAATAACAGCTTCATTACTTATTTGCCATGTTCCAAATCCTATATCAGGAATAGTATTTTTATTATTTAATGTTAATCTTTGCACTTTTTTCATATTAATTCCTCTTCTTTTATATATTATTTCATAATAATAGTTTTTTTAAAAGAAAACGGAGAAAATATGTTTTATTTTTTTATAACTTTTTTATTCCAGGAATACTTACCACAACTAGGGCACCTCATATATCTAGTTCTACCATAATGCATAGCCCATAGTACCTTACTAAATGTAGGAATATATTTATGTCTGCATTCACGACATTCATAGTATCCTGCTGTTTGCTCAATTCTTAAGGCGAAGCCAATTCCTATTAAAGAAATAATAAACCCTAAAACTATTAAGACAATTCTTAACCAACTTTCCATCTGTGCAAAAGCTGCAGTAAATGTAAAGCCTAAAAGAATAATAATCGAAAATATTCCAATTAATACCTCTAAAGCTAATAACTTTTTATCGTTTTCTTCTTTTTGTTTTACTAAATCTAATAATGTTTGTTCTTGTTTTTGATTATATTCATTCATCGTAACAACCTCCCCACTTAATAAATCATTAACACTGATTTCAAGAATCTTACAAAGATCAAGCATCAATGATGAATCAGGCATTCCTCGTCCTGTTTCCCATTTAGAAACAGCTCTATCTGTAATGCTTAGTTTTTCCGCCAACTCAAATTGTGTTAACTTTTGTCTTCTTCGACATTCAGCTATAAACTTTCCTATTTTCTCTTGATCCATGTTTACTCTCTCCTTTCAACATTAATATATAATTTAAACTTTCAAAAATAAACAAACTAAACGTAGAGTGAGGAGTATCTACGTCTAATATTATATATTAAAAGACCACAACTTACTTGTAATCTTAATATTTATTCATAGTTTTCTTCAATAAAGTCTGCAATTTGAGGAGCCATTACGTTTGTAATAAACTTTTGATTAGGATGAATTCCATCACAATCTTCATCGTACATTATAGACTCAAAATTACCTTCATTTAATAAATCTAGTACTGGAATATCATAAATTTCAGCAACTTCTTTAATAGCATCAGAAACATCTTCTAAATTATAACCTTGAGAATTATTGTCACTCCATAATACACCATGGAAATATTCTTTATACGGTGTCATATAAAACACAAATGAATCACTATAATTTTCAGATAAATATGCCATACTTACATGAAGAGAACCATAAATAGTTGATGTATCATTATCATCTATATCACCTAGTGGGAGATTTCTATTAAAATCGTTTACCCCTCCTAGTACACCTATAATGTCAGTTTCTGAAGTATATGCTGTTATTACATCTGTCATACAAGTTAATCCTTGATCGTTAGCTGATAATGTAGCACCACTGATTCCTTTATTCTCATAAGATTTTAAATCTAATATTTCACTTAACACTGTAGGATAAGGATTTTCAACTCTTCCACCAATTATTAAATCAGCTCCATAAGTAATACTATCACCAAAAGCAGTATATGTTAATTGACTGAAATCAATTTCATCATTTGGTAAATATGTAATATCAAATAATAAAGAAATATGATCATATTGTGTTTTATTATTGATTTGAATTACCCCTCCAATTTCAGAGATAACTGAGCTATATCCAACATTCGCAGTATCATCTTTTGATAAAAAAGCCAATGTTTCATTTTCTTCTAATTCAATTTCAACATTAGAATAGTACCATTCATTAACAGTATTCGATGAAAAATAATTTGCAGGTATAATTATTTTAATTGTTTTTCTAATTTCGTAAGTCGATAGATTAATAACACTAATTGTATAGTAATTTGCTTGAGTATAATTGCTAATTGTTTTTATCGGTGCTCCAATTCGAGTTATTTTTGAACATTCTAAAATATTATTTATTTCATTCGAATAAATCCATGGAGAATCGGATAAATTACAACCGTTTAAATTGCTTATTTCTATATTTGAATAAACTGTTTTATCAAACAATTTTTTTGTACCAAAATCTGGTAATTTATAATTTTTAGATAATGATTCTTCAACACATTTATACATTTGATACATCCCATCAGAATTAGGATGCAAATTATCTATTGTATAATTACTCAATGTAGAGCCATTAATTTCTGTTCCGCTATAAAAATCAATAATTCCAACATCAAAGTAATCAGCAACACTTTTAATTGTATTGTTCCAATTTACTAATCTATCATTTCCATTATTATACATTGTGCAACAATATATATCTGCATTAATATATTTGCTTGTGACTTTATGAAGCATTGTTGCATATGCATCCGCAAAGTTAGTTAAATCACCAATGTAAGTTTTATTTTCTTCATCATAAATTTCATCAAGCGAAACAAAAGTTCCACATTCAACTCCAGCATTAAAATCATTAATTCCTATATAAATAATAATTATATCAGGATACGAATTAGTTAAATCATTATGAAGATTGTTACTTCTATCCATGGAAGTAGCTGCTGTAGTTCCTGCAGTTGTTGTAACTCTAGAACCGCTCCAAGCATTATTAACGCATAATTCTAAATCTAGATTATCAACCGTTCTTTTCCACCATGTTTTATCAACATTATCTAACTTTGAAGCATCATACCAAAGTGCATTGTTACCAATTGTAGAATTATATGAAGTATTGTTACTCCATTCTGGATATGTTGTGATACTATCCCCTAAAAATGAAATCGTTTTTTCTCCAATAAAATGGGCACAATTTTCATATTCATTATGAGAAATCACATCTACAAAATTTTCTTTATAACTTTGTCCGCATTCACATTTATATTCGGTATATCCTTTTTCTTCACATGTTGGTTCATATATCGTTTTTTGGAAATTGTGACCTAAAGCAATAATTACTTCTTGTTCAACAAATACATAGCCACAAATTTCACAGATTTGACCTTCTGTTAATCCATCCTCTTCACATGTTGGATCAACACCTTCAACAATCACTTTTTTATGTCCTAGTGAATCCACATATTTAGTTTCCGTATAATTACATTCTTCGCAGAACCTGAATGATATCCCCTTTTCTTCACATGTTGGTTTTTTCATATAGTCCCAATCTGTGAATACGTGAGTATGTTCTGATGAATCTTCTTTTTCAGGTTTTCTAATTAACCATTCTCTACCAGGATAAATATATGATTTACTAACATCTTCGTGCTGCAATATATAATCAATTGCCTCTTTAGAGTCCACATATGTTGGGTTTTCTAACAAGAATATTTCTATAGTTTCTGCGATATATTCATGACCTTTTGGACTAGGGTGAACTCCATCTCCACCAGTCTCTGCAACGTTATTATCATCATCAGATATATAATAAATACCACTATAATAATTTAAATCTATTACAGGAATTTTATATTCATTGCATGTATCGATAATTGCATCACATAAATCTCTTAATGTATCACCACAAATATTTTCTTTGCTTTGATCCCATGATTTTTTAGAAGTTACTGAGTTATTCCAAGAAGTAATAACTGGTGTCATGAAATAAAACTTCGTATTCTTAAACTCTTCTTCTTTTTGTAAATCTTCAATTCTTTTACACCACATATCTACAGCACCATATATTGTAGAAGTATCTTTACTTCCTGCTTCACCTACAGAATAATAACTACTTGTAGCATTTGCCCAGTCATTGATTCCCATAAAGATAGTAACAATATCTGCTCCCGCGATATTTTCTTTAGTTAGCATATCAATGTTACATTTTCTAGAACCATCAGTACATAAGGTAGTTCCACTAACACCTTTTCTAACTGTATTAGCTCTTAGCCTTTCTCCTAATAATGTAACGTAATCATTTTCACCCACTGTAGTTCCAACTCCAGCAGTAATACTATCACCAATACAAACGATAGTTTTCCCTTCGAAATAACTATCTTCAAGTGGATTCGGAATTAAGTATTTATAGTCTTGAGCACCTGCTACAATACCAGTATCTTCTTGTCCAATCCACCAATTTCCATTTTCACCAATATAAGGTGTTTGTCCATCTTTACCAGGTTCTCCTTGGATACCTTGTTCCCCTTGCGGACCTTGTGGGCCTGTTTCACCTTGGATACCTTGTTCTCCTTGTGGACCTAGTGGGCCTGTTTCTCCTTGGATACCTTGCTCTCCTTGCGGACCTTGTGGGCCTGTTTCACCTTGGATACCTTGTTCTCCTTGTGGACCTTGTGGGCCTGTTTCACCTTGGACACCTTGCTCTCCTTGTGGACCTTGTGGGCCTGTTTCGCCTTGGATACCTTGTTCTCCTTGTGGACCTTGCGGGCCTGTTTCTCCTTGAACACCTTGTTCCCCTTGCGGACCTTGCGGGCCTGTTTCACCTTGGACACCTTGTTCTCCTTGTGGACCTTGCGGGCCTGTTTCGCCTTGAACACCTTGTTCCCCTTGCGGACCTTGTGGACCTTCACTTCCAGCACATCCATAAAGAAGACCAAAAATCAATATAGTAGATAATAAAACAATTATTTTATTATATTTTTTCATAACAATCACCCGTATAAATTATATCATCATAAAAGATAAATGACTATCAGCTAAATATTGATTGTTTAAAACATTTCTATTTTTTCTATAAACAAAAAGACCACTATTTTTTAGTGATCTTTTTTCATTAATCCAATTCTACCAAAGACTTAAATATTGCATTATTGTTCATTAGCTCATCATATGATCCAAATTCAACAATACTACCATTTTTCATAACAATTATTTCATCAAATTTAGTTAATATTTCTTTATCTAATCTATGAGTAATCATTATCTTCGTGATGTTATCAATTGCTAATATATTGTTAGTTATTGAAGATGATGTTTCATTATCTAATGCACTAGTTGCTTCATCAAGTAATAATAATTGAGATTTTTTAACCAATGCTCTAGCAATACTTATTCTTTGCTTTTCACCACCACTTAGGTTACAACCTTTTTCACCACATCGATAATTTCTTCCCTTTTCTTTAATTAATGTGTCTAGTCCCGATTTAGTAATTGCTTCGTTTAATAATTCTTCATCTATATTTGAATACATTGTAATATTATTAATAATTGAATCATCAAAAACAAATACATTTTGTTCTACGAAGGAAGATCTTTCGAATAGGGAATCAATTAAAATGTCTTTTACTTCAATGTTGTTATAAAAAATATTACCTGAATAATTATCATACTTACCTAATAATAGATTTATTAAAGTAGTCTTACCAGATCCACTTGTTCCAACTATCGCATATGACTTATTTTTATTAAATCTATATGAAATATCATTAAGTACAATCTTATCATCATACATAAATTTAAGATTAGAAACTGTTATTTCATCAATGCTTTCAATAAGTTTTCCTTGATTAGTATTATCTTCTTTTTTAATTATTTCACTAATCTTTTTAAAAATAGGTTTACAAGCAAGTCTTTTTGATAAAGAAGAAGGAATATTCATAAGTGGACTAATTATGTAGTTCATTAATTGTACAAATAATAATATTACAGAAGGTTCAATATCATTTGTTGTTATTGAGATATATGCACCAATAAAGAATACACCAAATTGTGATATTAAACTAAGTACAGTTTGAACCAGATCCATCAATGATAATGTTTTTGTTTTATTAGCTTTTTTTGATTCTAAAACATCATTATTCTTATTAAATAACTCTTTGATTTTTTGTTCAGATTTAAAAACCTTAATAGTAGAAAATCCTATTAAGTTATCTTTTATAAAATGAAGAAAACTAGCATTTTGATCACTAATTTCTTTTTCTTGAGAAGATAATTTACCTCCTACTACAATCGCACCTATAAAAGGAAGCAACGATAAAACAATTCCTGATATAGTTAAAAGAGGGCTATAAATAAGCATTACAATAATAGTACATAAAAATAAAGTAATATTTGTAATTAAATCAAACGCAGAAAATAAATAGTCTTCTTCTACTTTTTTCACATCATTAGTTAATGCTGAAATATACGTAGAAGTGGTTTGTTTATTAAAACTAGCTATGTTTTTATCTAATATATGTCCATAGATATTATTTTTATATTGAACGATAGCTCTTTTTTGATATTTAGGTTTTAAATATGTAATTAGGAAATACACCAATACACTAGATACAAATAATATTAGGAAAATAACTCCTTGTTCAATTAATGCATCTAAATCTTTCGCAGTCGCAATTGCCATTATTTTTTCTAGCATTAGAGAAATCATAATGAGTGCGGCTGTTTGAAATAATGAAGTAAATGTCAAAACAATAAAATTAAAAACATTTCCTTTATAAATATATGATTTAACTGATTTATTCATATATATTCCTCCCATATTCTATTAATATGATATTTATTATATTTATTTAGATAGTAGAATCTACCAACTTTAATATACAAAGTACGCAACTATAGGAAACTATAGGTTGCGGCATAAAATTCACACGTTTTTAATCATAAAAAAAGAGACCAAACAATACTTCGATCACTTATTAATTAATATATTTATCTGTTTTTACGATACCATCAAAAGAAAAAAAAGACCACCTTTTGGTGGTCTAATTAACAAAAACAACATATGATATTTAGAATTTACCCATATATCAAACAAGTCTTTTGTATTATTGTTCTGGGAACGCTCTTAAATGTGCCTTAACAATATAAGATATGTGATTACGATATGCACTTGAAGTAAATGTTGCTCCAACTATAGAATCTACATTTGTGCCCATTTCACTTATTTCCTTAATTGATTTTCCATTATAATTATTATTAATCCAATCAGTAACTGCTGTATCTTCAACAAATGTATCTTTAATAGTATCTTCAGAACTCAACACAGCTACTTTTATATTTGAATAATTTTTATCCATAGTTAAAGATAATTTATAAGAACAAGTTAAACGTGATCCGTTTTCTGCTTCATAATTATATTTTCCTTCAACAATATAACCATAGCCTTTAATGTTTTTATTTCCATCTAATATTTCAACATAATATTTAAGACCTAGATTTTTAGTTAAAGTGTTGTACATGTTTTCACTAACATTTGCTTTTAAAGTGTTTAAAAACTCTTCTGACTTATCAACTAATTCATCGTTTTTATCTAGTCCCATCAAAGCCCTTTCTTCACTTGAAACATTAGCGTTACTTGTTGTTCCACTTTGATTTTTTGTTTTATGGAATGTTATTACTTTCTTAACACTATCTTTAACTCCTTTTAATGTTAAAGATGCTGAAGCAATACCATCATATTTTACATTTGTGTCCACATTATCAAAAGGTAGATTAATAAATTGACTTTCAAAATCTGGACTTTCTAATAGGATTTTACCGAATG
The DNA here is from genome assembly GCA_017457045.1 of Bacilli bacterium. The sequence continues at coordinate 8,687 of JAFTIF010000010.1, forward strand.
ATTCTGTTTCTGTATGTTCCATGACTTTTAATCCTAAAACAACATTATCTGTATTTGATAATACAAGTACCATTTTTATTACGCCATTTCTACCATTAGCATTAACTAAATAACCATAAGAAACTTCTTCGTTTTGATTATCTTTTAAAACATAAACATTTAATATTCCTGCTTGAATTAATGACGATTTTTCATACTTATTAGTTTCATCTTCAATTTTCTTACAACTTGGTGTATATTCTTTCAATACTTCTTCTACTTCAGCATCAATACCAGATCCATTACCTAAATCAGGTATTCCACATCCTGTAAGTGCAAAACTAAATAATAATAAAAATGCTAATAAAATCTTTTTCATTTAACATCGCTTCCTTTTCTCTGCCCTCTAATTATAACAAATTATTAATTTATTTAAAAGACTGGGCTTTACTTAATTGGATATAAAAAAGACCACAAAATAATGTGATCTTAATCAAATTTTAAATTTCGCCAATTTAATCTAATTTTGTGGCATTAGTTTCTTTAACTTTAGTAAATAAAATAAATATTGCTCCAAGTAATGTTGGTACAGCTGTAACCAATATGATTGCAGGAATAATAGCATCTCCAAAAATATTCATAAATAATATTGCTAGCCCCATGACAATCCCATAAGGCGCTCCTGCCATAAGAGGGGCAATAGATTGAACCGAAGCTCTAAACTTTGTTGGAGACGATTCAGCAATCATTAAAATAACAATATCACCAGCAGACCATACAGAACCAACGGCAATACCAGTTAATAAACCAACTAAATATTGATTCCAAGTAAATTTAGATCCAAAATAAAATCCTAAGAATGCTAATACGATAGAAATAGACATAATAATAAACGCTTTTCTTCTTCCAAGTTTATCAGCTAGAAAACCTTGAACGAATGTAGCAAGTGCACATCCAATTGGGAATAATAATAAAGCTTGACTTACTATATTTTTAGCAAGATTGTTTGCTTCAGTTAAGGACATACCTTGATCTAAAAATTGTTTAGCATAACCAGAGTTAATTATTGTTTCATAATATCCTGTCATTAACATTGCAATCATTTGAAGAGCATAAACGGCAATTAACCACAAAAGTTGTTTATTTTTTACAATACATTTAATACCTACTATTAAACCACCATTTGATTCAACTTCTTCTTTTTTATTTTTAAGTTGTTCTTTTTCTTCATCACTCATCTTTAAAATACGTAATTTGCTTTCAATGTAAGCATCTGATTCTCTCATTAAGAAGATAGCTAAAATCGCAATCACAAAAGCTATCATTCCTGGAATGATATAAACATAAACCCATTTAGAAGAATCTGAAGCAGAAATAAACACATTTCTTAACACAGGGATTAATAAAACACAAACAGTTGCAATTGCCTTAATGATTGAATAAATTTTTCCACGATGTTTTGGTGGAGTGCTTTCATAAATATATGTGGCTTGCATATCGTGAGGCACAAAAAATGCCATAATAGTTGCACCAATGACATACACCGGAATATTTGTTGAGATTCCTACTAAAAGCATACCTATACCCATACCAAGAGTATTTATTATCAAAAATATTTTTCTACCATATTTATCTGATAAAGGTTTATAAAGAAATGATAATGCTGATGCAATAGTTCCAGCAACACCAAATGCGCTCATTCGAGCTACTGCAAATTCTTCTCCAACAATTGGTGCAAAAATTTCTGTAGCAATAATTGTTTGCATTTGACTGCCAATTTGTGACGTTAATTCATCTACCATATAAACAACTGTAATGATAAATAAAAAACAAGCGAAGTAGCCGAGACCTCTTGATTTATTTTTTTCTTTTTCTAATTTTGCAATTTCTTTTAGCCTTTTTGCCTCTTTTTTTGCAAGTTGTTCGGCACTAAGTGCTTTTTCTTTTTTTTCTCCCATATATTTTACCTCTATTAAATTTATAAATGTTTTTTCTTAATTTTAATTATATCACACTTTTTCACTTGTTTTAATTAAATAATGCTATCGTATGAGGTTTACTCAACAATTGCCCTCTTTTTCAAACGCAATTTATCTTTTTATGCCTTAAAATGCAAAAAAGACCGCTCTTTCAAGCGGTATAAATTCATATGTTTACAAAGTCAAACTATTATTTATCGTATATAGTTCCAAGATAAGCATTAAGCTTTGCAATATCAATTTCTTCTTGCTTAGTAATTTCACAAATAGGAACTAAAACAGGTAATTCTTCACCTAGTTTTTCTTTAAGTTTTTCCGGTTTAAAAAACATAGCTCCTAAGAATAGGTCCGCTGCCGGAATATCCTTATCTTCTCCAGGTAATCTACACATTAATTTTTTTCCATTTCTAAATAATTTTATTTCCATAATATCTCCCTTTTTTATTTTATTATATCACGTCTTTACTAAAAAGGAAGTCTCATTAAAGCTGCGCTTTATTTCTTTTAGTTCTCTTTATATAGAAAAAGACCACTCAAACGAGTGATCTTATATAAGCTTTTATACGAATGCTATCTGCAATTTTTTCAAATTCAAATTGTTATAAAAGTTCAAATTAGACTTGTAATATTACAATAAATATCAATTAATTATTTGTTGACTTTAGTTATTCTTTAATTGTTTAATAGACCTTCTAAATTGAAAAATAAATAAAATAACCGTAAATGTTACTGCTAAAAAATCAGCAACCGGTTCTGCTGTATAAACAGCCATTGTTTTATCTTCCATAATTGCAGGCATAATATAAATTAAAGGTAATAATAAGAAAAATTTTCTAGCACACGCTACTATTATTGAAGATTTTGCATTACCAGTAGACACAAACGTCATTTGACAAGCTATCTGAGCACCAAATACAAATAAGACAAAGAAATATCTTCTCATAGCTTTAACTGTAAATTCAATTAGTTCTACTTTATCTGTAAACATAGATATAAACATATTTGGACAAGTCATTACAACTATATAAAGTGCCGTTGAATAAATCAAACATATCATTAATAATAATTTAAATGTCTTAACTACCCTATCTGCATTTTTAGCGCCAAAGTTATAACTTGAAATAGGCTGTGCACCTTGAGCAAAGCCTTGTAATGGTAACATGGCAAACTGCATAACACTAGACAAAATGGTCATAGCTCCGACAGCTAAATCTCCACCATAATTTTGTAGTGATGTGTTAAAACACACTATAATTATACATTCACTAGATTGCATAATAAATGGAGCCAATCCTAAAGCTAGACAAGGCAAAACAATTCTATAATCTAATTTAAAATTTGATACTTTCAATTTTAACACTGATTTTTTACTAAACAAAAAGGATAAAACAAACGTACAAGAAATAGCTTGTGAGATAATAGTCGCAAGTGCAGCTCCTGACACTCCCATATTAAATGCATAAATAAAAATAGGATCTAAAGCTATATTACATATAGCGCCGATTAATACTGTAATCATTGCAATCTTTGAAAATCCTTGAGATGTAATATATGCATTCATACCTAATGTTAACTGAACAAATAAGGTACCTATTGCATAGACATTCATATATGCAACAGCATATTCTATAGTATTTTCACTAGCTCCAAAAAGCAATAATAACTCACGATTAAAAACAAGTAATATAATTGTTAGAATAAAAGAAATTATTATTTGTAGTAAAAAGCAATTCCCCATTATTTTTTCGGCTGTTTCATTGTCTCTCTTTCCCATGAAGATAGATGCTCTTGGCGCTCCACCTGCTGAAACTAGTGCGGCAAATGCAGATACAAGCATAATTAATGGCAAACACACACCAACTCCAGTTAAGGCTAAATCTCCTATTTCAGACATATGACCTATAAATATACGATCTACTAGATTATATAACATATTTATTAATTGAGCCACTACTGTTGGAATTGATAATTTAAATAATAATTTACCTATAGGTTCTTTAGATAAAAATTCATTATTCATATTTACACCTCATTACTTCACAAAAATATTTTATCATATTTCAGAAAAAAAGCATCGTTATTTTAAACTAATTTTACAAAAAATATCTGGATTTATTTAGCTCATTTAAAGCTCATTGTCACACCCAATTTAACAAACTAAGTATTTATATTAGTTATGCTAGAAAGCTTGATATAGACTGAATATATAGACTGTAGGATAGTTCTATATTATTTAATAATATAACTTCTATTTATTTTATTTCTCTATATAGAAAAAAGACCGCTCTTTTAAGCGATCTTATGTAATCTTTTATACGAATGCTATCTGTAATTTTTCCAAAATGAACTTGTACTATTACAAATGTAAAATTACACTCCAAATCTGAACGAATTTTACACACCCAGTTTGGAAAAAGAAAAAACGACCGACCGAATTATTCGACCAACCGCTAAATATGAATTTGTCGTTTTGATAAATAAAAATATCAGTTTCTAAACGGCTTGTTAAAAGAACCTATTTCTATCAAATTCCCCTCAGGGTCTGCAATATAACAAGTTCTTTGTCCCCAAGGCTCAGTTACAGGTTCTAAAATTGATTTCGCACCTTTATCTATTACCTCGTTATATTTTTGATCTACCTCTTCAAAAGTATCAACATATAAAGCTATTTCAAAATGTCCATTATACCCTTTAATATATTCATACTTTCTATTTGTCATTTTTTCAAAGTTTTTTCTTTCATATAGCATAAATAAGGTTCCATCCTTAATTAAATAAACATTACCAGCATTTTCAGACTCTTTAATCTCAAAACCTAAAACATCTCTATAAAATTTAATCATTTTAGGCATATCTTCTACAAACAAACCAAAACCATCTAAGTTCATAATAACACCTCTACAAATTCTAATTTATCTATTAAATATTAAATGTTTCTTTTATCATTTTAGCCACGTCTTTAGCTTCTATATTTTCATTATTTATTCTTAAATAATTTTTAAAAGGAATTTCACCTTCATTACTAACAAGGCGATGTAAATCTTCTTTCAATACACGTTTATTAGATGCTTCTATATCACGTTTTGAAGCTTTATTAATTAATCTATTTTCTGTTTTATTTCGTTCAAGACGAACTTCTTGTGAAGCTATTAATTCTATACAGTACACTTCATCAAATTTACTGACAAGATTTTCAACATATTCCCAATCTGACTTCATATCAAATGCCCACATTAAAGTGTGAATCATTCCGTAGCAATCACTTTTAGTGAAGTCGTCAAATATAATTTCACGCAATTTAAGAATTGTATCACCTTTAAAATATCCAAAAATATCAATAACTGGTTCTATCATCATATGATTATGAAATAACCTTAAATCTGTTATCTTCATCAATTCTTGTCCAACTGTCATTTTCCCTACAGCACCTGAGCCAACAATTAATACTAATTTCACCTTAACTCCTCCATCTCCTCTATAAATTCTAATTTAATTATTAATTCTTTTTTTGCTTTAAAGCAGAAAAATCAAAATTGATTATATTATTTTCTATAGTCTTCTTTTCAAAAAACATTATCATATAGATAGGAATATATATTCTATTATCAACAACTTCTACATTACCATTGCATAAAGTATAAGCTTTCTTTATATTATATTCTGAATTAGATAGCAGATTATCTAAAGCAACATGTCGTTTATAATCCTTACCAGATTTAACTTCTATTGGAATAATTTCTATACCATCTTCTATAATAAAGTCAACTTCTCCACGTTTCTTATTATTATAATAGAATAAGTCAAATTTATGTGCTTTCAATTCTTGAGCTATAACATTTTCATAAATAGCTCCAAAATTAACATTAACATCGTTATTTAATATTTTAGCAATATTTGTGTCATATAATTGATGAGTTAATAATCCTGTATCGCATAAAAATAATTTAAATAACGTACGTTCTTTACTCGCTAATAATGGATATTCGGGATTATCTATATTATATGTAAATAAACCTATATTACTATTCATTAACCATACAAAAGATTCTTCATATTGATAAAATCTAGCTTTTTCATTAAGATTTTTCAATATAAACCTTTTATTTTGGTTATTTAATTCACTCGGAATTAAAGTATAAATATCTTTAATTAACAAACTATCTTTTGTAGAGTATTTTGAAATATCCATCTTATATAATTTATTAATTGTTTCATGAATGTAATAAACATTTTGAAGATTATTTGTCTTTAAAAACGAATCAACAGCTTCTGGAAATCCCCCAACTATAGTATATAAATTAAATAACTTAATCATCTGGTGATTTACTGTTTCATCAACTTTTTTTCTGTTTATATAACACTCTTTCAAATATGACAAAATTTCATCAGAGACTCCATTGGCTATTGCGAATTCCTCAAAATCTAATGGAAACATTTCAAAAACATCCATGTATCCTACTGGAAGTGAATCAACATTTTTGTATGAAACACCTAATAGTGATCCACTCAAAATATATCTATATGAGCCTTCTTCAATAAGAAATTTTACTTTAGTTATAACATCATCAACAGCTTGAACCTCATCTATAAATATTATAGTCTCTCCTTTAATAAGCGGTTTATTAGTTAATACAGATATTTTAAGAAGCAGGTCTTTTGCGCTATCTGCTTTTTCAAATGCCTCTTTAGCTAAATTGTCATCATAAAGATTAAATTCCACAAAAGACTTTGAGTTTTCTTCTAAAAATTTTCTAATGATATATGTTTTGCCTATTTGTCTTGCTCCATCTACTAAAAGACATTTTTTTAAGCTATTATTATACCACTTAGTTATAGAATTATAAGCTTTTCTTTTTAACACAAAAATCACTCCTTCAACTTTCCATCCATATTATAACACTTAAATTGCATTTTTCCAACCTTTTTATCGCCGTTTTATTGCATTTTTCCAACATCATAAGTATTTTTATTTATTATTATATTATTTCTATTAAAAAACGTATTAAAACATATCTTTTCATTAAACCAATATGTAGCCGCACAGACCGAATCTGAACTAGTTTTACAAAAAGTATCTGGATTTATTTAGCTCATTTAAAGCTCATGGTCGCATAGAACCGAACAAACTAAGCATTTATATTATATATACTAGAAAGTGTGATATAGACTGAATATAGATTCTCATTTTCAGTTGCTTGCAAAATGTAATTACCATAAAAACAAAAAAAAGACCGCTCTTTCGAACGATCTTATATATTCTTTTATACGAATGCTATCTGTAATTTTTACAAAATGAACTTGTAATATTACAAAAATAAATTAGTCGATTTCGTATGGTAATAAAGCCATTTGACGTGCACGTTTAATTGCAACTGCTAACATTCTTTGGTCTTTAGCACATGTGCCTGTTACTCTTCTTGGAGTAATTTTACCATTGATTGAAATATGTTTCTTTAATAATTCAACATCTTTATAATCGATAAAAGTGATTTTGTTTTTACAGAAAAAACAAAATTTCTTTTTAGAACGTTGTTTCTTGAAAGCCATAACTTTTGTCCTCCTTAATTAAAATGGTAAGTCGTCATCAGCTATATCGATACCAGTATATGGAGATTCATAGTTTGAATTTCTTGAAGGTTCTTGTGGACGTTGGTTATATGTTGAAGGTTGTGATTGTCTTTGTTCTGAAACACTCTTAGATTCTAAAAGTTGAACATTGTCACATACAACTTCTACTACATATACTCTTCTTCCATCTTTATCATCGTAAGAACGAGATTGTAATCTTCCTTCTACTCCAACTAAGCTACCTTTTTTACAATATAGATCAACGAACTCTGCTGCTTTGTTAAATACTACACAAGGGATGAAATCAGCACTGCGTTCTTCTCCTCTTGCGAACCTATTGTCCACTGCGACTGTGAAGGATGTGACAGCAACATTATTAGCTGAACGTCTTAATTCAGCTGGGTCTCTGGTTAAGCGACCTACTAGAACTACTCTATTAATCATTTTTTCGTCCTCCTTATAAATTAGTCTAATTTGATAACGATATGACGAATGACATTAGAGTTGATACCACAGATTCTGTCAAATTCAGCATTTGCTAATGGATTTTCAGTTTCGTAAGTACAAACTACATAATAACCTCTTCTTTGCTTATTGATTTCATAAGCTAATTCGCGGTTACCCCATTCATTAACGTCTAAAATGTTACAACCGTTGTTTGTTAATGTAGACTTTAATAATTCTACTGTTTCAACACGTGTTGCTTCATCTAAATTAGCGTCAAGAACAAACATTGTTTCGTATTTTTTCATTTAAGACACCTCCTCTTGGACTATTTTTGGCCACCTCTATGAGGTAGCGAAGAGCATGCACCCCTTCACTGGTGCCTAAATATTATAATACAAAGTATTATGATTGTAAAGAGAAAATTCATCATATCATTACTTTTACTACAATTTAATTATAACACAATAAAAAAGAAGAAAATCCCGATATTCTCCCGAGTTTTTCTTCTTTAATTTTCTTTGTTTTCTTCATTTTTTAAGCACTCTAGTAAGATCTCTTCAAGTTTAGAATAATCTAATAAAGTATGAATAGTTCCTCTTACCTTCGCAGCATTACTAAATCCTTTAATATAAAAGCATGCTAAACTTCTCATTTCTTTCATAGCTTTTACCTCATCTTTGTAATAAGCAATTAACCTACGAGCATGCTCTAAACAAGTTTCAACTTTTTCTTTAGGAGTTACTTTATCATAAGTTCCTGTTTCTAAATAATCTGTGATTTGTTTAAATAACCAAGGATTTCCAATTGCACCTCTTGCAATCATGACTCCATCGCATCCCGTTTCATCTAACATTCTTTTTGCATCTTCAGGTGTTTTAATATCTCCATTTCCAATAACAGGAATACTAACGGCTTCTTTAACTTTTTTTATATATGACCAATCTGCCATACCTTCATACATCTGAGATTTTGTTCTTGCATGAACTGCAATAAGTTTAACTCCTGCTTTTTCCATAAGTTTAGCTGTCTCAACTACATTGATTGAAGACATATCCCATCCCAATCTTATCTTAACTGTAACAGGCTTTTTACAAGCATCTACGATAGCTTTAACTTTCTTATAAGACTCTTCTATATTAGTAAGCATTTTGCTTCCTGCCCCTGTTTTTACAACTTTAGTAACAGGACATCCCATATTTAAATCAATGACATCGCAATCACACTTTTCATCAATAATTTTCGCGGCCTTTACTAAAGAATCCATATCTGCACCAAAAAGTTGCATTGCCATAGGATGCTCATTATTTGATACTTCAAGCATATCGTATGTATTCTGATTATTAAAACACAAAGCCTTATCGCTTACCATTTCTGCACATACGAAACCTGCGCCATGTTCCATGACAATTTCACGATATACATAATTACTATAACCAGCAATAGGTGCAGAAAAAGTTATATTCTTTGTCTCAACATTCCCGATTTTAACCATTTCTCTTCACCTTATGTCTAAAATATAACATTGAAAAAACAGTTGGAAATACAATAAGTAATACTACAATTCCTAAACTAATCCATAAATTGTAATCGTTAGATAACAAGCTTGAAAGAATGATTAATCCCCCGCCTACAAAACAAGCGTATCCTGTAGCTCTATGAGTTTTTCTCCAAATAGTTTTATTACAAATTGTCCATGAATTATAGATTGCAAATAAGTCATTTTGTTTAGCTCTTGGAAAATAATTACCAACCAAACTTACTAAAAAACCAACACAGATAATTGATAATTTCCATACATCAATATCAAACCCAATATTTTTAAATAGAACTAGCATTTGCATAATAGTTAATAATGACACAACAATCAAAGAAACAACCGGAATTTCAGGTTCTTTTTTAAATTCATCACTAATTTTATAATAATTAAATATGCCTGTAATTAAAATAACAATAATACTTAACACAGGAAGAATAGATAGAGTCCAATCGACATTAACTAATACGTCAGGAATAAGGATCAAAGCAACTGTTATTATAATAGAAATTAAACAAATAAATGATAAAGCTAATAAGCTTTTTAACTTCTTATTTTTCATCTTTTCCCCCTCCTAACAAACTCATAAACCACGCTAGCATATCTTGCATAACTGTAGTATTAATTTCATAATAAATATATTTCCCTTGTTTTTCATCAACGATTAATCCAGCAGAAGTTAATATAGATAAATGATGAGAAACAGTGGCTTGAGTCATATTAAAATGACTTGCAATATCTCCTGCAGCTAATCTTCCTTCTTCTTTTAATAGCGTTAATATCTCGCGTCTTGTTTTATCTGAAAGCGCCTTGAAAGCAGATGTATTTTCCATATTAGCTCCTCCTTTCTTATATAATAGTCTATCACAAATAGAAAAAATTTTATAGATTATTTTACTATGTAAAAAGCAACCTCATTCGGTTGCTTAATTACAATGTTAAATATAAATATAATGAGAACGCAAATAACAACTGTGCGGCATAGTAAGTAATACAACTTACTACCGTTGTAAACTTACGAAGTTTATGATAGTAATACTTAAATATTAATGTAAAATCTGAGATAGCAAATAAGCTTCCAGCCACGCATAATGTAATGCCTAAATAGTTATATCCTGTTGAATGAGCAGCACTTAATGTAGAGGCCAACATGAATGTTAAAAAGAATGTATAAGCCATAATAAGAGCTGTTCTTTTTTTATCAAATGCTTTTAATCTAGTAATGATATAGAACATTAAGATTAATCCTATAAAAGGTACTAATAAATAAGCTGGATTAAAACTAAATTGATTAAAGAAAGTTAAGATATACACAACTTGTGATAATGAGAAGAAGACGAAACCTATTTCTTGCCAATGCGATTTATCAATTTTATTAATTGGATGAGCTAAGTGATATTGTCCTAACCCAAAATCCCCTAAGAAAGCTAATGCTAATGCTCCTAAAATACTTAAACAGTATGGTTCATCAAACGAACCTTTTTGTTCAATAATAATTACAACACCTAGAACAACAAAAGAAAAACTTGTAATAATTTTTAAAGCGAATCTACTTCGTGCATCATTATTATATAATGATGAACCAATTAGAAGACCTGTAAATAATGCAGCAAAAATAATTACTAAAACCATAATTAATTACCTGTTCTAATTCTTAATGATGCTTCCAAATCTTCTTTTGTTATTTCATATATTCTAGAACAAAACTCACAACGAGTTTCAAATGAGTGATTTTCTGCAATCATGTCTCTAATTTCGTCTTCGTGAAGAGTTGCAATACTTGCAACAATCTTTTCTTTAGAGCAATTACATTTAAAATTAATTTCTTTATCTCCTAAAATTTCTACTTCAGGAATTAACTCTTGAAGTTTAGCTTCCATTGGTGCTTCGACAGATAAGATCTCACTCATTGGAGGAAGATATTTTCCTAATCTTTCAACATATTGGAAATCTACTTCGTCTGCTCCTGGCATTAACTGAATAATAATCGCACCAGCTTTACTAACTAAACCGTCTTTTCCAATCTTTGATCCTACTGCGACTAATGATGGTACTTGTTCTGATTCTCTAAAATACATACTGAAGTCGTCACCAATTGATCCTGATTGAAGTTCAATTTGACTTGAAAAGTTTTGTTTCATTCCTAAATCTTTAATAACTGTAATAAAACCTAATTCACCAACCGCTTTAGATACATCTAATGTATTTCTTTCTGTTAAAGGTACATCTGCATCTGGATTAGCTACAAAACCTCTAATAGTTCCATCTGCATTAGCATCTACAAGCATTAATTTAATAGGTCCACAACTATCAATTCTTAAAGTTAATTTTCCATCCTTTTGCATTGCAGCCATAATTGCTCCCACACTTAATAATCTACTAAGTGCATCACTAGCAACTGGAGTGCAATTATGAAGACGGCATATTTCTTTACAACTATCTGAAATGTCAGCAAAGAATACTCTTACTTTACCTTCATTTAGAATTCCCCTTATTACTCTATCCATAACTTCTCCTCTATACGCAAAAACGCCCATAAGGCGTTTTTTCTATTCTTTTGGTTCTTCAGATTTCTCTTCTACTGAAGAAGTTTCTGCTTCGACAGTTTCCTCTTTATGACCAGGTAAGAATCCTGTTTCTACTAAAGAAACAACTTCTTCATTAGTTAAAGTTTCTTTCTTTAATAATGTTTCTGCGATTAATACTAATTGATCACGATTTTCTAAAATAACATTTTTAGCAGATTCATATGAAGTATTAATAATCTTTCTAATTTCTTGGTCAATTTCAAACGCAACCTCACTAGATACGTTTCTATGTGCGTTAGCATAATCTCTTCCTAAGAAAGCATTACCTGCTGGTTCTTCATATTTAATTGGTCCTAAATTAGACATACCTAATTCTGTAACCATTCTTCTAGCAATATGTGTTGCGTTTTCAATATCACTTGATGCGCCTGTTGTAATATCATCAAAGAAAATTTCTTCAGCTACACGTCCAGCTAATGAACCAGCGATACGGTCCAATAATTCTTTTTTAGTGTAATTGTATTTGTCTTCTTTTGGTGTCATAAGTACATAACCACCAGCATCACCTCTAGGAATAATAGTAACTTTTTGAACTTTCATAGCGTTTTTAAGTTTCAATCCTACTAAAGCGTGACCAGCTTCATGATATGCCACAATTCTTGTTTCTTCAACAGAACGATTCTTACTCTTCTTAGCTAATCCTCCATGAACTCTATCAATTGCTTCATCAATATCATTCATATCAATTTCTTTTTTATTAAATCTAGCAGCTAAAATAGCAGCTTCATTCATAATGTTTTCTAATTCAGCACCACTGAAACCAGGTGTTCTTTGAGCGATATTTGCAAGATTAACTTCTTTAGACATCTTTTTGTTTCTTGAGTGAACTTTTAAGATTTCTTCTCTACCAGACATATCAGGTAAAGCAACTGTAATTTGTCTATCGAATCTTCCAGGTCTTAATAATGCAGGGTCTAATACGTCAGGTCTATTTGTCGCAGCAATGATGATAACGCCTGAGTTATCAGAGAAAGAATCCATTTCAACTAATAATTGGTTTAATGTTTGTTCTCTTTCATCGTGGCCACCGCCAACACCTGTACCTCTTTGTCTACCTACAGCATCAATTTCATCAATAAATAATAAACTTGGAGCATGTTGTTTAGCACGTCTAAACATATCTCTTACTCTACTTGCACCAACACCAACAAACATTTCAACAAAGTCAGAACCAGAGATAAAGAAGAAAGGAACTTCTGCTTCTCCTGCAACTGCCTTAGCTAATAATGTTTTACCAGTACCTGGAGCACCTGTTAACAATACACCTTTAGGGATTCTAGCACCCATAGATGTATACTTTTGAGGATGTTTCAAATAATCTACTAATTCTTGCATTTCTTGTTTTTCTTCATCACAACCTGCAACATCAGCAAATTTAATCTTACTATTTTCAATAGATTTAACTGGAGATTTACCAAAATCAAATGCTTTATTATTTGAATTTGCATTCATTGTTCTATAAAGCATAAATAAAGCAATACCAGTTAAAATAATCATTGGGAGCCATGAAATAATTCCATCCCAAATAGTAGTTTCAAAAGCGTTATAAACAACTACTTTATTTCCGAATCTATATACAGAATCATATAACATTGCAACATCAGCATCTACAGTTGAAGATGTTTGAACTGAGAAAACATATTTTGTTTTATCTTTTGTATATTGACCCTCAATAATTAAAACTCTTTCTTTTTCATAGATAGTAATCTTATCCATTACTGCTGTATTAGCTACAGTTTCATCATAAATCATATCCAATTTTGCATCGATTGCATCTGGATTTGGATTCCATTCTTCTTTAACCGTTTTTCCACTACCACCAAATGCAGTGATAAGAATAACCACTAATCCAATTAAGAATATATAAGGCATTAAAAATGCCAACGCATTACTTTTTCTTCTAGGTTTTTGCGCCACTAAGCACCCCTCCTTTGGTATACTTCTTCTTTAAGTACTCCGACATAAGGTAAGTTACGATACATTTCGTTATAGTCTAAACCAAAGCCAATAACGAATTCATCTGGTATGTCGAATCCAATATATTTAGCATCTACAGGTGCAACTCTTCTAGCTTCTTTATTTAATAAACAAGCAATTTCTACACTACGTGCACCTCTATGCTTCAACAACTTAACAATAGTATTTAAAGTAATTCCTGTATCTACGATATCTTCAACAATGATAATATCTCTATCTTTAATAGATACATCGATGTCTTTAACAATCTTAATTTCTCCTGTTGATTGAGTTCCTTGATAGCTTGATACTACCATGTATTCTGTTTGACAAAAAATACTGACATTCTTTAAAAGTTCTGCCATAAATGGTACAGATCCTTTTAATAATCCAACTAAAATTGGTGTTTGACCAGCATAATCTTTGTCAATTTGATTTGCTATTTCTTTTGTTCTTTCAGCTATTTGTTCACTCGAAATTAAAACTTTCTTTACATCGTTTTCCATAATACTTACCCCTTTATCAATACTTATGATATTTTATCATAAAAAAATTACTTTGCAACGATTTACGCTCAACTTCTTTATATAAAGAAGGAATTAAAAGAATTTCTCCATCTTTATTCAATAAAATCGGCATTTTTTCTCTTATAGACATTGGTATCTTTTTGTCTATATATAGTCTTCTTACAGACTTATGGCCGTCCTTAATTTTGATATAATCGTTATTCTCATAAGGCCTAATAGTTAAAGGATAATCACTTTCTAACACACATACCCCTTCCATATTTTTCCCAAAATCTCCGATTTCAAAATAAGGTGTTTTTAATTTTTCAAAACAATCCAATTTAAATATATATTTTTCAAAAACTTCCGATTTTATCCATAGTTTTTCATATTCTCTTACTAAGAATACATCTTTTGTTAACTCAACTAAAACATTAGATTTATTCTTTAGTTTTTCTAAAATATCAAGTATACGTTTTTTGGATAATCTTTCATTTAAGCTCTCATCTTTTAAAACGAAAGCAATATAATCATAAAGTATTAAAATCTGTGAGTCTAGAGTTTCTCCAACTAATTTAGAAAAATTTAAGGATTTAAGATTTTTATAAGGAGATAAAATATTTTCTCTATAATTAGTCCATTCTTCATCTTCTTTAACAATCTTATTAAAGAATTCTTCTTTTTCTTCTTCGCTTAGTAAACTTAGTTTTTCGAGTCTTAATTTGTTTCTTGAATAAATAGGTTCAAAGTTTGTTTCATCATCTCCGAACTCTACTTTATTTTTTTCGCAATACTCACGTAATTCAACTTTACTAAAATCAAACAAAGGTCGAAGAATATTCATTCCAAAAGAATAGTTTTCTCTAGAAATTGCTTTGCTCTTACCAACTGATTTTCTTGCTTTTTTCATCAAATAAGTTTCAATAACATCATCTCTATGATGAGCTACTAATAGATAATCAATCTTTTTTTCATCATAGATTTTTTTAAAGAAAGTATATCTTTCTTCCCTTGCCCACTTTTCAAAATTCTCTTTTTCTTTTTTAAAAGGATAATCAATATACAATTCGATACCATATTTATTGCAGTAATCTTTTACTATTTGTTCATCTCTATCACTTGTAGGTCTACTTTTATAGTTAACATGACAAACAACAATCTTATATGAAGAAACTCTAAGCATGTCTAAAAGCGCCATTGAATCGGCGCCACCAGATACTGCGATTAAAAATGTCTTTTGCTTATCTAAATTAGAGATGCTTTTATTCATTTTCTTCACCACTAATTTATTATAACATAAATTAAATTACTTTGATTATAAAAAGAGTAACATCATCTTGGACATAATCTTTTTTCATCATAGATATTAATTTTTCACTCATAGTTTGAGAAGGCATATCTTTATTATCGACCAAAAAATCTTTAATTTGTTCTTTATTTAGTTTGAATCCATCACTACTCATAACAAAAATATCATTCCTTTTAATATCAATGACACTATCATATGCTTCGACATCCTCAACAATTCCAACAGGCAATGAATAAGAATCAATTTCTTTAACTTCATTATCTCTAAATAAATAAGTTGAAGGCGCGCATGTTTTGGTGATACTCGCAACATAATCTATCTCATTTATTTTTAAAATATCTAAGGTTGAAAAGAAATCTTTTTTATGTCTTATCTTTAAAATCGAATTAATAGTTTTAATTGCTACCGAAGGATTAACTCCTGTTTCTACAATTTGTCTAAAACTATCAATCGTAGACTTGCTTTCTAAATGAGCTTCTTTTCCATATCCCATACCATCGCTGATAACAAAGTATTTTTCATTGTTATAGGTAAAAGTTGTGTAAGAATCCCCACAATAAAGTTCGTCCTTACTAATTTGAGCCACACCAAAACTAACATGATAATTCTTAAAAGCAGAATAAGTTATTCGAACATAATTTTCATAAGGCATCGATTTAACTTTCACAATTTTAAATGGTTTATGAAGGTATTCTTCTAATTTGTTTTTTATTACTTCCTCAACCTCTAATTTATCATTGATTCTAAGACCAATTTCTATAACAGTTTCATTTAAATAATCATCTTGATAATTCACAAATATTGGTTCCAAATTAATTCTTTCTAGTAACAAAGATATATTCTTTTCCATCCCGTTTATTAGAATTCCTGTTTCGTTTTCGAACTCACTTTTCAAACTACTTAGCGAACTAGTTATTCCATTTAAGTTTTCAATTAAAGATTGCTTTAGCTTATTATACTCTATTTCGTGTTTTATCTCTGATTCATAATATGCTCTTTGTAAATACCCCTCATTAACAAAATAACTTGGTTTTAAGCAATTGTTTTCTAAATACATTCTTTCATCATAACTTAAATCTTGTCTTAATAAGCTTTTGGCAATTACTTCATTATTATTTCTTTTTTCAACATGACAAAGGTGATTTTTAGGACACATCTTACATAAATTTGTATACATTATTTCGAGTCTTCTTTTTTCTAAATCAACATTATTTTCAATAGACAACTTTTTCTTTAAAGTTAAATAAGTATCGGAAATTCTATCCATTTTTTGACCAATTTTTTCGTGTATTCTTCGATAATTAATTTCTTGAAATTCGAATATTTCTTCATGAGATAAGAACTTCTTCTTAAGTCTTCTAAACACTTTTTTAGGAATAAACATAATAATAAAATAAGAAAGCAAGAACTCAATCATAAAAGAATATTTTGCTACGTCATAATCAGTAAGATAAATAACAAACAACGCACCTAATAGATTTACCAAAAGTAAGGCTGGTTTATTCTTGTTGAAAATTGATGACATCAAAGAATTAACAAGAAATAATAAAGCTAAAGAAATATTAACTTCTTCTTGAAATAAATAGGATAAAATTATGGCTCCTACACTAGTTAGAATACCGACTCCACTTCCTCCAGTTATTGAAATGAAAATAATTGTTGAAAGAAGTAATATGTTTTTTATTTCTATGTATTCAAAAGTCGGAATTAATTGATAAAAAAGAGTTAGAATCCAACCTACAAACACCAAAAAATATGGATGATAGAACTTCTTTGATGAAAGTATGGATGTGCAATAATATAAAAGTGCATATGTAACAATTGTTAAAGAAATTGATAATAATACATCTTCTACACTTAATAAAGTATGATTAAAATAACTTAACAAGTATCTCATTATCATATCTGCTATTAGACAAGATGTAATAAGTCTTGTTTTCATTTTTAAAGGAAATATTTTAGTAATAACTAACACTAAAAAATATGAAACTAGTCCCAAAGATGATAAAACTAAATTATCATACGAAATAAATATTCCACTAAGTAAAACCCCAACAATCCCACCAAACAATTCTCCGCCGCCTAAATAAAAGCATAAAGAAATATAAGGCAGAAACAAAAATAAAGAAACTTCATTTTTTCTTATAAAAGATAATCCTACACCAAGTAAAACAAATAAGGAAAACTTCAAAAAGCTTTTACTATCTATTCTTTGCTTTTTTGATACTTCCCTTACTTTTTCCATTGTCATCACCTCGTATGAGGAATTTTAACATTCTCTAAATGCGATATTTGTCACTCTATGAAAAAAATCCCATTTCTGGGATTATTCTTTAGGAACCATGATAATGTTTCCACCACTTAATTGGAAATCATCTTCAATATAAATTGTGTAATATGTCGAATCGCTTAAATAAGCATTTCTATTTTCTAAGTCTTCGATTTCTTTTTCGAGTTTAGTTTTAATTGTTTCTAATTTTTGTTGCTTAATATATAACGATGCAGTTTCAGCAACAATCTTAATCATTACCATAATCGCGATTAAAGAAAGACCAATCATAACTATACTGCCCGCTCTGTTTTGACTCCAACGATCGACTTCTGCCCTGTTGCTTCTTTGCATTCTTCTTCACCCTTTTCTTTAGTTTTATTATATCATATATTTTCTTGAATTCTAGTTTTATCTTATCTACTACTTTTTGTTTTATTAACTTTAATACTTTTTCAAACGACTTCATTATATATTTTGAATAAAACTTCAAATACAGAAAAAATCCTACAAAAATGAATAAAGGGATGTAAATATGTAAAATCCCTTCGTTAACATACACATTTAATATGAAAAATAAATATGTTAGACATAAAAATAATATAAGTTCAAAAGGAAGTCTAAAATAAAATTTCACACTCTTAAATAATCTATCAAATAAAGAATAAACAAACATAAAAAACATTCCAAAGGCAATTGATAAAACAATGCTTTGAAATTGTCTTTCTAATGAAATCATTTAAATATCCTTTTCATCATCTTTCCTTTTTGACTTTTATTCCCACCTGAAACATAAGTCATGGATTCAATGATTCCTTTTATAATTAAGTCTCCATTTTCAGTATCCATCTTGCCCAGACTTAATCCTTTACCAGTTACTAATAAAAAACCAAGCGCAGTTTCAACTAAAAACTCTTCGTTATCAAAACTTTCAATACTTTTTACACCTGTTAATACTAAGTTTTTTCTATCTTTCATTTCTAATGAATGATGTTGTTGCATGCCATAGTTTGTATCCATAAATAATTGCTCCTTTGTAATAATCTATGAATACATTAATTCATTTATTCGCTTTTATATTCTTCTTTTAAAATTGTGTACATACTCAACGCTTCATTACTTCTTACATGTTCTGGTACACTTTCTACCTTTACAGTTAATATTAATTCTCTTAATTGTACTTCAAGAATATCTCCAACTTTAACTTGAGTAGAAGGTTTAGCTACTCTTCCATTTATTTTTGCTCTATCTAAACTAACTAACTCTTTAGAGATTGTTCTTCTTTTTATAATTCTTGAAACTTTTAAATATTTATCTAATCGCATATTATCACCGCGATTATTTTATCATATATCTAACTTTTTAGCAAAATAAGTCGCGACAAACTCTAATAAAGTTTTAATCGTATCATCTATATCTTTTTGATCTTCAACCATAATAATACTTCCATATATTTGATCTTTATTTCTAAGCAAGTACATTAATACTTTATTATGTTCTTCGATTCGATCAATGATACTATCAACTTTACCAAAATAATCTTCTTCTTTATCCAAGAAACTACGGTAATGTAAAGATAAAGTTTTATCTATATACTCCCCATATTTATATCCATATCCATTTACTACTCTTTCTAAATCTGTGATTAGAATTGTGTTTTTATAATAGTCAAACAATGTTTTCGCTAAATGAAAACTATCTTCTTCAAAAACTTTAAAAGGAGTGTGTTTTTTTAATACAACACTTTCACCCTCATCAACA
The DNA here is from genome assembly GCA_017457045.1 of Bacilli bacterium. The sequence continues at coordinate 28,583 of JAFTIF010000010.1, forward strand.
AATATTTCTAAAAGATCTCCTTCGTTCATTCTTAAGTTTCTTCTTATCTCTTTAGGTATAACTATTCTACCAAGTTCATCTAAATGTCTTACTACTCCGGTTTCTTTCATTTTTAATCCTCCAAACATCGATTAATATTATTATTTGTAAAAGAAATGACTATATACTCTTATTTTTATTTTTCAAAAGATATATAATGTAATTAATCTAAATTAATTAATCATAATATATGGAGGTTAAGATATGGAAAAATCACAAAAACTATCCGTAGCTACCAAACTAAAATATGGTGTTGGTGACTTAGGGATGGCTATTGTAACTGCAATGTTACAATTTTCAATGCTATTTTATTACACTGACGTTGTAGGTGTTTCACCAGGTCTTGCTGGTACTGCAATGCTTGTAGGTAAAATCACATGGGACTTAGTTAATGATGTTTTGTTTGGTTATCTACAAGATAAAACAAAATCTAGATGGGGTAAAAGAAGACCTTGGTTAATCTTCTGTTCTATCCCATTTGCTCTAGCATTTTGGTTTGTATTTTCAATCCCTCAAGGACTAAATGATATTCAATATTTCTTTATTATCATTGGTTCATTTATTTTGTTTGATACATTCCACACTTTAGTTGCTACAGCTTATTCATCAATGACCGCTGAAATCACTTCAGACTATGGCGAAAGAACTTCTTTATCAACATACAGAATGGTATTCAGTGTTATTGGTTATCTAATCGGTGCTGGTACAATCGGCATGATTGCTGATGCGTTAAGTAAAGCACTAAATATTAGCGCTCATCAAGGTTGGGGTTTAACAAGCTTTATTTTTGGTGTTATTGCTGCTATTTCTTTATTAATTCCTGGATTATTCTTAAACTATACTCCAGAAGTTGAAACAGAAAGTAATATGCCTGCTTTTAAAGCTATCTTCTCTACTTTAAAAAATAAACCTTTTAGAAGCTATATTATCGTTTCTATGATTATGAGCATTAGTTTTACAATTGTTACAACTATGCTTAACTATTTTATTGAACATCAATTACAAATGGGTGATCAAACATTATTTATTATGTTGGCAATGTTAGGGGTTTTAGCGATCTTCTTAGTACCTTGTGGCATCTTATGTGGGAAATTAGGTAAAGCTAAAACATATGCTTTAGGATTAGGTATTGCTTCAGTTGCTTTAACAATTAGTTTCTTCTTGCCTAAAGGTCCTGGCATTACTATTTATATATTAGCAGCAGTAGTTGGTTTAGGCTTCTCTGCTCAATGGGTATGCCCTCATAGTATGATTCCTGATGTCATCGAATATGACGAGTTAGAAACAGGAGAAAGAAGAGAAGGTTTATACTATGGAATGCATGCTACTGCTACTAAAGTAACAGGTGCTTTAGCAAGTGCTATGTGTGGTTGGGGATTAGAAATCGGAAGATACGTTGAAGGTGCTGCTACTCAACCTGATAGCGCAATCGTTGCTATTAAGATTTTATTTGCATTAATTCCTGCAATCTTCTTAATCATTTGTATTCCTTTCTTATTAAAATATCCTATTACTAAAGAAGCTCATGCTGAAGTATTAGCTAAGCTTCAAGAAAGAAGAAAGGAACAACACTAATATGAAAATAACTATTATTGGTGCAGGTCTTGGAGGACTAACTTTTGGGGCTTTAGCTGCAAAAGATGGACATCAAGTCACAATCATTGATAAAAACAATAAACCAGGTGGCGTAGTTGCTTTATTAGAACACGAAGGATATAAATTTGAACAAGGTCCATTATTAGTTGGCGATATGCTTGAAGGTGAACCAGTATATGAATTCTTGAAATCATTAGGCATAGAACTTGAAACTATAAGAGCCGATAGAGATACAATTATGCCAGATTATGAAATGGTTACACCTAAAGAATATAAAGGACCTTATTGGAGAAAAGAACGATTAAAAGAACTGTTTCCTGAAGAAAGTAAAGGAATTGATAAATATTATAAATTCTATGATACAGTTATGCATTTCCGTTATTTAACAACTCAACCAAAAAGTTTAGGAAATACTCTTCAACAACTTTGGTGTGGGTTAAAGCTTAAAAAGTATTTAAAAATGAATGCTGACGAGTTAACAAAATACTTCTTCAAAAGCGAAAAAATAAGAACATTATACACAGGTATATTAGCAGATTTCTGTGCAGACCCAAGCGAAGCTATTGGCTTATCTATTGTCTTCACAAACTTTGAAACAGCTTTCGATAAACGCATCCCATTATATAGAAATGGAAAGAAATATTATCCGGGTTTTTGTTATGTTAAAGGAGGATGTCAAAAGATTCCTGAAGCATTAGCAGACTATATTACTAGTCATGGAGGTAATTTTATCTATAACACTATTGTCGATAAAGTAATCGTTGAAGATAAAGTCGCTAAAGGGGTTGTTTTGAAAAACGGTGAAACAATTGAAAGCGATGTTGTTGTAGGATGTGGTGCTGGTAAAGATTTCTTCTTTGAAACAGTAGGCAAAGAACATTTAAATGAAGAATACATCAATATCTTAAATACATTTAGACCAATGGAAGCAGTATTCATGCTTCATCTAGGCGTAGATATGGATCCTAATAAATACATGAGATCTTCATTATCTTATTGTTATGGTATGTATGACTTACATAGCGCAACAGAAAAATTAAGAAGTGGCATATACCACGAAGGAGATGATGGATATTTAATCTTTATTCCATCAAACCATGCAGATGATTTCGCGCCTGAAGGACATCATTGTGTAACTATTTATACAGTTGCACCTGACACATTAAAAGAGGCTTCTTGGGAAGATAAAAAACAAGAGTATGCTGAAAAATTAATTAAACTCGCAGAAAGACAACTCCCAAACTTAAGCAAACATATTAAATCTATGAAAATTATGACTGCAGTTGATTATCAAAAATATACTCATATGAAAAAATCTTCATTCGGTGGAGTTGTTCCTATTTGGAATCAAAAAAATCCACCTCACATTACTCCTGTTAAAGGATTATACTTTGTTGGTCAGCAAAGTGAAAATGCTGGAGGTTTAGGCGCTGTAATATTAGGTGCAAAACAAGCATATGAAAAAGCATTAAAATAAAAAAGAAAAGATATAAGAAAATAAATCTTATATCTTTTTTTATTCTATAAATATCCTGCTTCCTTAGAATCTATTTTATCCTTTTTTACTAGGACAGGATTGCCATTATCATCATAAGACCAATCATCAGCAAAATAAACTTTCACATTATCGCTAGCAAATCCTTTTTCCCATCCCTTAGGTTTGCTTTTTGCTTCGCAAAATAACGTTCCGCTTGTAAAAGCGTTTGTTCTTATATATTCTACACTTTCAGGAATAACTATATTTTTTAAATTATTACATTCCATAAAAGCTCCCATTCCTATAGTCTGTAATTCTGGATTTATGTTTATTTTTTCTAGCGCAGTAGCGTATGTAAAAGCTCCAAATCCGACAGTTTTCATATTACTGCAAAAAGTAACTTCCCTAATTTCTTCGTCTTCTGCAAAAGCAAAAGCACAAATACCTTCAGTTTCTTCGGGTATTTTATAAATCTTTTTACTTCTGCTGCTTTTAACAATATATCTTTTTTGCTCAATATTATAATATTCAAGATTATCAGCATAATAAGTCAAAGGTTCTCCAAATAAAAATGCAAAACCAGTATAATAATTCAAAAACATATAATTTTGGTGAACTAAGTATTGACCTCTAAAATTTATATCATATTGAGAAAGAGCGATATTAGCTGATTGCTCCGATTTGAATTCTGCTATTAAAGTTGTTGTCACACCATAAAGTTCTATAGAATAAACATCAACAGCTTCTATTCCGACCAAAAATTTCTGATTATATTCTTTTATCTCGGATTTTGATAAATCCCACACTTTTTCCTCTTGATCAAGAACATATTTTTTATTTTCTTTGTATAATTGATCAATATTAGACTTTACCCCACACGAACTCAAACAAAGACATAATATTAACAAAAATATTACCTTTTTCATTTCGTCACTCCTTATCCATTTAATATTCTATCATAATAATTTATTTCGACTGGACTATCCTATTGCAACTCCAATCAATTAGTTATTACTAAATATTTGATCTGAGTTTCCCAGTTAAAACAGGCGACGTGCAAACTATGTGTTACAAAGTGATGCACGCCTTATCCTGTTTACAATTATTTAATTATTTGTTCGATTTTATAATCATTTAATACTTTTTCGAATTCATCTTTATATCTTGTATTAATCAAAATTTTTTTGTCATTTATGAATAAATTGAATTGATAGAATACCGATTTTCTATATCTATTACATGTATATTTTTTTACATCACATATATTAAGTTCGATTTTTCTAAATAAAGTTTTTAAATAAACTCTTTCATTATCAAACTCAACTCTATATTTAATAGAATATAGCCATCCATATAAGCCAAACAAAGAAAACATTGAGTATACCATCAACATTGATAATACCACTTTATCCTGAAAATTCTTCTCATTAACATACATATATATAAATGTAAGTGCAAATAAAATGGCAGCAAATATAGCAAGTCTAAGAAAACTTTTCCCTTCTTTTTTCATTCCATCAATTATTTTATTATCCATAATTTTCCTCCAAATTAATTAAACAAATCAATAATAAATATAATGCATGCAGCCGTGGCCGCAACTACCCTTGCGCCAGGCACCGGTATAGCAGCAATTCCAGCACAAACTGCATACCCTAATAATGCTCCATTACCTATTGAAACAGTAATTTCATGAGTTGTATCACCAATAATTACCCCTCTACTAACTGAAATTCCGTTTTCAAGACTCCATCCAGAACTTCCGGTCAACCAAGCGTAACCAGTATGTTGTTGTGTCATACTCAAATTCATTAGAAATAATATTAGTTGATCCTTTTGTCACTTATTTTTTATTAATTCTTTGAAATTCATCTACATAAGATTTTGTTGAAATAATATTCATAGCACCCATTAATTCATCTAGTGTTGATTCTTCACAATATGCATTTCTAAAACATAACATTTCCATGCATCCTGTGAACGAACTTGATAATCCTTCAGAATAACCAATACATGACTTCATAGATGTATATTCTGTAGATGACGTTACAGAATATGTTTTTACTACTGATTCAACTCATACTAGATCAGCATAGTAATTTAGCTTTTATTTATATTTTTTTATAAATATTTCAAAACTTTCTTTATCAAATCCTATTTTACTATATGAGAAAATATAATTATCATATTTAATATCATAATTAATAACTCCAGACCCTTGCTGAGATATTATACAATAATATTCATTCCCATAATCTATTAGCACACAATATCCATAAGGTTCAGAAAAAGTAAACCTTATTATATTATCTTGTTTGAGGTTCGTGACATCGGTATATATATCAACAGCATATTCGTTTTCAATAATTTTTATTGCTTCTTTATTTATTATTTCTTCATAATTTACATTATTATCATTTATATTGATCAAAGATATTTTTTTCACATCTGTATATGGTTTTTCAAAGTGCCATTTTCTTTTAGCTGTACATGATGATAGTAATGATATACACAAAAATACAATTAAAAATTTTTTTCTCATAATATATTATACTCCTTCTCGACATCATAATCTTGGTTATCCCTAAATAATATACAATGTATTAATGACTTAAACTAGGTAGCCTAGTCAAATATAAATTTTATAATTTGAAATTATTTAAAAATAATCATAATGTTTTTTAAGTTAAATTTATTAATTGACCAGTACCTACTATAATAAACAATACAATATTAATTATTTCGCAATATTTTACTAAACTTTATTTTTCAAAACAGTCCGTTCTTAATTTAAAAATTGTTCAATTAAGTTAAATTGCTTTTTTGTAATATTCACATAATATGTATCATCTCTAGAGAATATTATCAACTGGGATAAAGATTCAAAATCCTCAAAAAAAGAATGAAATTCATATTTTATTTCTTCAATTTTGAAAATAAACTGTTTTTTTCCTTTTTTATATAAAATCTCTTTTTTAGTTATTAATAAATAATTTAATGGTAAATTTAATATCTCAACAATTTTACTCATAAAAATTGTCATCAACAATAAGACTACACCTATAAGAAAAAATATAAGAATTACTATCCAATTATAATTATGCGTCAAATAAAGAATTCCACAAACAATCGATAATATAGATAAAACAATAGTTAACGCTCTGTATAAACTAATGTTCGTTTTAATCTTTAAAATACCCAATCGATTACTCTTTTCAATCCGTTTATCCATCCACATTCCTCCCCTAGAAGCATTGCATAAATAGCATCCACCGACGGTTACTCCTATACCAACAGCAACAGAAGATCCTACTGACAAACCAGCAATTGTTCCGCCAGTAGCCAAAGCCGCTCCCGTTCCCATAGCCGCGCCTAACATTCCGCCCAAAGCAGCACCGCTTAAAGTTTTTAAAACAACCTCGTACCATTCGTCTCCTTGTTTAATTGAAGAATAAGCAACTGTTCCACCGCCAATTAACGCACCAACCACAATAGTTTCAATAAATAACGCTGCCGATATCGCAATGTGTCCAGATGGATCATATTTGTTAATAGGATCATTTCCGCAGTACGCGTATAAGTTCAATCCGTTGATGCTTTGAGAATCTAAGTATTCGATTGAATCTGGTGAAATCCATCTACATAATTCAGGTAAATAGTAACGTGAGGATACCCAAAAAAGCTGAGTTTCGACGTCATAATCTTGGTTATCCTTGTGGACAATTATTTCACATAATGATTATAACACATTTTTTATATTAATATAAAATTAATCACCTCAAAACAAAACATTAAATTTAAACATCAAACTCATAAGTGTTGCAAATTTGCTTATTTTATAGGCAGGATAAGGAAAATGCAATAAGTTGCATTTTCGACTCTTGCAACAACTGGGATACCCAGGTTTAGCTCTTGTACACTAAATGTAAGAAAGGATGAAACTGCATTTCTACAATCTCATCCTTAATGTTAAAAGTGATGCTTGTTTTTTTTACATTTTTTATAAAAATAAGCCATCAAATTTTAGATTAGGTAAATACTTTAATTCAAATTCTTCCAAACTATTAGCCAGTTCCAATTGTTCTTTTAGTAAGAACGTAAATGCTATGACATGATTTTCAAATATACTTTTTTGTTTGTTTTTTTTCAACAGTCTTTTTATCTCTTTTCGGAACAACTTTGATTTTGTTAAAAAACAAACGTTATTTAAAATATTATTTTTTCTATTTTCTATTTTAATTCTATAAAAATCATCAATAAAAAAATAACAAATTTCAATATAGTAACACTCAAAATCAATAACATATTTTAAGATATTATTACTTGGTATAAATTTAATCTTATTTTCATTTACATATTCCTTTAAGTTTGATTTAATAATTTGAACTATTTTATCCTTTACCATATAATCCTTCTTCCTGAGTTTATTATCCACCACGCCTTGTGCAATTTGTTACCATATTTTAATCTATATAAGATTTTTAATTCCATACCATACGCAGATTTCATCATTTTAAAGAAACCTCTACCATCACTGCCAACATGAACAAATTTATATCCATCATTAAATTTGTCTATGATAAATCTAGCATTATCTAATTTTCCTGCATATTTCATTGCATCTGTTGCACTATCGAAATCATGTAAAGCACCTAAAGCATTTAATGGTCCATACCCTCCATAAAAAGTTGCACCTATATCCCATGCCCTATCCATTACTCTATTCATATCATTTCCTAAAACAACAGTATCATATAGATCATCCAGTCGATTTACCCCTTTTCCAACATAAGCAACTTCATCTAGTTTTGAAGCTCCTTTAATCAGTTTGCTTCCTGTAAGGAATGGAACTACCGCAAACACTATATCTAAGGCTAACCATCCAACATTTTCCCATGATGGATTTTTAATCAAATCATATAAACTCCAACCAATTGATAAAATATCTAAAACAACATCCCATGCATGACCAGTAGGGTCGTATCGATTTACGGGTGTCTTGTAAAAATTAAGACCCGTTTTTTATTTTATTAACAAAATTATACTCTATCTCTATTTTTTGAGTTCTAACTCCATTAATAATTTCTCTTTCATAAACAACTATCTTATTAATTAATTCATTTAGAATTTTTGCATCAAGTTCTTTAATGTTTTTATACTTTTCTATTAGTTCTATAAAGTGTTGAACTTGCTTTTCAGTATCTTTGTTTAAATTAATTGCATTTGATAGTTCTTCAATTCTTTTCTTTAAATTTCTTTTTTCTTCTTCATAATCTTTCGTGAGATTACCAAACATTTCAGGTGTTATCCTTTCAAGTGCCATATCTTCATATAAACGCTTTTCAATTTTTTGTAGTTCATTAAGTCTTGTTTCATGTTTCTTAATTTCTTTTTCGTATAAGAATTTTGACTTTTGTTCATTTTGATTTGTATTAATCATAATACTTTTTATAAATGCTTCTTTATCACTTAAAGCTAACTTAATTTGTTTTCTTATATCATTTAATACAAAATCATATAAGTTCTCATATCTAATATAATGAGCTGAACAATAACTCTTTCCAAATGAACGATAAGTTACACAACAGAATGAATCCCATTTCTTATCACTAGAATATAATGATAAAGCTTTACCACAAACATCACATCTAAGTAGTCCAGAAAACATGCTTCTCTTTCCGTCCTTCTTAGGACGTTTTTTAATTCGATAAAAGATTTCATTTGCTCTTTTAAATGTTTCTTCATCAATAATTGCTTCATGAGTATTTTTCTTAATAATCCATTTATCTTTATCTACTGGTAATAACTTTTTACTTTTATATGATGAAGTTGATGCTTTATTGCATACTAGATGACCTAAATATTCTTCATTCTTAATCATTGCATAAATAGTCATTGTACTCCAGTCATAAGGATGTTTCACCCATAATGGATTATAATATCTTCCTGTATCATTGATTACTTGTGCTCGTGGTTTTAAAATCTTTTCATTCTTTAACACTCTACAAATTTGATAAGCAGTTAATCCTTCACACGCCATTTGGAATATTCTTTTTACTACAGGAGCAGTTTCCTCGTTAACGATTAATTGATGTTTATTATTTGGATTCTTTTTATATCCATATGGAGCGTATGCTCCTGTAAACTCTCCATTCATCGCTTTAATCTTATAAGCACTTCTAATCTTTTTAGAAATATCTTTTGCATACCACTCATTCATTATGTTTTTAAATGGTGTGAAATCATTTAATCCTTTTTCTGAATCTACATCATCATTTATTGCAATGAATCTTACTTTATATTCAGGAAAGAAATGTTCTAGATAGTAACCAGTCATAATATGATCTCTTCCAAGTCTAGATAAGTCTTTTACAATAACTACTCCTACTTTTCCTTTTTCAATATCATTCTTTAATCTTTGAAATTCTGGTCTATCAAAAGTTGTTCCACTATACCCATCATCAACATAATAAACTATGTTTGTAAAATGATGTTCCTTAGCGTATTGATATAACATCTTCTTTTGTGTTTGTATACTCTCACTATCACCTACTAATTCATCTTCTCTAGATAGCCTACATAGTAATGCAGTTATTTTG
>JAFTIF010000014.1 GCA_017457045.1 Bacilli bacterium
TGCAGTATTGTCTGCATTTATTGTTCCTTCATAATATGAATTTTCCTTCATTGTCATATTTAATTTTGATACTGAATCTATGACAATATTTCCTATTGCTTCTTGGTTATTTAATATTAATGTTACATCTCCACCATTAGAGCCTTTATTTCCCCAAGAATCAGATTGAGCTCTTAAAAAGTTTCCGTTTGAATCATTGTTTATAATTGTATTGTTGCTCAAATTAATTGTTGATGCAGTATTTGTAATATAAAAAGAATCTCCATTATTAGTTGTTATAGTGCTATTGTTTGCTGTAAATTCAGAATTTCCTGTATCTGCATCTCCTGACATTGATTGATACAAGAATATATTTTTATATGTTGTTGATAATCCATTTAATTTCGTATTGCTATCTGTTAAATTACAATTATTTATTGTTACTGAATTCTTTCCTTCAATAACAATTCCTTCTGCTGTTTTTGCAACTAATGTGGCATCATTTACAGTTACATCAGCAGTTGAATAAATTGATGGTGATCCTGCTCCTGTTGTAGTATATGTTCCTCCATCTACAATTACAGTTCCGCCACCTCTATCTGTTCTAATTGCAGCACTTGAAACTCCTGCTGTGTTAATTGTAAGATTTGAAGCATTTAATATTCCTCCACCAGTAGCCATTATTCCACCTGAATTATCTTTAGTTGTTGTTATATTAGAATCACTAATTGTTATGGTTGTTCCATCTGATGATGTATTATTTGTTGTAGCACTTCCACCATAACTAAATACTCCATTTGCCCCTGTTGCATTTGTTGTAACTGTTATATTTCTTAGTGTTAAATTAGCACCACTTTTTGCAATAATTCCTGAATTAGTTCCATAGAAACTTGTGTTATCTCCACCAGCAGAATCTCCTGTTTTATCTACAGAAATATTAGAAAGTGTAGCTTCTATATCTTCAGAAACTAAAATTGCATTTTCATCAGCTTTTTCTAATAAATATTCTCCACTCTCTATTGTAGTATTTTCTGTTATTTCTGTAACTCCAGAATATTCAATAGAAGTGGAATTTCCACCCATTTGACCTGGCATATTTCCACCTTGTCCGTTCATACCTTGATTTGCCATTTGTGGCATACTATTTTCATTAATAGCTTCTATTGTAAATTTTACTAATATACCTAAAATTACTACAAGAACTATAATAATTACAATTTGAATAATTGTGTTTTTCTTCATATTCCCACCTTCTTCCTTAATTACTTGTATTGTTATTTGCTTCTTCTGGTTTTGTTGGTGGTTGTTCTCCATTATCTCCACTTGGTTTTTCTGGTGGTTCTCCCATATTTCCTGGTTGTTGTACTCCCATTTGTCCATTTCCGTTCATTTCCATCATTCCAGGTTGGTTAGAATTATTTGCTACTGTTTTACTATAAATTAAAAATCCTGCTGTAGCAATAATTGCACCTACTAAAAGTCCTATTATAAATGTTAAAATTTTTCCTTTCATCTCTATACCTCCATTAATAATTTTCTATTTTATATTATAACAGAAATCTTAAAGTATTATTAAAATACATTTGATTTTTATTATACTATTAAAACATTGAATTTTTATTGAAGTATTTGTAAATATTTTGTAACTTTTATAAAAAGCAAATCTAACGATTTGCTTTACAAATTACTCGTATAATGAACATGTAGTCCATTATACATTTTTTTATTCTTAAATCCATTGTATAATATCTACACAGACACTGTGGATTAGTGCAAATTACTATCGCTTTGACGATTATATTAATAGACTCTAACCACAGATGTTTGTTTAATTGTTAATTAGTTAGATAACGCTTGACGTTTAATATTGAACGAGTTTACTTTCGACAAACATTTCGTGGAACACATTGTCTAAATATTTTGTAAAGGAGTTTTATTATGATTTATGTTGGAATCGATGTTGCAAAAGATAAACATGATTGTTTCGCTATGAATTCTGATGGTGAAATATTAATTGAAAAATTAACCATAACAAACAATTCAGATGGTTTTGAAACTCTCTACAATTCTTTAATGAATTTCTCTGATTCATTATACAATATTAAAGTAGGGCTTGAAGCTACTGGTCATTATAGTAATAATATTCTAAACTTTCTGACCGAAAAAGGATTTAATATCTATCTTATTAATCCATTACAAACTAATCTTTACGTAAAAGGTCAAAGTCTTAGAAAGACTAAAACAGATAAGTTAGATGCTCACATCATTGCTACAATGCTTATCTCAGATAACTTAAAACCCTACATACCAATATCATATCATATTTCTGAATTAAAGTCACTAACTAGACATAGATTTCGTTTAGTTAAGGAAAACTCTAAATTTAAAACTTCTCTTGTAAGGCTAGTAGATATTGTATTTCCTGAACTTCCAAAAATAGTTTCTTCTGTTGCTCAAAAATCTTGTTTAGCTTTACTTTCTGAATTACCAAATGCTAAAAAGATAGCTGAATGTAATCTTACACATTTAACTCATCTTTTATCTGATAATTCTAATAAAAAATTTGATAGAGATAAAGCTATTCAAATTAGAGAAATTGCCAGAAAATCAATAGGTACTCCAAGTGAATCTGTTGCTTTTGAACTAAAACAAACCATTAGTATTATTCAATTTCTGCAAAAACAAATTGATGATATTGATAAGAGAATTAAAGAAATCCTAAAAGAGATAGATTCTCCTATTTTATCAATTCCTGGAATTTCTTTTAAATTAGCTGGTTCTATTTTAGCTGAAATTGGAGATATTTCGAGGTTTGATTCTCCCTCAAAGCTCTTAGCCTTTGCCGGATTAGATCCATCTATGTATCAATCAGGAAAGTTCTTTTCAACTCATTCTGTAATGGTTAAACGAGGTTCTAAATACCTTCGTTTTGCTTTAATGAACGCTGCTAGAATGGTTTGTATGAACGATTCAGTGTTTAATGATTATAAAAACAAGAAAATGTCTGAAGGTAAGCATTATATGGTTACAATGGGGCATGTTGCAAAGAAATTAGTTCGTGTAATTTATTATTTATTAAAAACGAACAATAAATATGAAGCTGATAAAGTAGCTTAATATCTGTGTATTCTAATAGTTTTAAATAGCATTTTTTCAAATGCTTCTTTGTGATGCAATATATTCTAAAAAAAATCTCTCTTATTACATAACTTGTAATTTGTTTGACTATTGTATTTTTCCTCCTCCAATAACTATATCATTAATATAAAATACTGCTGATTGTCCTGCTGTTATTGATTTTTGTGGTTCTTCATATATTACTTTAACATTAGTTTCATTTGGAATTATTTTTGCTTTATATGCTTTTGAAGAATATCTTGTTTTCACATCAACTATCAATTCTTTATCTAATTTATCAAATACTAACCAATTAATATCTGAAACAATAAATTCTTTCTTATATAATTCATTTTCTTCTCCAACAATTAATTCGTTTTCTTCTTTATTAAATCCTATAACATATAATGGGGTTTTATTTGATATTCCTAATCCTTTGCGTTGTCCTATTGTATATTTATATAATCCTGTATGAATGCCTAATATCTTACCATCAGAATTTACAATGTTTCCTTTTACACTTTTTATGTCTGAATTATTTTCTAAAAATGTCTTATAGTTTCCATCTGGAATAAAGCAAATATCTTCACTATCTGGTTTACTTGCTACTGGTAATTTGTGTTTTTTTGCAATTTCACGAATTTCTGCTTTGCTTTCGAATGTTCCTAATGGTAGTTTTAATTTATCTAATAATTCTTTTGGAGTATTATATAATACATAGCTTTGGTCTTTGGCTATTGCATTGGCTTTTTTTAATACATTTTGTTTATATTGTTCTGAATATTCTATTTTAGCATAATGACCTGTTGCTATATATTCACA
>JAFTIF010000015.1 GCA_017457045.1 Bacilli bacterium
CGATAAACAAACAAAAGATGCTCTACGTTCTCAATGGGGCTTTGGTGATAAAACTGCTAAAAAACAACTAGAGGAGATAATAAAGGGAGATACTATCTTAAAGTTGGACGCAGACGGAAGTGAAGTAGCCCAAAGTATAAACGAAAACGGACAAAAAATCATACACATAAATTCAAGTCAAAACGAAGGTTTCATAGACCTAGGCTTAACTTTACAACACGAAGCCCATCGAGATGGAATTATAAGCGACGAGCAAAGTCAATACATAGAAACAGTAAACGCTGTTGCAGGTCATACTCAAATGGCTCTTGCTATGGCAATCGATAAACTGTACACAAAAGATATGCTTAACCATATATCTTCTGACTCAAATTTACAAAACGATATAAACGCTTATATGTATGCTGCTTATACAGGGAATACAAGTTTGTTTGCAGGATATGTAGGTGCAAACTATGACACAAGTGCGGATTATTGGAAGTTAGAACAGAGAGAAGATGGTTCTTTTGGTTGGGCATGGGATGGAGATTTTGATTTCAATATAAATGGAATAGGGAAAATAAGTGCAGAAAAAATGAAAGCCTATTCCAATACCTATGAAGCTATTTTAGATGGAGAGACAGTTATAACAGACGGAAGTATAACTTCTGAAAAAATGGCATTGAATACAATCGCTGTATTATTTAATGAAGCAGGAAATAATAGTTTTATGCAGTTCATTTCCGAAACAGAAGGTTTTGCAGATGCAAGTATAGCAGCAAAACAATTAAAAGATGCAATAAATGCAGGAAATCCAAGAGAAATAAATCAATATATAACACAAATGAACACAGCCCTATATGCTGCACAGAATAGTGGATTATTGGTAAAGAATGACCCTCTAACTATAGAAACAACAAACTTAATAGGTACGGGAACAACATCTTCTCCATATTTCCCTTTGGCAGGATATGGAACTGAGAATCCATATGTTAAAATAACTAGTTATCAGGGATGGCGACTTGTAGATTCAGAAATGGCAGCAATACCAAGTGGAAATTATGTATTAAATGAGTTTTCACCATATTATCATCAAGGTTGGGATGGTGTTGGAAGTGGAAATATTGTTGCTTCATTAAATGGAGGACTATATCTAGATTACTTAAATGCAGAAGGCTTTCAAGTAAATAATACTACAGAACTAGGAACGTTTAATACATCTCATGCATCAGCAAATACAATAGATCAATACTTTAGTCTTTTGGGACAAAGTGGAATAAATATGAATTATAATAACGGAACATATTTATTAACTGGACTACAAGCAGGAACTGTAATTGGCTATATGGGAAACACAGGAGCAAACACAACAGGAGCCCATGCTCATATGAGCCTTAATGCAAGTGGGGTTCAGTTTGCAAGTGTGTTTAATCAGGATTATTCTTTTAGCTTAGGATATAATTCATTTTTCCCAGATTCATATGCTGCAAATATGAGTGGATATCAAAATACAATTTATTTTGATAATACTGAACTTTTTAATAAAGTTGAAAATTACGCAAAAGATAATCCACTTTTATTTAATTATAACGATTTCTATCAACAACATTATTTTGAAAAGTTTTATTCAAGATATCCAGAGGTAAGATAAATGAAAAAGATAATTTTATTTTTTATATGTCTTTTTTTTGTTTATTCTGTATATGGATTGGAAATTCGAACAAATTCTATTATTAGAGGTGTTAATAAGAAAGCTGGGTTTGAAACTTGTTTTGTAAAAGATATGTTTTATACAAAACAAAATGAGTTATTTATAAAAGCAGGTGGTAATAACATGTTTTTTTTCCTAATTAATGAAGATAATTCTATAATAGAACTTGATGAAGATTCATATTTAGAAAAGAAACAAGAAAAGATTGAATATACAGGAGAATTAAAACATAGATTTAATTTGAATATTACAGAAGATTTGATAGCTTTTGACAAATCTATGATAAATTCTATAAGTAGATATTATACTCCTGAAAAACCAATGTTCATGTACATAAATAATGAAAAAGGAGAAACTGTATTTAATTTTAATCAATGGAAGTTAAATCACGAGGAATATTATCCAAAGAGTTATTATAATTCATTAAGCGAAGAAATATTTTATACAGAAGAAAATAGAGAAAGAAAAATGAAATTAAATGCAGTTTATACAGTAAAAGATTTGTATTGTATCAATGCAAAAAAAAATAAAATAGCAATTGTTTTAGATAATTATAATTCAGAAGGACTTAGTGCTCTTATTATCTTTGATGTTTTATACAATTCCACAATCAATGATTTTAGAGTACGTTTACGTTCAGAACCAAATTTAAGCTGTGAAACTTTATCTTATTTTTACACTGGCGATAAGGTTAAAATAATAGACCAAACAGATGAACCATACAAAATAGACGGAGAAAGTTATTATTGGTACAAAGTTGAAAGTGGTGCATATCCTGTAGGTTGGGTCTACGGTAAATACTTGGATATTGAAAATGAATAATAGTCAACAAATAGGAAACATAAAGTCCTTCAACACATTAATGGGAGGCTTGGCAACAAATACAAGCTCTTTACTAATGGGTGGAAATGCTACCTTTAACATTCTAAACCTTACAGATTTTGGTTCTCGTATTAACGGTGGTTTGTTAGAGTTAACTGTTGGTAAAGACGGCGTTTCTTCTAAAATTGGGAACGGTGGTACTAATATTAGCTACTCTACTATTAAATCTTCCATTAGAGGGGCTTCGTCGTTAAATAAAAACAGCCAAATAAACAAAACAAAATACGATAAACAAACAAAAGATGCTCTACGTTCTCAATGGGGCTTTGGTGATAAAACTGCTAAAAAACAACTAGAGGAGATAATAAAGGGAGATACTATCTTAAAGTTGGACGCAGACGGAAGTGAAGTAGCCCAA
>JAFTIF010000001.1 GCA_017457045.1 Bacilli bacterium
ATAAAATATTATAACGAAAAAAGAATAGTATCTAAATTATCTGTCCCACCATCTGTTTATAGACAAATATTTTATGAACGATTATAATGGTGGTAGGAGTTCAATTATTATTGTCCAAATAAATGGGGGAACCTCATAAAAATGTGACATTTTGGTAACACCAAGATGTCTTTTTTTATTTTATATACATAGTATATAGTTAAATAAAGTTTTGATTTAATAATGTGACATTGTCACGTTTTTATGATATAATATATATAATAAGAGGTGATTAATATGCATAAATCAATATTTTTGAGCTTAAATGATTATAAGAGTGATCCAATAACTGAAATTAAAAAAATAGATAAAGTATTACATAAAGAATGCGGTTATTATACAACTATATATAATCTTTTAAAACAAAGTTTTGTGCAAAGTAAAGTATTACGTTCTAGATTTGTAGATTTAGATGACTGTATCGATTCATTAATTTACAATATATCGCATAATTACAATTGTTATTGTTTTGAAACGTTAGATTCAAATACTCAAACTATTATTTTTAATGAATTTTTTAATTATTGTGAAGTAATTATTCATCTTTTGTTTCTTGCTTATAAATATGAAAAAAAATATATAAATGATTTTAATGAAAATGTATACTTACAAGCAATTGATGTAATTAATGTTAGTTTAAAAAGTTTAAATCATAAGATTATTTATTTTGATGAAAAAGAATACTTATTTGAGGTTATTAAGATTGATCCTGAGTCAGAAATGGTAGCAGCTCAATCTGAACCGACTATTAAAAGCGCTATTTTGCATTATCTTGGAGCTAGAGATAATGATATAAAAGAAAAGGAAAATAGATTGCATCAACTAATAGATTTATTAGAACCAAGTTTTGATAAATATAAAAATGATAATACTGTTAAAGATATAAAGGAATATATACAAATGGTAAGACATCCTGAAATATATAAAGCCAAAAAAGAATATGATTGGTTTTTTAAGGATAAAAAAGAATATTTAGATAGATTATTTTCTCTATGTGTTTATATACAACAATTTGTAATATCTAAAGAAACACTAAAAGAATTCAAACAACTAAAAAAAGATTGTTTCGGGGAGAATTAGAATGAGAAGAGAAAGTGATACAGGAATTGTTAGAAATTACTGCCAAAACAATGTTGGCGGTGTATTTGATTTAAATTATCTTTCTAAGCATAATTTTTCAGATATCCCAAATGTTAATCTAAGAAAAATTGTTACTAGATTTATAGATCAAGGTATTCTTAGACAAGTGTCAAAAGGAGTTTATTTAATAGGTGAGTCTGATATGTCTGACGAAGATAGAATTATAAAGCATTATATTAAAGATGACTGGGGTATGCCTACAGGTAGATACCTTTTATATACTTTAGGACTTGTAAGCGAAAAACCATTAGATATCAATATTAAAACAAATTTATCTATAGGTAATAAAAAAATATGTAACATACAAGTAATGGAATCACATTCTTCATTTCATAAGATTATAGAAGCAAAAGACATTATTATGGCACTAGAAATCTTGTCTATGAATAATGAAGTTGATGAATCAAAAATGTTTGAAGCTTCTAATATGGTTGAAGAATTATTAAAAACATATAGTGATTCTAAAATGCAAACATATATAAAAAATGAATATTCAAGAAGTGTATACGTAAAACTTGCAAGAATATTAGATTCTATGAACATCCCAAATAAAGTGATGGAATTATATGTATTTAAAGAACAAATATAATATTGTAAATACATATAAATCATTTGTGAGGTATATTAAAATATATAGAAAGTATATTTTGGTAGACTTGTACAAATATGAAACTAAAGGTGCCTTTTACACTGAAAAGGAAATAGATGATTATGTTGAATTAAAATTATTAAAAAAGTTGGATGATGAATTATTCTTGATATTAAGTGTTGGTGAAAAAATTGCACTTGAAGTATTAGAGAAAAGAAATGATGGATATAATCATCTTTGTGATATCTTAATTAAAGATGTTTATGAAAAATGGCAAAATATTTTCTTTAAAGATGAAAGTAAGTATTATAAAAAATTAAGTCCTATGAAAAAAGGATTAAAAATGAAATTAATAAGAGAAGCTAATGATGTAAGTAAAACAGAATTAGCCATTAGATTAAAAGTCAATCGAAAGACAGTTATATTATTAGAAAAAGGTGATAGGTTACCTTCATTAGAATATATCTATAACTTTTGCAAAATGTTTGATGTTTCGATTGAATTAATGTTGAGTTAAAGGAGGTAATCAATGTGTACAATGAAACAATTAGTATCATATTTATGACTGTTTGTTTATTTATTTGGTTTCAGATAAATACATGGAATATAGGCAATAGACCATATTCTATGAAATACAAATCACATGGATTGGTTGAAAGAAAAGGTATAATAAAAATGATTTATTATAAACCACAACATTTTCATAGATACCATATTACTGAAGTAATATCATTTTTCTTATCATTTACTTGTTTAATATTAGGTGCAATATTTGCAATTGTGACTGAAATATATTTTTCATTTGCTTCAATTGGAATTGGAATACTTACAGGTTTATTGTTGATCGGGTTATTAGGAGTTTTTGTAAAAGTAATATGTATTGATATTTCATATAAAAGAGAAGAAAAATATAGAATTAGTGATACTTTATTAGTTACTGACGATAAATTGATGAATGAACTATTTAAATATGCAGGAAGTTTAAGATTTAATTTAGATCATGCATATGACTTAAGATTAAAGAAAATTGATCCAAAAGATAAAAATAAAATTGATGAACTTGATAGTGAATTTATTCAATATTATAAAGATTATAAAAAGATATACGTAAAGAATAATAAAGTATATTATGTAGAATAAGAGGAAAATATTATGAATAATCAATTAAGAGTATTGAATAATTTAAGAATTGTAATTGAACGTGATGAAGTAGCATTAGCTGGAAAACTTGTTTGCGATTGTGGGTGTGAACATTTTTATATTTTTCATAGTGGAAAACAAACTAAAGGTATTTTAACT
Organism: Bacilli bacterium; assembly: GCA_017457045.1. The sequence continues at coordinate 3,068 of JAFTIF010000001.1, forward strand.
CCGTATTTAATAAGAAAAGATAATCAAATTGTTATTAAAGCTGTTTGTAAAAGATGTGGAAAAGAAATTATAATTTATGATAGTAAAATAGATGGTATTAAACCGCTAATGAATAATGAATATCCTTTAGATAAATTCACTTTAAAAAATATAAAAGATAGTTATGAAATTACTTTAAAGTATAATTATTATAAAAACGATTATAAGACAAATAAATTTGTAGATTGTTTTATAGAAATAAAAAATGAAGATACGAAAAAAGTAAAACAATTATATGAGGGGTGATAAAAATGGAAAATATTATAACTGGTATTGCTATATCAATTATTTTACCAATAGTTTATGGCTTTTTTTATCATCTAAAAGAAAAAGAAGAAAAGAAGATTACTTATGGCTCTGAATTTACTGTTAAAATGAGTAAGGGCATTACAATATTCTTTTTTGTATGGATGATTATTTGTTTTATGGGTATGGTAGGTGCAGTTGTTTTAGTATTAGCTACTGAAGAACCAAATGAAAATCAAATGTTTTGGATTATAGAAACAATTTCATTGTTTTTTTTCTTATTAGGAGCATTAGGTTTCTCTATAAGTAAATTTAATTATCTTGTCGTAAAGCATGAAGGAATATATATTAAAAAAATGTTCCAAAAAGATAGATTAATAAAGTATTCAGATATCACTTACATTAATAGTAATTCATTTGGTTTTGGTCAAGTTGCTTGCTATGATTCCGATGGTGTTCCTTTATTTGAAGTCGATCATTATCACCTTGGAGCAGAACAATTATATTCAAAACTTCGTAATAAAGGTTATTTATTACTACCTTTACCATATCCAACAGAAGATATGAAAAATAATAAAAAATTCCAACACTATAAAAAACTATCTTCTACCAAAGTTGGATTATGGTGTTTTCTATTATTTGGTATTGGTTCACTTTTATTAGGAATACTAGTTAATTCTCAAATCAATTTCAAGAGTTATGAAAATTATGAAGTTTCAGGAATTGTTGAAAACTTTAATAAGGGAGAAAAAATCTTAAAGATTTATTTAAAAGATGATAAAAAAACATATTATATTAATAATATTGTTTACGATGTTTTTGATGAAAATGTTTATAGTGTATTAAGTGAAAATACACAAATCAGAATGTGTATTGCCTACATTGATGAATATGAGCGATATAATATATCCGAATTAGAAATAAATGGAAAAATATATCTAAATAAAAGTGCTTCTGAAAATGCTGAATATTCTAATTATCGTTCAGGTTTAATTGGCAGCTATGTATTTATCGGAATAGGGACTGTTTTAGAAGTTTTTGCAGTTATTTATTTCATTAAAATCAAAAAAATAAAGAATGAAATAATATAGTTATTAAACAATATGCTAGGTGGTTTCAAATTATTAAACGATTATGGTAACTGTTAATCGATATGCTAAAATTGTATTAATAGTGTCGTACCTTGCCAAATTGAAAGATAAGTTTTGATACGAAAATATCAAGACTTTTTTTGTTTTTAAAGGGTTTTAAAGTAAAAACACCTCTAATTCATTGTTAAATTATATTATTTGGACTAAATTTGCTAGTTTTTATTTAGTTTTTAATGATTTGTTTATTTGCTGTTAAATTTTATTAACATTGTTAAATTTAATTAAGGCATTGTTAAATTTAATTGCCACTGTTAAATTTAATTGTTTCTTATTAAGATGTTTTTATTAAAATGAAATGGTGATATGGTATAATTATTTATAAGAGGTGGCAACTATGAAAAATAATAAGTTTGTAGGTTTTAATATATTGATTACTGCTATTTCATTTCTTTTTATTGTTGTTGGTGTAGTTGGAATGTTTTCGTATAATCCATCTCAATTTAAAGAAACTAAAGTCGTTACAGGTGTTATTGAAGAATATAAACAAAGAGATGGTAAATGGTATGATGTTATATCGGGCGGTACTACAAAATCATATTTTAATATACGTTTATCTAATGATTCTTTTTATGAAGCAACTGGAATTAACTATGATAATATAAATAGAGAATTATACGATGTAATTAACATTGGTGATGAAATTACTATTAGGTATGTTGATAATGGATGGTCAGCTCCTAATGATATAGTATCTATAGAATATAAGGGAATAACATATCTAGAATTTAATGCTATTCTTAAAGAATTTGAAAGAAATGATAAAATAATGAAAATAGTTGGGATAAGCATTATTAGTGTAACAACACTTTGTTCAATTATGTTTTACATCGTTAATTATAGGAAAAATAAAAAATATTTAAATAAAGCTGGGGTGATACATAGTGAAACCAAAGTATAAATTATCAAAAGAAGATATTATATCAATTATTAGATTGATATGTTTGGGAATAGCTGGTTTAGGTTTGTCAATTTTATTCATCTTTTTATACGAAAAATATAATAACTTATTATTAACTATTTGCACTGCGGTGTTTTCATTAATATATATGGTTGGATCAGTAGTTATTATAAGTAAAAAAGATTTAATATTTCAAAACACTACAAAGGCAGCTATTTTATTTCCATTAATATATATTGTACTTATTTTTGTATTCCTTCTATTTATAGAACATAAAAGAATTCCAGATAATCCAATGAGAATTTTGGATTGTTTTTTATGGTCTGTTTATACTATGCCAGCTTTTATTGTGGTTATGCTAATAGTTGTTTTAATTATGGTAGGCATGGCTTATGCTGGATAAATAATTAATGGGGTGGACAAAATCACTTAGGAGTGGACACTTTTAATATGGGGTGGACATTTGTATTAAAATAGGTCATTAGTTACACTTGTATGGGCTATAAGTATTTTGCTTATAGACCTATATTTTTTGCGACTTGAAAAACTTTCAAGTTGGTTATTTGTTTAATAGTGATTCAATATCACTATTTTTTGTTATATAATAAACTTACCAACTATATTTACAAAGGAGGCGTACATATGGAAAATACTTTTGGTAGTTTTTTAAGGCAAAAGCGACATGAAAAGAATTTAACGCAAAAAGAATTATCTAAATTGTTATTCGTTTCCGAATCGACGGTAAGTAAGTGGGAAAAAAACGTGGCTCATCCTGATATAACTTTACTTCCAAAGCTTTCTGAAATTTTAAGTGTTTCCGAACACGAGCTTATAACGGCAAGCGTTGATAATAAAGCAAGAGAAGAAAAAAATCAAGCAAAAAAGTGGAGAGTGTTTTCGCTTTCTTGGAGTTTATTTTTCTATATTGCTTATGGTATTGCGTTAATTCCATGCTTTATTTGTAATTTGGCAATTAATAAAACTCTTTCTTGGTTTTGGATAGTGCTTTCGGCGTTAATCCTTGCGTTCACTTTTACGAATTTACCAAAATTGATAAAGAAATATAAACTTATTCTAATTCCATTATCGCAGTATTTAGCACTTGTTTTGCTTTTAGGTGTGTGTTGTATTTATACTGGTGGTAATTGGTTTTGGATTCCTGTGTTATCGATACTCTTGGGCTTAACAATTATATTTGCGCCTATTTATATTGCAAAATACGACGCTTTCTCTAAAATAAAAAAATATAATGATTTTGTTTCCGTTGCCGTAGATTTTTTAATGCTGAATATCCTTCTTATTGTGATTAACGCATACACCTTAACAAACGGATATGCTGACGGATGGTGGTATTTTAAAATTGCACTTCCCATTGTACTTTGCGTGTATTTAGCGTTAAATATAATTATGAGTGTGCGATTTTTGAAAACAAATAGATTTTTAAAGACGAGTGTCATTTTGCTTTTATCAAACGCATTTTTATATTTACCACCGCTTTTTATAAAAGTAAAAAATCCTGAAATTCAAAAAGAAATAAGCGACATAAATATTTTCAAGGCGGATTTATCTTCTTGGCAAGTAGGCGTTACGATTGAACAAAATATACACCTTATTATTTGCTTAACGCTATTGTTCTTAGCACTTGTCTTTTTGACAGTTGGGTTAATATGTCATTGTAAAAGAAGAAATGATGAATAAAAAATACTTTTTGTCCCACACACATACCCTAAAAACGAGATTTAGTTCCACACATACATTTAAGAAGATTAGGTTTGATACAATAAATCAAACCTTTTTTATTTGCTTTTATAGAGGTTCAAGTCCTAACGTTACGTCTTTTATTTGTCTTATATAGTTTTTTAAGGGGCTCTTTTTCATGTTGGGATTAACAAGGTAACCCGGTTAAAGTTTCAACTTGTTAACGATAACCAAGCAAATTAACGATTATGAACCTTCTAACGATATGTATATTTTGGTATAAATTAGGCTTTTATGATATAATTATGATAAGGAATGGTGATTATTATGTGTTTATTCAAAAAAAAGAAAAATGAGCAAGTAATTATATCACGAATTAATGAGATTATAACTGATAGTGGATATAAATTAGTCTTATATAAAAAGGATTATAAGCATTTTGGTAATTCTATTATTAAATTTGTTTGCTCTGGGAAAATGAATATTAAGATAATTACTGATAGAAATGATATAATATTTGATAATAAAACATATCCAATGTCATTATTAGGTGATGTTTCAAATGTTGATAGAGATACACTTATTCTTAAGTTTATTGAAATAGTTTTTTATATATTAAAGTCTGATGATTGGAGACTTACAGGTCAAGAAGGATATTTATTATTTGCTAGATTAAAAGAAGTAATTCCTTTTGAATATATTAACTCATTAAATAATCCGGAAATGTTTCATGAGCATTGTAGTTTTTGTTGGGATAAAGTAGAAGAAAACAAAGATAAAAAACATTATTGTACTTTAGATAACTATCACTGGATATGTGAAGATTGTTTTGAAAATTTTAAAGATACATTTAAATTTAAAATAAATAAAGGATAGTATTATGAATAAAGAATTTAAAAAAATTATTATTGAATGTTTATTAGGTTCGTTGTTGGTTTTATTATTTGCACCTTTATTGTATCCAGTAACAGATCCTTGGTTTGAAATATACAGTAGTCCTATATACTGGTTATTTGGTTATTTAAGCTGTGCAATTATTTCTTTTATTATTGTATATTTTACAAATATAAATTCGAGGAAATTTTATTATTGTATCAATATAGTTCCTGCATCAATAGGCTTAACTTTGTCAACTTTTTCTTTTATAACAATACTTGTTCTAATATCTTTAATGGAAAACATTTGTATTAAAATTGTCTTATTAATATTAGTAACTTTATTATACTTATTTTTACTATACGTTATTATTCATAGAGGAATATGCATATATAAAAATGGAAAAATTAGAATATTTAAGTTTAAAATTAAAACATATAATGTTACAAAAATAGAGGATATTAGATTTGAATATGAAAATAAGAAATGCAACATTGTTATAATAATTAATGGTTTCAAAGAAGAGTTTGTACTTTCTTCATTTTCAGCTAAATTAGTAGAAAAAAGACTTAAGAGCATAGTTTGATTAATGGTTAATAAGATTATTAAGGTTGTAAAATTGCATTTAATTAGTTAGTGTTTGTTAAATAGAAAGATAAGTTTTGATATAAAAATATCAAGACTTTTTTTATAGTGTTTTGGAATAAAAATATCTCAAAATTTCGCTACTTTTTTTCTTATCAGTATCTTATTAATTATAGTATTTTTTAAAAAAGTTGTTCCTTTACCTTTTGAATATAGGAAATATAAAAAATCAAAATACTATAGTTATTATAAAAAGAAATATAAAATTGGCATTACAAGCAAAGCAAATTTTAAATTACAAAATAAATTATTGGAATCTGATATTTATTTATAAGAAATAAGAAAGTCATATGGATATCAAAACATAGTTTTGAGTCAATAATGTGAATTTTTAGAAATTTTAAAAAAGTTTATGTTATAATAAATTTAAGATGGAGAATTCATATGAAAAGTATAGATTTAAGAAGTTCAAAACTATTAAATAACTTGTCAAAAATATTGTTTATTATTTATCTTTTACTTTTTGTATGGGTAATTATTTTTAAGTGTAATATAGATAGTTCATTAGTAAATGGTTACCAATATTTAAAAACTATTTCTTTAAAAGAACGATTTATGTTGTATCTTATACCATTTAAAAAGTATGAAACAGATTCTTTAATTAAAATGACTATTGATATGATCTTAAATATCATTATTTTTATTCCATTTGGATTATATTTATCGTATTTTATTAAGAAAAATAAGTTTATTAAAACTTTAGTTATTTCTATTGGAGTGACTTTATTCATTGAGTTTTTCCAATTATTTAGCTTATTAGGATCATTTCAAACTGAAGATATAATTGTAAATATTTTAGGTGGTGTATTAGGGTACACAGCCTATCTATTAATTTATAAAGATAATCCTTATAGGATTAAGATATTAAACATTTGTTCTTTGGTTGCAATTTTTATATTTTTACCAGTTTTGATTTATGGACTAGTTAACACAATAAAAGAGTTTGATTTATATGTAAGTATAGTAACTAGGTCTTTATAATTTAATAAAAATATATTAAAATATTATTAGTTTTACGAGGTTTTTTTATGGATAATTATCAATTGTATGTCGATATCTTAAATGAAGAATTAATGCCTGCAATGGGATGTACTGAACCAATTGCAATTGCTTACTGTGCGAGTTTAGTTAAAGATACACTTAAAAGATTACCAGATGAAGTTTACATTCTAGTCAGTGGTAATATTATTAAAAATGTTAAAAGTGTAAAGGTACCTAATACTAATGGAATGCATGGAATTAAAGCTGCAGCTGGCATTGGATTTTTAGCAGGAAATAGTGAATATGAGTTGGAAGTAATTGCAAGAGCTAATAAAGATCAAATTGATAAACTTCCTGATTATATTGATAATACTAAAATGGTAGTAACACCTATTGAAAACGGCCATACCTTATATATTGAAATAATTGGAAGATATAAAAACGAATATGCACGTGTAATTATTCAAGATTCACATACATATGTATATTTAATAGAACTTAATGGTAAAGTAATTATGTCTAATAAAAAGCCAATCAAGAAAAATGAATCTTTACTAGATAAGAGCTTATTAAATGTTAAGGATATAATTGAATTTGCAAATATAGTTAATATTGAAGATGTTAAGAAAACTTTAGATAGGCAAATAGAATATAATATGGCTATAGCTAATGAAGGAATCAAAAACAACTATGGTGCAAATATTGGGAAAACAATTCTTAAATATGGAAAAGATGATACAGTCCAATACTGTAAAGCTTTAGCTGCTGCAGGCAGTGATGCGAGAATGAATGGTTGTGAAATGCCTGTTGTTATTAACTCTGGAAGTGGTAATCAAGGTATTACTTGTTCTGTTCCTGTAATTGCCTATGCTGAAAGAAAAGGATTATCTAAAGATAAGTTATATCGAGCATTAGTTATATCAAATTTAATAACCATCCATATTAAAAATAGTATCGGAAAACTCTCGGCTTTTTGCGGTGTAGTTATTGCTGGAGTTGGCTGTGGAGCAGGTATATCTTATTTAGAAGGTGGAGACGAATTTGATATTTCTCATACAATAGTTAATGCATTAGCTATTAATTCTGGTGTTGTATGTGATGGCGCTAAATCTTCATGTGCAGCTAAGATTGCAAATTCTGTTGAAGCTGGAATTTTAGGTTATTATATGAGCCGTGAAGGCGATGAATTTTTAAGTGGTGATGGTATTATTAAAAAAGGCGTAGAAAATACTATTAAAGCTGTTGGCCAACTTGCTAGAGAAGGCATGTGTGAAACTGATAAAGAAATCATTCAAATAATGATTGAATAAATGATGAAAAATTCCCTCTTATGAGGGATTTTTTATTGTAATGGATAAAAGTAAAGGGTATAATAAAAAAAGAAAAGGAGGGACAATCCATGAGTGATTATTATAGTTGTAGTACAGTTATTGATCCGTTAGGGTGTAAATCATTATTGGGTTGTTCAAAATAACCCTAGATTGAATTTGCACTCCCATAAATTAAGGGAGGAAAAAAGATGAAAGATAAAATTATTGCATACTTGGAAAACCAAGAATTTTTAAATGCAGTTGAATTAGCAAATGAATTAAGTTGCGAAGAATTAGCAGAATTGTTAGAAAAACTTGATAAGAAATATATCAAGGATTTTTGTCGTGAAATTGAAAGTGAATTATTAGCAGATACTCTTGTTTTATTAGAAGCAGATTTGCAAGAAGATATTATTGTTGCGTTACGCGATGATGAGTTAGAAAAAGTCATGGATGAAATCTCTGTTGAAGAAACAGTTGATATGATGAAGGATCTTTCACCAGAAGTCGTAATGCGTATTGCTGAACAAGATGACATATTAGAGCTTTTAGAGCAAAAAAACTATGTTTTGTTAAAACCACTTTTATCAGAAATGAACCCTATTGACTTAGCTAGTATTTTTGAAGAAATGGATGAGAAAGATTTATTAAGAACATTTAGAATTTTACCAAAAGATTTAGCTGCTGAAAGTTTTGTAGAAATGTCTAATGAAACCCAAGAAAGTTTGATTCATAAATTAAATAACAAAGAAATTAAAGAAGTTATGGATGAACTTTTCTTAGATGACGTTGTTGACTTAGTTGAAGAAATGCCTGCAAATGTCGTTAAACGAATCTTAGCTCAAAGTGATATCGAAACAAGAAAAACTATTAATGAAATCTTAAAATATCCTGAAGATAGTGCAGGAAGTATTATGACAATTGAATATGTTTCTTTACGTCCAAGTGTAACTGTATCTCAAGCTTTGAAGACAATTAAAGATAAAGCAATTGATAAAGAAACAATCTATATTTGTTATGTAACAGATGAAACAAGAAAACTAATTGGTGTTGTAACAGCGAAAGATTTATTGATTAATGATGGGGATGTAATTATTGAATCAATCATGAATCGAAATGTTATTTATGCTAATACTGAAGATGATAGAGAAGAAGTTGCTAGACTTATTTCTAAATACGGATTTTTAGCTATACCAATTGTTGATAGAGAAAATAGATTAGTTGGTATCGTAACAGTCGACGATGCTATTGATGTCTTACAAGATGAAACTGATGAAGATATCTCTAAAATGGCAGCGATGTTACCATCTGATAAGACATATTTAGAAATGTCTCCATTTGAAATTTGGAAACAAAGAATTCCATGGTTATTATTTTTGTTAATTAGTGCAACATTCACAGGTCTTATTATTTCTTTTTATGAAAGTAAATTAAATGCAATTTCAACATTACTATTTGCCTGTGTTCCTATGATGATGGGGACTGGTGGTAATTCTGGTTCTCAAGCATCAGTTACAGTTATTTCTGGTTTGGCATCTAATGAATTATCGTTAAAAGACTGGTTGAAGATTACATGGAAAGAATTTAAAGTATCAATTATTTTAGGGTTAACTTTAGCTGTTGCCTGTTTTGCTAAATTACTATTAATTGATAAACTTATTTTTGGTCAACCTTATACTTATATGATTTGTTTTGTTATTTCACTATCATTATTCTTTACAATTATTGTTGCAAAGATAATTGGAGCATTACTTCCTATTTTGGCTAAAGTATTAAAACTTGACCCTGCAGTAGTTGCAAGTCCATTTATTACAACTATTGTTGATGCGGTATCATTAATTTTATATTGTATTTTAGCAATTTCGTTATTATAAAAGGTTAATGTATGATAAAAGCAATATTTTTTGATTTAGACGGAACACTTCTTCCATTAGACGAGAAAAAATTTATTGATATTTATGTTGAACTAATAATCAAAAAAATGGTTCCTCTAGGTTTTGATAAAGAAAACATTTTAGATTTTTCAAAAAGAAATATCATGGCTATGTATCAAAATGATGGAAGTAAAACAAATTATGAAGTATATAAAGAGACTTTTATCGAATCTTTTGGCCATTTTGATAAACTAGATGAGCAAATGATTCTAGATTTTTATAATAATGATTTTAAAAATACTATTGTTTCTAGCAAATATAATCCTTTAGCAAAAGACATAGTTCAGTATTGCAAAAATAAAGGATTGAAAGTAATATTATCTACAAATCCATTTTTTCCTCTTATAGGGACAGTCAATAGAATGGCTTTCACTGGCTTAGAAGAGGATGATTTCGATTATATTACGACATATGAGAATTCTTCCTTATGTAAACCTAATCCTAAATACTTTATTGATTTATTAAATAAATTAGATTTAGAAAAAGATGAAGTTATCGTATTTGGAAACAATACTTCTGAAGATGGTGAATGTGCGAATGAAGCAGGACTTATTTGTTATATGGTTGGAGACTATATAATTGATAGAAAAAACATATTAAATAAGTATATTCATTTGAAAATGGATGAGGTTATTAAAACTATAGAAAAACATATAAAAAGCAACTAAAAATTTATTAGTTGCTTCTTTTTTTTATTTAGTTCAATTTCTATGTCTAAAGCATTAAGAATACTTAAGATAAGGTCTAAAGATGGTGTCATAGTAAAATTTTCAATTCGTCCGATTGTGGATTGAGGGACATTACATCTTTTTGCAATCCTATAGCAGTGTTCCAATGATATAATGATTTAATTTGTTTTTGTAGATTAGTTTTAATTTTATTCATCATATCACTTCATATATATTATAGAATATACGCTATATTTTTATAAATAAAAAAAGACAGAAACTGTCTTTAATAGTGGCGCCCCCAGCAGGAATCGAACCTGCAACTAGCCCTTAGGAGGGGCTTATTATATCCATTTAACTATAGAGGCATGAATATATAATATATTTATTTTTTTGATTTGTAAAGTTATTGAATTTTATGTCATAATAATTAAAATAATGATATTATATTAATAGGTGAAATATATGAGAACAATAGATATGCATTGTGATACAGTCATGAAACTATGTATCGATAGTCAAAAAGGAATCGAAAGTAATTTAAAAGAAAATGAATTCCATATAGATTTAAAGAAAATGAAAAAGGGAGATTATTTGGCTCAATGTTTTGCTATGTTTGTTCCTTTCAGCGTTGAAAATCCTTTTGAGACATGCATGGACATGATCGAAAGATACTATCAAGAAATAGAAAATAATAATGATTTAATTTTACCTGCTTATAATTATCAAGACATTATTGAAAATAAAAGAAAAGGAAAAATGTCTTCGATTCTTACTATTGAAGAAGGTGGAGTAGTCAAAGGAAAACTTTCTAATCTGAGATTGTTTCATAGATTAGGAGTAAGAATGATCACACTTACTTGGAATTATGAAAATGGAATTGGCCATCCTAACTTTACATATGTAAAGGGCGAAAAACCAGATTTCAAAACTCCTAACAAAAAAGATGGACTTACTCCATTTGGCATTGAAATGATTAAAGAAATGAATAGACTTGGAATAATAATTGATGTTTCACATTTATCAGATGCAGGGTTTTATGATGTTGTTAAATATTCAAAAGGTCCTTTTGTCGCAAGTCATTCTAATGCAAGAAGTGTATGCAATCATGTAAGAAACTTGACTGATGATATGATAAGAAAACTCGCATTAAGAGGTGGTGTAATGGGAATTAATTTCTGCGCAGATTTTCTTCATGAAAAAATTGAAAATGTGCCTAATTTTTCTAGAGTTTCCTATATTGTTGAACATATTAAACATATCGTTAAAATTGGTGGAATTGACTGCGTTGGACTTGGCACTGATTTCGATGGAATAGAAAAAGATTTAGAGATTAAAGATGCTTCTTTTATGCCTATGTTAAGAAAAACTTTGCTTGACGAAGGATTTAGCGAAGAAGACGTTGATAAGATTTTTTATAAAAACTTTTTAAGAGTATTTAAAGAAGTAACAAAGTAGAGGTGTTTCATATGAGCAAAATTATTATGCCTAACTATACTAAATCATTAGTTAATATGATGGCATCAATTAGAAAGCATTATGGTTTACAAATTAACTATAATACTTTACCAGCTTTAGATGAAGAATTATCAAAAAACTATAAAAATGTGTTAATTGTCTTATTAGATGGTATGGGAAGTAAGATTATTGAAAATTCAATTGGGAATAATAACTTTTTTACTAAGCATAAAAAGACTGATTATCTTTCTATTTTCCCTCCTACAACAGTAGCAGCTACTACCGCAATTTTATCTACTAAAACACCATTAGAAAATGGTTGGTTAGGATGGCATGAATACATTAAGGATGTTGATACTGATATCGCTATGTTTGGAAATCGCGGATATTATGACGCAAATGCAGTGTTTGATTATAATGTCCCTAATAAATATATGCCTTATGTTTCAATTTTAGATGAATTAAAAACAGTTGGAATTAAAACTGGAGATGTTTATCCTGCGTTTAGAAAAAATGGCGCTAAAGATTTTGATGAGTTTTTATACAAGATAAAAGAATTTATTAATAGTGATGATTCAAGAAAATTCTGTTATTGCTATTGGGAACAACCAGATCATGTATTACATGATGAAGGATGTTTAAGTAAAGAGGCAAGAGATACTATTCAAGAATTAAATGATAAGATGGAAAAATTTTATAATGAAGAGTTAGACGAAGATACATTAATTATTGTTACTGCTGACCATGGTCATTATGATATTGAAGACTTGAATTTATATGGATATCCTAAGATTTTAGAACTATTGGAAAGACTTCCTAGTATTGAACCTAGAGCTAGAACATTCTTTGTAAAAAAAGTAAAAGATAAAGAATTTGTTGAAGAGTTTAATTCATTATGTAAAGATGATTTTATTTTATTATAAAAAGAAGAAGTTTTTGAAAAAAATATTTTTGGTGTAGGTAATCCTCATCCAACAACAGAATATACAATTGGTGATTATACTGCATTAGCTATTGGAAGAAAAACATTTTCTTATCATGAGAATCTTGAAGAAAAACAATTCGAGGCCACTCATGCAGGATTAACAGAGGATGAAATGACAATCCCTTTAATTTTATTAACTAAGAAGAGTCGAATTTAATTCGTCTCTTTTTTGTTTATTTATTATTAATTTGACCATCATTTTATTGAGGTGAAATTAATGAATAAAGAAGATAAATTAAGACGTCAAAAAAAGCTTGCTAAAGTATTTATTGAAATGGGAATGGATTTAGATTTAGTAGAACAAATCTCTGGATTATCAAAAGAGGAAATTCAATATGATAATTCTATTGACATAGATAAACAAACTATATATAATAGTTTACGCAAATCAAAAAACGACTCTTATTCAGAACCGCGAGATAGAGGAAATCGATGATACGGTAGCAACCCTAGAAATAGTAGGTGCTTAATTCCCAGCAAGTTTAACTTGATCGATAAGAGGAAGCATTATTTTACGAGTGACTTCCTTTCTGCGGGAAGTTTTTTGTTTTTATGGCAGGAGGAAGAATTATGGCAAAATTATTTACATCTGAGTCTGTAGGTCCGGGACATCCAGATAAAATTTGTGACCAAGTAAGTGATGCGATTTTAGATGCTTGTATGGCTCAAGACCCTATGTCTAGAGTTGCTTGTGAATGTTTCACTACTAATGAATTATTTGTTGTAGGTGGAGAAATTACAACAAAAGCTGTAGTTAATTATGAAGAAATTGTTCGTAATACATTAAGAAAAATTGGTTATACAGATGCTTCGTTAGGAATCGGAGCTGATACTTGTAAAGTACAAGTTGTAATCACAACTCAATCACCAGACATTGCTCAAGGAGTTGATAGTTCATTAGATGATAACGAAACAGGTGCAGGCGACCAAGGAATTATGTTTGGCTATGCAACTGATGAAACACCTGCATATATGCCTTTACCAATTTTCTTATCACATAGACTTGTTGAAAGAGCAGATGTTTTAAGAAAATCAGGTGAGTTTAAATATGCAAGACCAGATATGAAGTCTCAAGTAACAGTTGATTATGCAGATCCTAGTAATATTAAAATAGTTTCAGTATTAATGTCTATTCAACATGATCCTGATTTTGATGAAAAAGAATTTAAATCTTATATTAAAGAAAACGTTATTGATTATGTTATGAAATCATATAATTTAAATCTTGATTACTCAGTATTAATTAATCCAACAGGAAGATTTGTAGTAGGTGGACCTGAAGGAGATACAGGATTAACAGGAAGAAAAATTATTGTTGATACTTACGGAGGTACTGCTGCTCATGGTGGTGGTGCATTCTCAGGTAAAGACTGTACAAAAGTTGATAGAAGTGCTGCATACATGGCAAGATACATTGCTAAAAACTTAGTAGCAGCTGGTGTTGCTGAAAGAATTCAAATTCAATTAGCATACGCAATTGGAGTTTCTCAACCTACATCAGTTAATGTTAAAGGCTATGAAACAGCTAAGTTTACATATGATGAAATTGTTAAATGTATTAGAACTTTATTCCCATTAACACCAACAGGAATTATCAAATGCTTTGACTTAAGAAGACCAATTTATGAACAAACTGCAACTTATGGTCACTTTGGTAGAGACGATTTAGATTTACCTTGGGAAAAATTAGATAAAGTTGAAGAAATTAAAGAATACTTTGGATTATAAAAAAATAACTAAGGATCGCTCCTTAGTTTTTTTGTTATTTTTTTAATAAAATAAAAAATGCCTAAAAACTTTAAGCACCCACATATATAATTATTTCATATATTTTTAATCTTGTCAATGACTAAGGTTTAATATATATAATATATTAAAAATTATTAAATTTTTCACAATTTTTTATGTAAATTTGTGTTCAAAATATAATTTGCATGCTATAATTAAATTGTAAGGAGGAGTAACTTATGAAATATCAAATAATAGGAAAGAATATTAAAGTTACCGAAGGTATCAAAGACAAAGTAGTCAAAAAATTGGATTTATTAGAAAAATATCTAATTATTAAAGATGATACCGATTGTCGTGTTGTAGTAAGTGTAGAAACATTAGTACACAAAATCGAAGTCACAATTCCTACAAAATATGCTATCTTAAGAGCTGAAGTTGTAGACCAAGATTTATACAATGCGATTGATTTAGTAGTTGATAAGCTAGAAGATCAACTACGCCGCGCAAAGACTAAGATGGATAGAAGACATCGTGAAAGTCTTGGAAGATCATTCGATATTGATGCAATTGAAGATATCGAAGTTGAAGAAATCCCTGTAAAAACAAAATCTATTTCTGTTGACATTATGGATTTAGACACAGCAATTGCAAACTTAGAATTATTAGGCCACTCATTCTACATTTATAGAGATGATGAAGAAGAGAAAGTAGCAGTAGTATATAAAAGAAGAAATGGTGGATATGGCCTAATCGAAATTGAAAACTAAATAGAATTATAAAGTGAGGCGAAAGTCTCACTTTTCTATTGTAAATATTTTGATATTCTTTTATTATTATGCTAAAATAAACGAGTAAGGTTTTTAGGAGGAAGTATATATGATTTATAAAACAGCAGGTACTTGTTCTAGAGAAATTCATTTTGAAGTAGAAGAAGGTAAGATTAAAGGAGTTAAATTCATTGGGGGTTGTAATGGAAACCTTCAAGGTATTTCTAAATTAGTTGAAGGAATGGATGTAAATGAAGCTATCAAAAGATTAGAAGGAATTAGTTGTAATGGACGTCCAACATCTTGTCCTGACCAATTAGCAAGAGCATTAAAACAAACTTTATAATAAATAGTCTATCTTTTATAGATAGGCTTTTTATTTATATATTTTCAAACAAGTATCATATAATATTTTAGGTGATATTATGGGTACTTTTTTAATTTGGGTTATTGGAAAAGATCAATACAGTGAGGGTTTGATTTATTACTTAAGTAAAATGGATAATGTATTAATTTCTACAACTAACGTTGAATATGTTAATGATAAAGTAAGAATCCTTAGTCCATGTGATATGAATGAACTTAAAGCAGATGCGATTATTCTTCCTTATAGTCATAATATATCTTTAGGGAAAGTTGGAAGATTACAACTAAATGAAGATTTTTTTGAAAAGCAAAAAGATGCATTATTTTTCTCAACCAATATTTCAAATTATAGTAAAAATTTTGCTCATAAAAATAAGATTAAACTTTATTCATTATTTGACCTTGAGCAGACTAAAGAAGTTAAAAAAATTGCAATAATTGATTTAATATTACTTGCTGTAATAGAGCATAGTGAAATAATGTTACAACATATCGATTTTGGAATAATTCAAGACAATGAATTGTCATCTACATTAATTGATTATTTCACTAAATCAAATTTGTCTTATGTAATTTCAGACAACATTGATAGTTTGTTAGATCAAAATGTAATAATAGTCCCTACTGATAAAGCATTGGATAAATCTAAACTAGAAAAATACAAATCTAATCCATTTCTAATTATTAATCTTTATGAAGATAATCTATCATTTAGTATAATTAAAAATTCACGAATCATAAAAGTTTATTCTTTACGTATGACACGTTATGCATTGTTAAGTTATGCCTATTCTTTTTCTGAAGGAATTTATAATCTATTGATTAACTCTAATCAACAAAAATGATATTTGTGCATATATTATTCTAGGTGTTTTAACTAGGAGGAATGTGAATGTTTGGAAAAGTAATTAGTGCGATACCAACTCCATTTGATAAAGAAGATAATATTGATACTTTAACTTTAGAACAATATTTGATTAATATTGGAAATAGTGGAAGTAGTGCAATTGTTGCGGGTGGTTCCACAGGAGAAGGAACTAGCTTATCTTTAGAAGAAAGATTATATTTATTTGAATTATGTAAAAAATTAGCTCCAAGCGGTTTGAAAGTTATTGCAAATATAGGAACTAATAATACAAACCAAACTATTAATCTAGTTTGTATGGCGGATTTTTTAGATTTAGATGGATATTTATGCATAGTCCCATATTATGTGTTGCCTACACAAGAAGGAATATTTCAACATTTTAAAGCTATCGCAGATGCAACTGATAAACCGATAATTCTATATAATTGTCCAAAAAGATGTGGATGTAATATAGAAGCTAATACTGTATTAAGATTAGTGAAAGAATGTCCTAATATTGTAGGAATTAAACATGCATCAAAAGATATGAAATTAATAAGTGAAATAAGAGCATTAGTTCCTGATTTTTTAATTTATGTTGGCGAGGATTCATCTTTACTTGATGGTCTAAATAATGGCGCGGATGGAACGATATCTGTTATTTCTAATCTTATTGGAATGGATGTAAAAGAAATAATTGATAATCATCAAAAAGGGGTAAAAGATGAATCACTAATTGAATATTATGATATTATGGTCGAACTTTTAAGTTGTTCAACAAACCCTATACCATTAAAATATATTCTTAGTAAAAAGTATTCAAATTTCAAACATCTAAGATTACCACTTACAAAATTAGATTACGATAAAAGAATTAAAATAGATAAGATTCTAGGTTTAAATTAGAAAAGGATTTATTCCTTTTTTATTTTAGCTTGAAATAAAAAATAATCTTTTTATTGTTAAACAATAAATAGTTGTGTATAATTAAATAGAAGAAAATTTTGATTAGGAGAGATAATTATGTCTAATAGAGTTAGAATTTTTGCCTTAGGTGGACTAGACGAAAATGGTAAAAACATGTACGTTTTAGAAATTAACGAAGATATTTTTGTGTTCGAAGCTGGTATTAAATATCCTGAAAAATTTATGCCTGGTATTGATATGATTATTCCTAAATATGATTATCTTTTAGAACACAAGGATCGAATTAAAGCAATATTTATTTCACATGGCCATGACGAAGTTATGGCAGGTTTAGCATACATTACAAAAGATATTAAAGCCCCAATTTATTGTAGTAAAGTAACAAATAGATTGATTGACGATACAACTTCTAGATTGGGATTCACTCCAAATTACAATTATCATATTATTAATGCAGGTGATGAAATTGAAATCGCTGGACATAAAGTTATTTTCTTTGCAACTACTCACTCAATCAGCCAAAGTTTAGGTATTGCAGTTGATACAGGTGATGGTTATGTAGTTTATACTGGAAACTTTATTATAGATTATGGTACATTACCTCAATATCAAACAGATATTAATTTCATTTCTCGTTTAGGTGATAAAAAAGTATTATGCTTATTAGCAGAATCAAATGGTAGTGATAAAGATGGATTTACATCACCAAAACATAAGTTAACACCAGTTGTAGAACCTGTATTCTCACAAACAAATGGTCGTATTATTTTCTCAATGCATGCTCAAAACATTTTTGGTATCCGTGAGATTTTAGACTTAGCAGTTAAATATAAAAGAAAAATTCTTATTTATAATAAGCAAATTGAAAACTTATATAAACATCCTTTAACTGAATATGCTACTTCATCAATTCCACAAAATTATTTCTTAAAACTTGATGAAGTAAATAGACCAGGTAATGAAAATATTGTAATTATTATCAGTGAAATCGGTGAAAGATTAATGCATGCATTATCAAAAGTTATCGGTGGTGGATCAAGACATATCATTATTAGACCAACTGATACATTTATTGTTGCTAATCGTCCTTTAGCAGGCCTTGAAATGATTCAAACAAAGATTGTTGATGATATTTATAGAACTGGTTGTAAAGTAATTAACGTATCTAAAAAACAAGTATTTTCAATGCACCCACATGCAGAAGACTTAAAGATGATGATTTCTTTATTAAGACCTAAATATTATATGCCAGTTGATGGACCATATAATAAATTAATCGCTAATGCGCAAGTTGCGGTTGAAATGAATGCCGGATATAATCACTCAAATGTTTTTGTTTATGATAATGGTATGGTTGCATTATTTGAAGATGGAGTATATAAAGGATTCCAAGAAACAATTGAAACTGGAGACGTTATGATTGATGGACTTGGAGTTGGAGACGTTGGCGGAAGTGTTATCAACGATAGACAAAAACTTGCTGATGATGGTGTCGTAATTTTGGGTATTACTGTTGATACTAAAAATAGAGAAATTGTAGCTGGACCTGATGTTCAAATGAGAGGTGTAATCTTCTTAAAAGATGCTGATGATTTCGTTACAAATTTAATTAAATTATTCGAAGAAACTGTCATGGAACACTTGATGGATGATACTATTTCATTCCCTGAAACTAAAGTAAAAATTCGTGATAAAGTTCACTTCTTTATAAGAAAATCTACAGGTAAAGAACCATTAATTATGCCTGTAATTATTGAAATCTAAGAAATACGATGTTTTACATCGTATTTTTTTATAAATTTCCTTAAAAAAGTTTACTTTTTTATCATAAATGCTCTATAATAAATAATGGTGATAGTCATGGCAAAAGACAAAAAAAGAAAACAAAACATTAAACATGACGGATTAGTAAGTGATGAAGCTAGATATGTTCTAGTTGGTTTACTAATCTTTTTGCTATGCTTTATTGGTTTAATTGAAAGAGGAGGCTATTTAGGTAATGTGGTCTCTTATGTTTTCGTATTTGTCTTTGGTGTATTTTGGTTTATTCCTTTAATATTAGTGGCTTTTTTAGGGTTGTATCTTTTTATAAGAAGAAAAATGCCAACTATTAAAATTGGTGTTTCCTTAATGTCAATTTTATTTTTCTTCATTTTTTTATTAATTGGCGCAAGTGAATCAGAAGTAAGTATTGCAAATGTTTTTAGTATCTATAATGATAGATTCCAACAAATTACAGGAAATGGATGGAAAGTTGTAATTGATGCTCAAGTTGGCGGAGGATTTTTAGGCTTTATTATTTTTGCTTTATTAAGTGATTTACTAACAAACGTTGGAGCTAGAATAGTTTATATTTTAGGTTTGATTTTAACTCTATTCTTGTTTTTAAAACCTGCTTTATTTAAGTTAGTAAGTTTTATTAAAGATGATGAAAAATATGAAAGAAAAACTAAAAAGAAAACAAAGAGTCATGATAATAAATTATTTAGAAATCTTTATGAAGAACTAAATTTAAAAGATGAAGAAAGAAAAGAAAAAGAACCTCTAACTGCAAGAGAAAAGTTTATCGAAGATGAAGTGTCAAATGTTAGTGTAGAGACATTCACTAATTCTACTCCTTCTTCATATAAACATAAAAAAGAATCTAGTATTCTAGATTTTGATGATTTCTTTGCTAGTAGCTCTTCAAATAATAAAAATAAATCATTTGATATTTTTACGGATAATTTATTTGAAGAAAAACAAGTTGAACCAGCTGAAAAAGAATATAGAGTAAAAGGATATGATATTTTCTCTGATGACATGTTCTTTGATCATAAAACTGTTGTTAAAGAAGAAGTAATTAGACCGGTTGAGGAAGAATATTTAAGAAATAAAGTTGAGGAAGAAACTATTTCTTCTCATGAAACTACTTTGAATCCATTTATTAAAGAGAAAGTTTCTACACCAATTGAAAAAGTAATTGATGTGAGTGATGAAGATTTCTTTACTGCTTCTAGAAATAAGGTTGAAGAACCACAAGTTGAAGTTCAACCTGTAAAACAAAATTATCAATCTAATGTATTTAAAAGTGATTTTGCTCCAGATACAGTTTATATGGAACAAAAAACAAATACTAATGAATTTAAGCAAACATTTGCTCCAAAGCAAGAAGAAAAAGTTGTTGAAGAAGTTAAACGTGAAGAAGTAAAAGTAGTTGAGGAAATTAAGCCTGTTATGGAAGAAGTTTCTAAAGTAGAGACACTTACTCCTCAAGAAGCATTTGATGCTAAAAATGATCCAACAATTAAGCCACGTCAAAAACCTTATAAGTTACCTTCTATGAACTTATTGAATGATATTAAATATTCAGATCAAAATGCTTTAATCGAAAATGCACAAATTAAAAGTGTTATTTTAGATAATAAGATGAAGAGTTTATCAATTAATGGTAAAGTTTCTAATTTTGTTATCGCACCTGCATTTACAAGATATGAAATTCAAGTTGAAAGTAATGTAAGAGTTTCATTATTCAATCAATATAAAAACGACTTAATGATGGCTCTTGCTGCTGAGACAATTCGTATACTAGCTCCAATTCCTGGTTCTAGTGTAGTTGGTATTGAAATTCCAAATAAAGAAAGAATCAGCGTTTCATTTAAAGAATCAATGTTAGGATTACCATTCGATAAGAAAGACAAGAAATTGTTAGTTGCAATGGGAAAAGATGTTGAAGGTAAAGTTGTCAGTGTACAAATCGATAAGACACCTCACCTTTTAGTTGCTGGTACAACTGGTAGTGGTAAATCTGTTTGTATTAACACAATTATTATGTCTATTTTAATGCGTACATCTCCTGATGAAGTTAAGATGATTCTTGTTGACCCTAAACGTGTAGAATTATCTATTTATGCAAATATGCCTCATTTACTATGTCCTGTTATTACAGATGCTAAAAAAGCTTCAGTTGCATTGAAGAAGGTCTGTGAAGAAATGGATTTAAGATATGGAATTTTAGAAAAAACAGGTAAGAAAAATATCGAAGTTTATAACTCATGGCAAACTAGTAGAGGTGGTAAAGCACTTCCATATATTGTTGTTATTGTTGATGAGTTAGCTGACTTAATGCAAGTAGCTATGAGTGATGTTGAAGATAGTATTAGACGTATTACTCAACTTGCTAGAGCTGCTGGTATCCACTTAATTGTAGCAACACAACGTCCATCAGTTGATGTTATTACTGGTGTTATTAAAGCAAACATTCCATCTAGATGTGCATTTACTGTATCAAGTAATGCTGACTCACGTACAATCTTAGATGAAATCGGCGCAGAAAACTTATTAGGTATGGGAGATATGTTATTAAAACTAACAGGATCTACAAACTGTCAAAGAGTTCAAGGTTGTTATGTAACTGATGAAGAAATTGAAAAAGTTGTTGAATATGTTAAAAGCCAAAGAGAACCTGAATATGATGTTAACTTCTTGAATCTAGACCCACCAAAACCTGAACAATTGAATTTTGATGGTGACATAGATGAAGATTATGAAGATCCAGTTTATTTAGAGATTTTAGATTTAATTAAACGACTTGATACGATTTCTGCAAGTTATCTTCAAAGAAAGTTTGGAATGGGTTTCCCTAAAGCTGGAAGATATATTGATAGACTTGAAAAAGAAGGCTATATTGGAGAGCAACAAGGTTCTAAACCTCGTGAAGTATTAAAAAGAGAATAGTACCTATAATTTCGAGTTATTTTGAAATATGAAATTGAGATTGACACTGAAAGATGTGCTGGTCTCAATTTTTTTATTTTGTCTAAATCCATAGTCTAATATATGATAAATGTCAACATCTTTTTCCATTGCATAATTATATGTATTTTGTATGTCTTTAAGTATTTTTTCTTGAATATTGTTTTGTATGTAAAGAAGGTTTTTATCAAATAATGATCCATGAATACTAGCTTTTATTTTAAATGTCATATGATTGTTAACTATGTTTCTTGAATATATTATTTCATCAATAAATATTTGATACTTATTGTCTTCCGTTTGAAAATTGAATCCTGTACATTTGTTATAATAACTTAGACCATCTAAATAATCTATTTTTAAATATTGAAATAGTTTTGTTTTTCTATTAGTTGTTGTATAAAATAAGCCATTGATTTTGTATTGAGCATTTTCTTCTAATTCATCATCTTTTATATACTCATTATCCTTAGTTATATCTAAATCAATCAGATAACTTGCTCTATTATTATCAAGATATGATGATAAAAAATCGTTCAATGTTATTTGCTTCATTCGTTCAAAATCTGATGGAAAGATAGCAGAGTTTATCATATTAAAATAAGGGGATTTGCCATTGCTGGAAGTTACATTATATATTTCTTTAAAATCCTTATTTGTTGTGTATAAATAAATGTTAGGTCTTATTACTTTGTTGAAATAAATAAAAGATAATGCGGATTCAAAATCATCGTTTGTTAAAAGATTATGATGCAAAATTAAGCTTTTTACATAATGAAAATTAATAAGATTGCAACCTTCAATATGAATGTTACTCAAAGCTTCAGCATAGTTTTCTCCTGTATTAACTGCAATAAATAATTTGACATCTAAGCCTGATTCGAGTTCAACAGTTGCAGACTTATAAGGTGTAGAAGATAGAATAGCAACTCCATATTCATCATTTGTTTTAGTTATGTTTTGAAATGTCTGATCATTTTTAAAAAGATATATAGAGAAAGGATACGCTACTTTTCTAGGATTTACTTGTACCGAACAACCTGTCATCAAAACAAGAAATATTGTTATAATTATTTTTTTCATTAGTTATCCCTCTTTTTAGTATGTTTTGTAGTGCGATTAATTTTGTTAAATGATTTAGATAAAAAAACTGATTTAAATTTTTTAGGATTAAAAATATTAAATATATTGCCAAATGCTACACCAAATGAATCTAAATTTGCAAGATATATTACAACGATTATGCTTGAAATTGAAAAACCTAATAACCCAAATAATCCTGAACAAATGAAAATGAATATTTTTAATAAATTCAGGGCATTATTAAAACCTATATTATTGGAAACAAGAAATGGAGATATTGTAGTCAAAGCACTAAATAATACAATTTCTTGTGAAATAATCCCACTTGAAACAGCAATCTGACTTATAATTATACTTCCCATAATTAGTAGCGCTTGATTGATACCTGATAGAGATTTAGTTCCTGCAACTCTGAAAATTTGAAAAAATAAATCAGCCAAAAATAACTCTGTTACAATACTCACTGATACTCCTTTTCTTGCACTGATAAAATCAGCTAAAAACAAATAAGGAAGTAATTCAGTATGATATGTTAATATGGCGGTAATAAAACCCAAAAAGAAGACTCCAATAAATAATGCAATATATTGAATTATTCTATCAAATAAAGCCACAAGGTAATGATCATTACTTGCATCAGTGAAGTCTGAAAAGAATGAAAAATTGATTGGTGCAATCATTGCAAGAGGAATATTATCAATGAAAATTGCGAATCTTCCAGTCAATAAAGATTCATAGCAAAAATCAGCTCTTGATGTGTAGTTTAAAGAAGGAAAAAGAGTTAATTTATCATCATTGATAAGGGATTGAAGATGACCTGCATTAAATAGATATTCAACATCTATCGAATTAAGTTTTACTTTTATTCTTTTTAATACTTCTTCATCAATTATATTATCTATATATGTTAATGCGAGTTTGGTTTTGCTTACTCTTCCTATTTCAAAATATTCAATTTTATAACAAGAGGATTTGATTCTTTTTCTTATCAAAGAAATATTAGTATTTATGTCTTCAATAAATCCATCCTTGGAGCCAGATATAGTTAATTCTGATGGTGATGTCTCTGCAGATCTTTTAGGATTATTCTCCGATGAAATTGTGTATATTTTATTAGAATAAAAAACAATAAAGTTCCCGGAATATAGGTAGTTTTCTAATTTTGATAAATCTATTTCTTTCAATGTAATAAGATTTATATTATCTAAGCTTTTGTTTGATAATAGATGAGTTTCAATCTTTGGAATTAAACTAGATTCGATATATTTAATGTCCGCATTAATTCTATAATAAATACAATCGCATTTAGCTTGTTTAAAACTTAGTGAGAAATAGATTATATCTTGATTGTTTTTAATTATTTTTTCTAAAACTTTATTCATTAATTTTTATTCCTCCTATTTTAAACATAAAATAAATAGTTATACAAAACAAAATTAATAGCAGCACAGAATTAATACTTAATAGGGGTAATTTTATTTCTTCAAATAGCATTTGATTGTTTATTAGTATACACGCAATTGTTAAAGTTATTGCAGCATAAATTATTACTATAAGAGGACTATTAGTATTGTTAATTTTGCATATGATAGAAACACTTAATAAAAGTCTAGCTACACAGTTAAAAATAATAATTATAATATTGATACAGTCGAAGTTTTCGATATATTCATTAAGATAAATATTTTTCCATAGTTGATAAAAAGGAAAATCAATATAGTCTAGTAAAACACCAAATTGATTTCCTATTTGAAGAAAACAATATGCTGATGTAGTTGAAATAAGAAGTATACTTAAAATCATTTTTCTTTTAACTATTTTTTCTTTTGATAAATCGAATAAATAAAAAAATAATATAGGTTCCATGAATAATGGAATTAATAAAATAATTGTTTGAATTAAATTGCTTTGTTCGAATTTTTCAAAAGATAGAGTATAGTATTTTAGTTCTTGATTAGTTCGAAAAAGTAAATAAAAGAAGATTAAATAAATGATTAATGTTAATGGATGTAAATGAAACGTAGACTTAATTATTTTTTTTGAAAAAATCACTAAAGGAATTGATAAAATAATCGCTATTATATAAATGTTATATTCATTATAAAAATACATTGATTCGAAATGAATCGTATAAAAACATATAAAAATCCCACTAATTATTAAGTATAAAGTAAATAGGATTCTTAAAATAAAAAATAATTTATTATGTTTTTCATTTATATAATCGATTGTTAATAATCTTATTTTTTCACCAATCTTCGTCGTTAATAAAAGATAAAATGGAACTATAAAAGTAAGAATCACCATTACCCAAATTATGCTTTTCCCATTTAAATTAAGATTCAATTGACCTAATAAAAATATTGCATAAAATGAATAAGATATTAAAAACATTGTAAAAACAGAAGAAAAATTTATATTTCGATATTTCAATTTAATCACCATAAAAATTTTGCCCTAAATTATATAATTTAAACTAGATATATTCCTCTTTTAGTGTATAATTAAAATGTATATAAAAAAGGAATGATAAATTATGAAACAATATTTAGATATGTGTAAACATATTCTCGAAAATGGAGATAAAAGATTAGATAGAACAGGAACTGGTACTATCTCTACTTTCGGTTATCAAAATAGATATAATCTTCAAGAAGGATTCCCATTAATGACAACAAAAAAAGTCGCTTTAAGAATTGTTTTGGGCGAACTTTTATGGTTTATTGAAGGAAATACAAATATTCAAGATTTAGCTAAGAATCGAATTCGTATTTGGAATGATTGGCCATATGCTGGATATAAAGCATCTGGTGAATACCAAGGTGAAACTATGGATGAATTTATTGCAAAAATCATTAATGATGATGAATTTGCTGCTAAATGGGGTAATTTAGGACCTGTCTATGGAAAACAATGGCGTGATTTCTTTGGTAAAGACCAATTATTAGAATTAGAATATAATTTGAAACATAATCCTTTTTCTAGAAGACATATTTTATGTGCATGGAATCCTGCTCAAATAGATCAAATGGCATTGCCTCCATGCCACGCTTTTATTCAATTTTATGTTTCTAGTGATAAGAAAAAATTATCATGCCAATTATATCAAAGATCAGCTGATGCATTCTTAGGTGTACCATTTAATATTGCTTCTTATGCATTATTTACTCATATGTTAGCTATGACATGTGGATATGAAGTCGGAGAATTTGTTCATACTTTTGGTGACTTACATATTTATACTAATCATATAGATGCAGTAAATGAACAATTATCTAGAGAACCTAGACCATTACCTAAATTAATTATTAAAAGAAAAGTTGAATCAATCTTAGATTTTAAACAAGAAGACTTTGAATTAGTTGGTTATGATCCTCATCCAACAATTAAAGGAGTTGTTAGTGTATGATTAAACTAATCATGGCGATGGATAAAAATCGTCTTATTGGAAAAAAAGGAAAACTTCCTTGGCATGTAAGTGGAGATTTAAAACACTATAAAGAAACAACAATTAACCATACAATTTTGATGGGACAAGTAACTTTCGAAAACATGCCAAAGTTACTTCCTAATAGAACATATTGGATTTTAACAAATGATGAAAACTTTATTAAATCACATCCTGAATTAATTTGCTTAACAAGTATTGAAGAAGTTGTTAAGAAAGCTAAAGAAATAGATGATGATTTATATGTTTCAGGCGGCGCTAGTGTATATCGCCAATTGTTCCCATATGCTGATGAAGTCATTTTATCTGTTATAGATGGTGAATATGAAGGTGATGCGTATTTAGCACCATTTGAAGATGATTTTGTTGTGTATAAAGTTTGCCAACACGAAGGGTTTGAGGTAAAATATTATAAAAGAGGTGATTAATTTTGTTAAAGTATATTAGAATCATATTTAGATGTTTATGGTATGTATTATATATTTATCCAACATTCTTATATTATAGAATCACAAAAAATAAGACACCTTATGAAAAAAGATATGCTAAAACTCGCAAGACACTAATTAAATTAGCAAAATTATTAGATGTTGAGTATCATGTTACTGGTTATGATAAATTAGATCCTAACCAAAATTATTATTTTTCACCTAATCATCAATCTTTCTTTGATGCATTATCAATGATTATTTTGTTAGAAAATAGACATGTTAGATGTGTTGCAAAAGAAGAATCTATAAAAATGCCGATTGCTGGAAAATTAATTTATGCTATTGATTCTTTATTTTTAGATAGAGATGATTTGCGTCAAGCTGTAAAAATTATGCGTGAAGCTGGAAATATTTTACAAAACACTAATCAAGATATATTAATTTTTCCTGAAGGAACAAGAACTAAAAATCCTAATAAAGAACTAAATGAATTTAAATCGGGTTCATTAAAACCAGCATTTTATGCTAAAAAGGCTATAGTACCTGTTTGTTTAGTAGATACATATACTATTTTAAGTTCTAAGATTAGAAAGAAAAAATATCATGTTCAAGTGTGTTTTTTAGATCCTATCCCATATGAAGAATTTGAATCTTTAGGTACATCTGGTCTTGCACAATTATTAAAAGAGAAAATTGAAAATAAATATAGTGAATTAAAAAATAATCAATTTTAGTTAAGTAGCACTTAACATTTGCACTTAGTTTTAAAGAATCATCTCAAAATAGTTTCGAGGTGATTTTTTTTATGGATTTTCTTATTTTTTCACATCAGTTAAAAGAGATTAGAAAAGATAGAAATATGTCTCAAAAACAGCTTGGAGATTTAATCGGAGTTTCTAAAGTATCCATTTCAAATTATGAAAATGGAATGCAATATCCTACTTTAGAAAAACTTATTTTACTTGCTAAAGTTTTAGACTGTTCATTAGATTATCTTTTAGGAATTGATTATGATAATTTAACTGATTTAAAAAGGGATGAAAGAATTTTTAAATCTATAAAAAGAAATGAAACTATATATAAATATCTTTTAGAAGATAGTAGAAATAGAATTAAAGAAATCGAAGAACACATAAAAATTAAAGATAATCGTTAAGCACTACTTAACAATTTTATATTAACTATTTTTAATAAGTTAAATATATAAATGAGGTGAGAAATATGATTAACGATATTTTTGCACATAGAATTAAGAATTTAAGAAGCGAAAAAGGATATTCTCAAAAGAAACTAGGCGAGTTAGTCGGTGTATCAAAAGTTTCTATATTTAATTATGAAAATAATTTACAACAACCTTCAGTTGAGATTCTTATTAAACTTGCTAAGGTATTAAATTGCTCTGTAGATTATTTACTAGGTATAAGTTCTAATAGTGAAGATGACGATATTCATTATTTTCTTATTAAATCACTTAAACGAAATGAAACAGTTTACAATTATCTTTTAAAAGATACTAGAAAGAGCATTAAAAATATTGAAAAAATGATTAAGGGGAACAGATAGTTCTCTTTTTTTATAAAGAAAAAAGGTCTATTTTCTAAGACCTTTTGGATAATGATTCTTAAGTGTGTTATTTGAGATTTTTGCGAATCCTAATGAATTGCTTTGATATGTTATTAAAGTATATCCATTTGAAGAATTTACGTCAAAGCTTTCTCCTTTTATAAATCTTAATGCATCCGTCTCTTTTAACTCCAATGATTGTTTCCACTCATTTTTATTAGAAGCTAAGGCGAGAGAATGACTAGGTACGAAATGCTTACTTTTAATTTCGCCTAGATATAAACCGTTTCTTAGAATTCTAAGTCCTGATACATTTAATGAGTTTTTAGGTAAATAATAAAGATGTTCACCATTTAAGAATAATCTTTTCCTATCAAATTTGATATTTAATGATTTCTTTTCGAACTCAATAAAAGGAAGAATATCTTTTTCTTTGATTTGAGTGATTTTTTCTTTTTTGTTGTAGAATGGATGTTCATCTTTACATTTGATTTTACAAATAAAGTGACCTTCACCTTTGTAATTATATGGAAATAAACGAATCGCCTCTTTCATTTCAATTCCTCGATCTGCGCCATCGATTTGAGGGAGTTCGATTAATTGAGCATTAGTATTTGCTAAAAGATAATTAATCATTTCTTCATTTTCATGTTTATTAAATGTGCATGTAGAGTAAATCATCTCTCCATCATATTTTAAAAGTTTATATGCATCTAAGATTATTTCTTTTTGAATATTAACACATGTATTAACTTTGTCGATTGACCAATCTTCTTTAGCAAAGGAGTTTTTTCTAAACATTCCTTCCCCTGAGCATGGAGCGTCAAGAACTACTTTATCAAAACATCCTTGCATAACATCCGTTATATGTTCTACATCCGAGTTAATAACGATGCAGTTTTTAATTCCCATTCTTTCAATATTTTCGCTTAAATCAAGAGCGCGTTTATAGTTAATATCATTGGAAATTAATAATCCTTCATTTCCTAAATACCTTGCAATATGGGTAGATTTTCCTCCTGGAGCGGCGCATAAATCTATGACAAAATCATCTTCTTTAACATCTAATAATTCACCAACAAGCATTGCACTTGGTTCTTGAATATAATAACAACCTTGAGCATGATAAATGTTTTTTCCATAGTCTTGATTTGTTTTTTCGTATATGAAAGCATCTTTAACAAATGAATGCTTTTCTAATTTACTAAAGAAAGATGAATCTATAGGTTTGTTATAATTCAAACGAAGTCCTCTATATGGGTTACTATCGAATGATTTTTCTAATTTATCGTAGTTTTCTTTATTAAAAGTTTCGATAAACATTTGTTTAAAGTCCATTTTCATCACCACTTTTATAATATCATATTTTATGATATAATACAAAGTGAGGTGTTATTAATATGCTAATGACTGATATAATTCTTAAAAAACGTCGTGGAGAAAAACTTACTCCAGAAGAAATTGAGTTTTTTATTAAAGGATATGTAGATGGTAGTATTCCGGATTACCAAGCTAGTGCTTTTTTAATGAGTATTTGTTTTAATGGTATGGATAAAGAAGAAACTGGTAAACTCACATATGAAATGATGCATAGTGGTGAAGTGGTCGATTTATCAATGATTGAAGGTATTAAAGTTGATAAACATTCTACTGGTGGAGTTGGAGATAAAACTTCATTAGTATTAGGACCAATGGTTTCAGCATGTGGTGCAAAGGTTGCTAAGATGAGTGGAAGAGGACTTGGTCATACAGGTGGTACATTAGATAAGTTAGAATCTATTCCAAATATGCAAATTCAAATTCCAAAAGAAGATTTCATTAATCAAGTAAATAACATCGGTATTGCTATTATTGGTCAAACAGCAGATTTAGTACCAGCTGATAAAAAGTTATATGCACTAAGAGATGTTACTGGTACTGTTGATTGCATCCCATTAATTGCATCATCAATTATGTCTAAAAAGTTAGCAACTGGAAGTGATGCTATTTGCTTAGATGTAAAATTTGGTTCAGGTGCATTCTTTGAAAAACCTGAAGATGCTAGAAAATTAGCTCAAGCTATGGTTGAAATTGGTAGCCATATGAATAGAAATACTAAAGCTTTATTAACAAATATGGATCAGCCTCTAGGAAAAGCAATTGGAAATTCTTTAGAAGTTAAAGAAGCAATCGCTACTTTGAAAGGTGAAGGGCCTAGTGATTTATTGGAATTATGTTTGCAAGCTGGATCACTTATGCTTGTTCAAGCTGAAGTTGTAGATAATAAAGAAGAAGCACGTCAAAAATTGTTAAAAACTATTGAGGATGGAACTGCTTTAGATAAATTAGCAGCATTTATTCATGCTCAACATGGAGATGAATCATATATTTATAATCCTTCAAAGTTCCCTGTAGCAAAAAATATAGTTGAAATTAAAGCAACTAATGAAGGCTATGTTCAAAGAATTAATGCTTTAGGATTAGGTGAAGCTGCGATGAAACAAGGAGCAGGAAGAGCTACTAAAGAGGATTTAATAGATTATGATGCAGGAATTATTGTAGAAAAGAAATGTGGAGATTATGTTAATAAGGGAGATGTATTAGCATATTTACATACAAATAAAGATGAATATAATGCACAAGTAAAAGAAATTATTGATGCATTTATTATAGGAAAAGAACCTGGAGAATATTATCCAATTGTATATGATATTGTTGAATAAGAGTATTGGTGGTGAATAATATGTATGATGTATTCTTATCCTTTAAAAATTTAGATGAAAATGGAATGAAGACAGAAGATGCTGTAATTGCAGAAAAACTTTATTATGCTTTAAAAGAAAAGAATTTAAAAGTTTTTTATAGTAACATTGTTTTAAATGAAGTAGGAGCTGCAGCATATAAAACTGCAATCGAAGATGCATTGGAAAAAACATCAATTTTAATTTCTATTGCTACTAAAAAAGAATTTTTAGAATCAAAATGGGTTAGCTATGAAAGAGAAAGTTTTCATAATGACATTTTATCAGGTAGAAAAAATAAGGCTTGCATAGTTCCATTTTTAAAGAATATTACTGGTATTGATGTACCTAGATCATTAAGAAATTATCAAACATTTCAAATTGATGGTTCATCTATTGATGATGTAGTATCATTTGTTCAAAAGTTTTTAGGAGAACAGCACAAAGAAGGACTACCTGTTTATGAAAAAGAAGAAATTTCTTTAGTTACAGGAAAACATATGTCTTCATATAGAGCAGAGATAAAAACTGAATTAAAAAGATTAAGAATTCAATCAGATAATACACGTGAACCTGATATGAATGCGATTGAATATGTTTTAAAGAAATTACCACATCTTGATGAAGTTAATATTTTAGATATGGGTTGTGCATATGGTTTTGTTACTAAAGATAGATTTAGTTTTCTTCCTAATGCAAAAGTAGTAGGAATTGACAGAAGTGAAAAATTAATTCAATATGCTAATGAAAAATCTATGTTTAATGGTGCTTCATACCATGTTATCGATTTAGAAGATGAAGATGTTATCGATAATATTGAAGAAATCATGGAAGAAAGAGGAATTGAAAAATTTGATATTATATTCTCTTCTTTAGTAATTCACCATTTGAAAAATCCTAATAAACTATTAAGAAAAGTAAGAAGAATTCTTTCTAAAGATGGTTTTATTATTATAAGAGGATCAGATGATGGATCAATGGTAACATTTAATGATGATGATTTAATTAAAAAGATCATTGATTTACATCTTTCTTGTGATGGTATTTCTGATAGATTAAATGGTAGAAAGATTTATTCTCAGTTAGTTAACTCAGGATATAAAAATGTTAAAATGATTAACTGGGTTAAAGAAATATCCAATATGGATTTAGATGAAAGATATGAAATATTTGTTGAAAGATTCTCATATCGTAGAAATTATTTACAATCTGTTTATGATAAAGATCCATATAACATGAATAATAAAAAACGTCTTGAAGAAATGGACTATTTATTAAGCGAATTAGAGAATAAATTTGCAGACGAGTCATTCTGGTATTCAGAAATCGATTTTGTCGGCGTAGCACAGAAAAAATAAGATTTAAAAGCTTTTAAGGTAAAACTTAAAAGTTTTTTTATACATAAAAACTATTTTCTATACATACTTTTTTATAGGAGAGATATGTGTATGAAGAATATATTTTTAATATTAGTTATTATTATTTCTTTTTTTAACTCAACTATAGATTTTGATAATAGTGGAACGAATGATTCACCAACTGACGATGAATTAGTTAATGCGAATTTTGATATTACAAGTGAAGCAGGTATTTTGATTGAATATCAAACTGGAAAAGTATTATTTAATAAAAATGAAGATAAAAAACTATATCCTGCTAGTATGACTAAAATGATTGGTTTATATTTAGTTTTAGACTCATTGGAACAAGAATTAATTAAACTTGATGATGAAGTTATAGTATCTTCTAGAGCAGCTAGCATGGGTGGTACTCAAATATTCCTTCAACCAAATGAATCTATTAGTATTGAAGAATTAGTTAAATCAGTAGCTATAAATTCAGCTAATGATGCTATTTGTGCTTTAGCTGAGACTATTTCTGGATCAATTGAATCTTTTGTAGAACTAATGAATAAAACAGCAAAAGAATTTGGATGCACAAATACAAATTTTGTTAATCCAACAGGATTTGATGATCCAAATCATTATACAACCGCAAAAGATATGAGTATTATCGCTAGAAATTTGTTATCATTTGAAGATAAAATACTTCAATATACATCTAAATATGATGACTATATAAGAACAGATAGTGATAGTCCTTTTTGGTTAGTTAATACCAATAAATTAGTTAAATTTTATGAAGGCTGCGATGGCTTAAAAACAGGCTTTACTCAAAAGGCAGGATTTTGTTTAACTGCGACTGCAAAAAGAAATAATGTAAGACTTATAAGTGTAGTGATGAATTCTAAAACTAAAGATATAAGAAGTAATGATACAGTAAAACTATTTAATTATGGTTTTTCTAGGACTGAAGCTTTAAAAGTATATAGCAAAGACCAAATTATTGTAGAACATACTTTTAATAATGCAGAGCAAGAAAAAACTCCTTTGTATGTAAAAGAAGATATTTATGTATGTGGTGAAAAAGGAATTAAGAAGGAAGATTTAGAAATAACTTATTCTATTAGCAAAGATAGCGCACCAATATCTAAAGATGAAGTAATAGGAATACTTATCATAAAATGTAATGATGTAGAATATGAATATGATTTATATGCTTATGAAGATGTAGATAAGTTGAAATTCGGTTCAATATATCTAAAGTCATTATTAGAAATGATGTTTAATTAAAAAGGCAAATTATTGTCTTTTTTTTAATAATAAAAAAATGAAAACGCTTTCTTTATAAAATTACTAGTAAATAAAAAAAATCAATATATAATGTATTTATATTGATTGGAAAGGAGAAGTATAAAATTTTTATTTTATACGGGTATAATTATGAAAAACAATAAAATTTTATTTACTCTTTCTATGGCTTGTTTAATATCATTAGTAGGTTGTAATAACACATCTTCATCATCTTCACCATCTACATCTGTTGAACCATCGACATCTTCATCATCTGTAGTTGATTCAAGTGTTGTAAGAGAAAACTTTACAAAATACTGTGATGATGTATTGATTGAATACTTAGGAGGAGACCAATTAGCAATTAACTTATTCTTTAATGATGCTGCTTCATTTGGCTTTGAACACGGTAATTCAGATTGGTATACATACCAAAGAACTGAAGATGGAGAAATCGATGAAGTTATAGCTGAAAACCAAAGATTATTAGGTTTATTGCGTGAATTCGATTATGAAGCTTTAACAGATTTACAAAAAGTTACATATCGTCAAATTGAAGACATGTTTGAACAAAATATCGCATTCTATTCAATTGAAAATGTTGAATATATGAATCTTTATTACATTGACCAATTTGGTGGTTATGTTGCTAACTTCTCATCATATATGGAAACATATAAGTTACGTAATGAACAAGACGTAAAAGATATCATTAGTTGTATTAAATCAACAGAAGAAGCATTTAAATCTTATTTATTATTTGCAGAAGATAAAGTAACAAAAGGTTATCCTTATTCTGACTTCACATTAAATAGTATGAAGACTTTCTTAGATGATTTGGAAGAACAAAATGAAGAATATTATTTATATGATGTTTTAGACACAAAAATTGAAAGCTGTGAATTCTTAGATGAAACTAAAGTTGCTGATTATAAAGCTCAAGCTAAGGATGCAATAACTAACGATTTCTTTGTTGGTGTTGCAGCATTAAATGATGGCTTAGATCAATTTATTGGAAAATGTAGTCCTAGTTTAGCTGGATATTGGTCAAGTTATGGAGAAGTTGGTAAACAATTATTCGTCATGGAATTAAAAGATGTATTAGGCATGCCTAACTTAAATATGGATGAATATATTGCAACTTTAGATGCAGAAGTTGAAAGAACTGGAGACGCATATTCAAGTGCATTTGCAACATTACAAACAAAACATGGAATTACTTCAGATGCTGCTTTAGCAAGTTATATGAAGTATTATCCAATTTGTGGTGGTTCTTTAGATGACAAAATGGCATATTTAAAAGAATTTGCTAAAACAATTGTTCCAGATTTAGAAACAGAACCTGAAATTACAATTAAAGAAATGGATTTAGCATCTGCTGCAGTATCAAACGCTGTTGCATATTATACTAAATCTGCTGTTGATGAATTTGATCACGAATATATCACATTAAACCCATTAAAACTTGATAGTGATAATGATGTATTAGGTACTTTATCACACGAAGGATATCCTGGTCACTTATATGAATATGTATTTGCTAAAGAATTAGATTTACATCCATTCTCACAAATTAGTGGTAACTTAGCTCATGGTGAAGGATGGGCTACATATGTTGAATATGCATTATATAACTATGCAGAATTACATGTTACTGGTTCATCTCCAATGGCTAAATTAAAAGCTAAAGATATTATTAAATATTTAAAAGCTAACCATGAAATGGGATACTTACTAGAATGTAGAATTGACGTTGGTATTCATTATCAAGGTTGGACAGTTGACCAAGTTGCTGGTTATTTAGGTTCATTAGGTTATAATAGTGGTGCTGCACAAGAAATCTACGAATTATTAATCGAAATGCCTGCTACATATGCTGCATATGGTTATGGTAAATATTTCTTTATTAAGTTACATAAAGATGCTAAAAACGCTTTAGGTGGTGCTTATAATGAAGTTGAATACAATAAAGCATTATTATCTAAAGGTTGGGTTGGCTTAGATATGTTACAAGAAGTACATAACGAATATATTGCTTCAAAAACACAAGGTTAATACTATTAAAATTATGCTCAGTTCGAAAGAACTGGGCTTTTTTTATCTAGTTTTTTCTAAGATTGTCGAATCTATTAACAAGTTAATTTAGAAATGTTATTGTTAAACCCGGAGGAAAAATTATGAACACAAATATTAAACTATATGAAGAAAATGGAATATTAATTGCTAAAATAAATGGTGAAATTGATAATTCTGTTACTAAAGAATTTCGTGAGGAAATAGATAAAAAGATTCTTTCACTTAATTTAAAATATTTAATAATTGATTTTGGAAATGTTAGTTTTGTAGATAGTTCGGGAATAGGTTTTATTATAGGAAGATATAATCTTATGAAAAAAGAGAAGGGATTTATTATACTTACAAATATTAATTATTATTGTGAGAAGATTTTTAAAATAAGCGGTATCCTTCGTTTGATAAAAAGTTATAAGACCTTAGAAGAAGCAATAAAGGAGGTATCTAATAATGAATCATATAGAATTAAAATTTAGTGCTAATCTTAAAAATGAATCATTTGCAAGAGTTGCAGTTTCAGCTTTTGCAAGCGAATTAGATCCAACTTTAGAGCAGTTATTAGAAATAAAAACTATTATTTCTGAGGCTGTATCAAATGCAATAATTCATGGATATAAGATGGATGAGAATAGAGATGTATATATTAGATGTAAAATCATTGATAAAATTTTAGAAATTGAAGTACAGGATTATGGTGTGGGTATTGAAAATATAAATGAGATAGCTATTAATACTTATAGTGTTGATAATGGAAATGAGCATTCTGGTATGGGAATAACCATAATGAAATCTTTATCAGATTCTTTTGAAATTCATTCTACAAAAGGATTGGGTACTAAAATAGTAGTAAAAAAAGAAGTAGTATTAAACAAAGAAAAAGATGGATCAAAAGTTATTTAAAGAATTACTTTTGAAGGCTAGAAGTGGTGATGAATCAGCTAAAACAAAGATAATTAATGAAAACATTCCTCTTGTCTGGTCTTTAGTCCATCGTTTTAAAAATACCTTATATGATAAAGAAGATTTATTTCAGATTGGTTGTTTGGCTTTATTAAAAGCGATTGATAAGTTTAATTTAGATTATGATGTGCAGTTTTCAACATATGCTGTTCCGATTATTTTAGGAGAGTTAAAAAGACATTTTAGAGATGATGGAGCAATTAAAGTGAGTCGAAGCTTAAAAGAGTTAAATATTCGAATTAATAAAGCTAAGAATGAGTTATATTATACTTTAGGAAGAGAACCTACAATTGAAGAATTATCATCTTATTTAAATGAAAATTGCGAGGAAATAGTAATGGCAATTGAGGCTAACTATTATCCTACATCTTTAAATGAAGTAGTATATGAAAAAGATGGTTCTACAATTAATATGGAAGACCGTATAATTGATGATCAAAGCGAAAAGTTTAAAAATATTTTGTCTCTTAAAGAAGAGTTGAAAAAATTAACAAGTGATGAAAAACAATTAATTTATTTAAGATACTATTTAGACTTAAATCAAAAAACAATCGCGGAAAGATTTAATGTTTCGCAAGTTCAAATTTCAAGAATGGAAAAAAAGATAATCGAAAAAATAAGAAAACAATTTGTGTAAAACTTTTATTTTTGTCAATCATTATTCTAGGGTGATTAGAT
The DNA here is from genome assembly GCA_017457045.1 of Bacilli bacterium. The sequence continues at coordinate 40,918 of JAFTIF010000001.1, forward strand.
GAATAAAAAAATATTTAATGAAATAGTAAAGGTAAGAAAAATAAAGCCCAATACGATTAAAAATTCAATTTGGGCTTTTTTATGTGGAGGAATTATAGGCCTATTTGGTCAAGTATTACTTTTGTTTTTCAATAACACTTTAGATTTGCCATTAGATGAGTCTAAAACATATATGTATTTTGTGATTATTTTTATTACAAATATTTTAACTTCATTAGGAGTATTTGATATGTTTTCTACCTATGCAGGTGCGGGAGCATTTATTCCTATAAGTGGCTTTGCAAATGCTTTAACAAGTTGTGCTATTGAAGGAAGAAGTGAAGGCTTAATTTTTGGTATTGGTTCTAATATGTTTAAACTAGCGGGATCTGTTATTGTTTATGGAATAAGTAGTGCAATAATCTATAGCATTTTCTATTACTTTTTGAGTTTAATAGGAGGATAAAAGATGACTACAATTGAATTTAATAATGTGTATTTACAAACAACGTTTACTTTAGTTGGTCCAAAGGAATATCAAGGTCCTTTAAAAGGATATTTTCATGCACATTTTGATGATATTTATTTTGATCAAAAAACATATGAAAAAGCGGAAATGGAAATGATTAGAAATACTTTAATAAATGTTTTGAAAAATCTAAGGATGAAAGAAAAAGATATAGGTGTTGCTTTCGGGGGAGATTTAACAAATCAAATTGCTTGTACAAATCATGCTATGAAAGAGTTTAGTTTTCCTTTTGTTGGAGTATATGGAGCTTGTTCAACATCAATGCTTAGTTTAGCTTTAGCATCAATGTATGTTGATAATTATGGAGACTATGCATTATGTTTTGCAGCTTCTCATAATTCAACAAGTGAAAGACAATTTAGATTTCCAAATGAATATGGAGTTCAAAAGAAACCAACTTGTACATATACAGTTACTGGATGTGGCGCAGCAATTATTGGAAGAAAAGAAACATCAATTAAAATTAAAAATTGTACTATTGGAAGAGTAGTTGATTCATATCAAAGTGACGTAAATGATCTTGGTGCTGCGATGGCATTATCTGCTTTAGATACTTTAACAAAACACTTAAATAATACAGGTACTAAACCTAAAGATTATGATTTAATTTTAACAGGTGATTTATCTAAAGAAGGAAGTCAAATTCTAAGATCAATTGCTTTATATGATAATCTTCATTTAGATAATAATTATAATGATTGTGGTTTGCTTATCTATGATTTAGAAAAACAAAATGTAATGGCTGGTGGAAGCGGATGTGGCTGTTGTGCGGTAGTTACATATGGATATGTGGTTGATTTACTTAAAACTAAAAAAATAAAAAATGCTTTAATAATTGCAACAGGTGCCTTATTTTCACCAACATCTTTTCAGCAAGAAAAAAACATTCCTACAATTGCACATGCAATTACTTTGGAGGCAAATGATTTATGATATTATTCTTTTCTTTTATTGTTTGTGGATTAATTTGTTTAATAGGACAAATTATTTATGATAATACTAAATTAACTGCGGGTCATATTACTAGTTTGTTCGTAGTTTTAGGTGGTGCTTTAGAAGCATTTGGTATTTATGATAAATTAATTGAAATAGCAGGAGCGGGGGCGTTACTTCCTATTACTAGTTTTGGTCATTCGTTAACACATGCTGCTATTGAAGGAGTAAAAGCAGATGGACTTATTGGTGCTTTTGCTCATACTTTTGATTTAACGTCATCTGGGGTAGCATTTGCAATCTTTTTAGCATTAATAGCCGGATTAATATTTAGACCTAGAACATAAAAAAAAAGACGATTATTTCGTCTTTTTTAATTTAGCTAAATCACTTGATCTTTCATAGCTATGTAGCTTTTTATAGTTTTCCATCAAAGCTCTTTCATAAGAACTATTTTCTTGTCCATGATAGAATTTAATGTCTTTAATTTGCTCAGGTAAATATTGAATTTTAGCCCATAAATCTGGTCTATCATAAGGGTATTTTTGACTTTCTTTTAATCCAACAGGTGTGTATTTTAAATATTCTTGAACATCAGCAGGATTGTTTTTTACATAATCGACTGCAGCGTGAATAGCTTCACATGCAGTTTTTGATTTTGGAGATAAACATAGGTCTACTACAGCGAAACCTAATGGAATTGATGCTTCTGGAAAACCAACCATTCTTGCGCATCTTAATGCTTCCATTGTTCTAGTTACTGCCTGTGGATTTCCAAGTCCTACATCCTCATAAGCGGTTACAGATAATCTTCTTTCAATTGAATCTAAATCATCAGCTGCAATTAATCTTGCAAGATAATATAGAGCTGCATCTACATCACTGCCTCTAATTGATTTTTGAAGAGCACTAACTGCATCATAATGACCATCTTCATTACTATCCATCAAATATTGGGGTACTTTAATGTTATTAGCTACATCATCTTTGCTAATGATGTTGTTTTCACAACAAGTTGCACATATTTCAAGTTGATTTAGTGCATAACGAATATCTCCACCTGATAATTTAGCAATAAGTTCTAGTGAATCTGCACCTGCAATAAATTCACTATTTAATCCTTTTTCGCTTGTTAATGCGTTTTGAAGTGCTTGGACGATATCTTCTTCATTAAGAGGATTAAATTGAAGCAAATGGCATCTGCTTCTAATTGCAGGGTTAATAGAATGATATGGGTTAGAAGTAGTAGCTCCGATTAAAGTAATAAGTCCACTTTCAACATGGGGTAATAAGAAATCTTGCTTATCTTTGTTTAAACGGTGAACTTCATCCATGATAACAATCATATTTCCATATAATCTTGCATCATCAATTACTATTTCTATATCTTTTTTGTTATGTATTGTAGCATTTAAAAATCTATAAGGGATATTTAAGCTTTTAGCGAATATTGTTGCTACAGTTGTCTTACCACTTCCAGGAGGGCCAAAGAATATTAAAGAATAAACCTTTTTTTGCTCAATAAGTTTTCTTATAAATCCTTGCTTTCCTACTAAGTGCTTTTGACCTACAACATCATCTAAAGAAGTCGGTCTCATTTTATATGCTAATGGTTCGTGCATTGTTATCACTTCCTCGTAGTAATTATACTTTATTTAAATATTAGAGTAAAGAAAAAGGACTGAAAGATTTAACTTTCAATCCTTTAATTCTATTTACAAATGTTTAAATTTGGTCTACCTAATTCTTCATCGTAATACCATGAATCTAATTCTTCATAATCTACGAAGAATGTATTTTTTGACCACCATTCTTTAGTGAATGTTTCAGGTTCATCTAATACTGTTGATCCATTGATTGAGTTTAAGATAGGTTCCCATTCTTCTGCTAAGATAGAGTAGTCTTGGAAGAATGTGTAGAAATCAGTAATTTTAACTTGATCATCAATATTACCATCTGTAGCGTATTCACCAACACCAGAGTTCATGTATGTAGGTTGTAAAATTTCTTTAACTTCGAATCTACCTACAACATTATCTGCAGTAATGAAACCATTGTTACTACCAGTAATATTTGTATGACCTGCAATTAATCCAGCTTGTTTCTTGACTGTTTCAACAGTAATGAAAATTAAGCAGTTTTCAACTTTAAGTGGAGCATAGTTTCTACCAACTAATCCTACATAAGCACCATCATTAGTAACTTTACCAACGAAAATTGAGTTAGTGATTGTTAATTTGTCACAATATTGGTTATAAGCTGTGAAACAACCTGAGTATTTATATGTAATGATTTCAGCATTAATTACTGAAACATTATTAATAGTTGTTTCGCCTTTATCAACTCTACCGAATAATGCAGCTAAATGGCCTGCACCTGTAGCGTTAGGAGTTGCTTTCATAACTAATCCATCAATTTCGATATTTTCTAATGTTGAGCCATATGAGTAGCCAGCAATTAAACCAGTGTCTTCATATGAAGTAATATTAGCATTTTTGAATTTAATATCATGAATATAAGCGTTCTCTTTTAATTGATAGAAGATACCATACATTTTGACAACATTTCCATCATGTTCGTTATTGATTGTTAAGTTAGAGACTGTATATCCTTGACCATCTAATTCTCCTGTAAATGACATTGTATCTAATGGGTTTACATACCATTCGAAGTTAGAGAAGTCTAAGTCATTCATTAATCTAAATTTATATCCATTTGTATCAGGGTTGTTTGTCATCGCGTAGAAATCATCACATGTTTCGATATTGACAATACTTGAAATGTTTTGTTTTGTGTATACGCTTGATAAACCATTTTGAGCATGATCTGTAACTAAGTATAAATCATATTCATTTGTAGTTTCATTGCTTCCAACAATTGTTTCATCAATGTTAGAAACTTTAATATTAAATGATCCTGTACAATCTTCTAATACACCTTTGCTTACAATCTTGACACCATCATAAGATGTGCCAGCTTTAACTTGTTCAGCAGTTGGCTCTTTTGAACCTTCAGGAACGATTAAGTAATAAACATCTGAATTAAGTTTTGAAACTGATCCAGAAATTGTGATTGAGTTTTTGTAAATACTTGATGATTTCAAAGTTCTTACTTTTGATGGACTTGATGGATCATCAATGAAAATGTTTTGTGTTAATTCTTTTACTTCATTAGTAGCTTTTAAAGTAACTTTATAAGTCTTTTCATAAGCTCCTGTTGAATCTGTGTTATTAATACCTGATGATTCAACTGTGTAGTCGACTTCAGGTTGCAAATTTTGAGTTCGATTGAAACGATTATAAACTTCTAGAGTAGGTGTAGGAATTTCATCACCTTGAATTAATAATAAGTTTTCATTAAAACCATTAATCTTACCAATACCAGTAGTTCTATTTGGATTTGTACCAATATTTACTGGGATTTCTTTATCAATTACTAAATCACTTAAATATGAACAACCATTCTTTTGACCGCTTCCAACACGAATTCTGAATTTAGTAACTTTGTTGATTTTGTTAGCCATTGCAACGTTTTGAGCAATTGAAGTTAATTCATTTGTGTACCAATCATAATATGAATAAGAATATGTTTTATTTTCCATATCTACATCAACACGAATCTTTGTCCATACACCTTCATCTAATAATCTAGAAGATGTGATAAATTCTTTGTTTTGATAGAATTGGAATCCTTCGTTAGTAATACCAGTGCTTGTTGCTCTAGAACTACTTTCAATAAATTCGAAGTATAAACCATTTATTTCTCCTGTAAACATTACATATGCTTCCATTGAGAAGTTTTCATCTAAATCTAAGTATCTATCATATTGCATGTTAGCACTTAATCTATATGATGGGAAACGAACAGCTTTTTTAGAAATCATGTTGTTATTTTCAACTTCTTCAACGATTTCAGAAATACCATTTCCTTCAGCGTTTGATCCTGAAGTTAAATCCCAGTCATAGTAATAAGATAATTCTCTTCCTGTTACATAGTCTTCAAAGTTATCATGAATTGAAGGGAAGAGTAATGGCTCTTTAGCATCTAATGCAGGAATATGAACTTCAAAGTCTCTTGAAACTTTAGAACCCATATATGTAACTGTTGCAGTTAATACAACATCATATGCTTTAGAAGTATCACGAGTTGTTTTTAATAAACCATTATGTCCTAAAACTTTGATATTACTACTTTTCCAAACAATTTCTGTGTCTAAATAAGAACCAGTAATAGGAAGTTTTAAACTTGAAACAATATTAGTTGTATCAACGTTAAGATAAAGATCTCTTGCTTCTTTCTTAGCAATTTCTAAATAATCAGGATTTGTTCCTTCTTCGATAACATCTACTTTAATTTCATCATCAGGATTGACGATTGGTGAACTTGAAGATGAAGTAGATGGAGCAATACTAGAACTTGTGCTATTTGAGATTGAACTTGAAACACTTGATGATGAAGTTGATGGTGTTTCACATCCCATAAGTACTAAAGAAGAAATAACTGCTAATAATGTTAATGAATTTCTAATTTTCATAATTATTTCTCCTTTCTAATATTGTGATTGGTGTAGGTTAGCACCAATTTGTTGACCATTTTCACCCATTGTAGCATAAATGCTATCAGGATTTACTTTTAAGAAATCTCCTAAGTTAATGCTACCATCAGGATTTCTTAAGATTTTGTGAATGTCTTTTGTGCAGTCAGGAACCTGAGTAGAAACGAATGGTGAAGCTTCTTCAATGAATCTTTCACCTCTCGCATTTGTGTCAAGATAGTTTGCGTATTCTAATTTTGTAAACTTAACTGTTGAATAACCAACATAGAAAACTGAATATTCAGCACTACCAATGAATTGGTCCTTACTTTGTGTCTTTTCACAATATGATAATAAGTGAGATAAGTAGTTGATAGAGTTAGTATCTCTAGCCATATCAAAGTTATTGCAATCTTTATCACGAGTACCGTTGTCAAAACTTGTACAATTCTTTAATAAAATAGTTCCTGGGTTAGAATTGTCTGTGAAGCCGTGAGCCATGTTATTAAATGCGATTGAGTTATAAACATAATGTTGATTAGGAACTCTTTCTCCACCTAATTTGAAACCATTACCATCACTGTTTGGACTACCAAATCCATCAGTTCTCGCACCATTGTTAAATGCAATACAGTTTCTAATTGTAACTGGTCCAATTGCTCCTGAATCACTCTTAGAGTATAAGTCCCAGCCATCATCAATATTGTTATATGCGATACAGCCATCAAATACGTTACCAACACCAGTTGTTAATTTACATGCGAATCCATCAGCATCTTCGCCTTTTGGGTCAGAGTTGTTGAATGAAGTACAATTTAAGATTAAGTTGTAGCTTGGCCATTCTGCGATATTGATTTGTGAAGAACTTTCTCTACCTAATTGAATGCCTGAGTCTTTACATTCAGTAGTAATACAGTTTTCAACAATGTTATGGTTTCCACCAACATATATACCATTGTCACCAGCACCTTTAACAGTAATATTTTTTAAGTGCCAATAGTCATTGTTTAAAGTAATGCCTCTATTTGAACTGATAAATGGTTGTTCTGAGAAATCAAAGATAACTTTATAAGGATCTTTAGACATTGATGTAATAGTAATTGGATTTTCTTCTGTTCCATCACTATATCCATCCACTTCATTAACTTTGAAACCGTTTGAAGATTTATATAAGCCATCTAATAGGTAAATAGTATCTCCAGGTTTAGCATTAATTAAAGCCATACGGAATGAAGTTGCTGTTTCGATAGTCTTTCCATCGTCTAAAGCAGTACCTTCTGGTGAAACATAGAAAACATTAAAGTTTTGTGTGCTTGAACTTTGTTGGCTGCTATCTTGAGAAGATGTTGAAGGTTGTGAAGATGTACTTGGAGCAGAGCTGGAAGTAGAAGAATCATCACATCCAATAATACTACTCATAATTAGTAGTGTAGAAAGACAAGCTAGAAATTTATATTTTTTCATTATTAAAACCTCTTTTCTTGTTAAATTACTTTTTAATTCTATCATAAAAATATGTTGTATACAAGATAGTTGTGTATTGTATTTTATTGTGATAAAATAAATTTGGTGATATTTTGTATGAGAGTATTAATTCAAAGAGTAAAAAAAGCATCTGTAACTATTGATAATAAAATAGTAGGTAAATGTGATTATGGTTATCTATTATTAGTTGGATTTACACATATCGATGATGAGAGTGTAGTAAATAAAATGGTTGATAAGGTGCTTCAACTTCGAATAAATGAAGATGAACAAGGAAAAACAAATCTAAATCTAGAAGCTAAAAATGGACAAATCTTGTCTGTTTCTCAATTCACTTTATATGCTAATTGCAAAGAGGGAAGAAGGCCAAGTTTTGTTGAAGCAGCAAAACCTGATGTAGCTTCAAACTTATTCGATTTATTCAATACAAAATTAAAAGAAAAATGTTCACATGTTGAAACTGGAATATTTGGTGCTGATATGAAAGTGGAATTGATTAATGATGGACCGTTTACAATTTTACTTGATAGTCAAGAATTAAAGATGCATATCTAGGAGGAAAAAGTATGAGAAAATTAAGTGTTATTTCCACATTGTTTGTTTTAGGATTATTAGCTTCATGTACTAATAGTTCTACTAGTTCTTCTACATCAAATAATGTAACAAGCAGTAGTCCAAATAGTTCAATTAGTTCTAACACTACTTCTTCATCTAGTGTTAAACCAAGCTCATCATCCTCATCTAGTACAGAATTATCTAGTTTAAATGCATTTGATTTGGATGCAGATATGGAAACTGCTTCATTAAAATGGACAAAGGATGATTCAACTTCTGAAAGAAAATATCGTGCATATATTCAAAAAGAAAATGAAGAATATGAAGAAATTGACGGAGAATTAATTCGTGAATATAAGGATTATTATCGTGTTGATGCATTAGGTATAAGTGAAGGTTCATATAGATTTAAGATTGAAACATATCTTGGTAATGATCTTAAAGATACATATGTTAGTTCATATGTTGATGTAATTTCTCACGTCCGTGAAGGATTTGCATTTAAAAATGGTGCAGTAGGAACATATAATCTTGATGGAACTTTAAAAGATAATGCTGTTGTTTTATATGTTAATGATGAAAACAAAGATACTATAACTATGGATGTTAATACTGGAAGTAGTTATGAAAAGAAAGTTGGATTATTAGCTATTTTAAATGGATATAAAAAAGGAAAAGAAACTCGTCCTTTAAATATTAGATGTATTGGTAATATTACAGATTTAGAAGCTTTTGCAACTGATTCAGATGCGAAAGGTGATATTGTTATTGAAAATAAAAATAATGTAAATTCACCTATTACAATTGAAGGTGTTGGAGAAGATACTTATTTCAATGGATTTGGTATTAGAGTGAAAAATGCTTCTAATATTGAAGTTAGAAATATTGGTTTTATGTTAACTAATTCAAGTGAAGGAGATAATGTTTCATTACAGCAAAACAATAATTATGTTTGGGTACATAATAATGATATGTTCTATGGACTTCCAGGAAAAGATGCTGACCAAGATAAAGGTGATGGAGCATTGGATTGTAAAAAAAGTAACTATGTTACATTCTCATTTAATCACTTCTTTGATTCGGGAAAATCTAATTTATTAGGTTTAAGCGAAGAAAGTCATGATTATTACATTACATATCATCATAACTGGTATGATCATAGTGACTCAAGACACCCACGTGTAAGATATTATAATGCTCATATTTATAATAACTATTATGATGGAAACTCAAAGTACGGTATGGGTTCTACATTAGGTTCATCTTTATTTTCAGAAGCAAATTATTTTAGAAATTGTAAACGACCTATGATGATTTCAATGCAAGGAACTGATATTGCTAATGGTGCTGGTACATTTAGTAAAGAAGATGGTGGAATTATCAAAGCATATAATAATAAAATGGTAGGAGATTATACATATAAGCCTTATTCATCTACTAATACTGTTGAATTTGATGCTTATGAAGTAAAAGAAAGAAATGAAACAGTACCTAATACTGTAACTAGTAAACAAGGTGGAAACACATATAGTAACTTTGACACAGCAGATTCAATGTATACTTACAATGTTCAAACTCCAGATGAAGCTTTAGAAACTGTAAAAGAATATGCGGGTAGAGTTAATGGTGGAGATATTAAGTTTGAATTTACTAGTGCAGATGATTCTTCATATGCTGCGAATGCGGCTTTAATGTCACTTCTAAAGAATTATCAGTCATCTTTAGTATTAAATGATAAAGAAGACAATAAAGAAGATAATAAAGAGGATAATTCAAATGACGAGGATAATCCTGTAATAGAAGCAAAATATGCTGATGGAAAATCATTTGATTTTTCAAAAACTATTAATGATGAAACTGGAATATTTAAAAACACTGGTGAAAAATATAACTCTCGTTCTGCATCAATTACATTTGAGGGAGTAACATATAAAAGTGGTTTAAAAATGGAAGCATCAACACAACTTTCATTTGAATTACAAGAAAGTGCAACACTAACTATTATTGTTGCAGCTAGATATGAAGACCCAACAAATATTAAAATTGATGGTGTAGAATATAGTATAGATGCTGCAGCAGCAGTTGGTTATAAAATAACTGTAAATCTTGATAAAGGTGTTCATACTATTAATCGTGGCAACAAAGAAAGTGTATTATATTTTATTTCTTTAAATTAAGAAGTTTTATTTAAAATAAGGTTGACATATATTTGTAGTGTGATAAAATAATTGCATAAATAAAAAAGGAATAGAGGCAGCGGTGCAAATTAGTATACTGCGTAGAAGGCATTCGATGAAACAGTAGAAAGGTAATCATCGCCGAACGATTAAGGAAGGCATTCTTTTCTCGTGGGGTTATAAGAAATACTTATGACACTCCTACTTTTAAGTAGAGGCGCTATAAACAAAGTGATTTATTTTGTGTTATAAGCGTCGTTATGACGCTTTTTTATTTGAATAATAATCGGAGGGATAGAGTATGAAAAAATTATTATTAACATTAGCAGTTGCTTTAACAGCATGCTTAACTGGTTGCGGATCTACTAGTGTAGAACCGGCAGCAAAAGAAGATCAATTTGTTGTAGGAATGGAATGTGCATATGCTCCATTTAACTGGACAGAAAGCACACCAACTGCATACAACCATCCAATTGATGGAACAAGTTTATATTGTGATGGTTATGATGTACAAATGGCTAAGGCTATTGCTTCATCATTAGGTAAAGTACTAGTAGTTAAAGCAATCGAATGGGATGGTTTAATTCCAGCTTTAGAAAGTGAACAAATTGATGCTATCGTTGCTGGCATGAGTCCAACAGAAGAAAGAAAATTATCTGTTGATTTTACTGAAGCATACTATAGATCAACACACGTTTTAGTTATGAATAAAGATAGCAAATATGTATCAGGTAAGACTTTGGATGATTTTGATGGTGCTAAAGTTGTTGGCCAAAAAGAAACATTATACGATTCATTAATTGACCAATTAAATGGTGTATCTCATGAAACTCCTTTAGATGACGTTCCTACAATCATTACAGCTATTACTTCAGGTAGAGCTGATATGACTATCTTAGAAGAACCAGTTGCAATCGGTGTTGTAGGTTCAAATCCTAATTTAACATATGTAAAATTAGAATCAGGATTTAATGTAACTGAAGAAGATGTATGCGTATCAATCGCAATTAAAAAAGGTCAAGATGAATTAGTTTCACAAATTAATGGTATTTTATCTGCAATTACTCCTAATGTTAGAGAAACATTAATGGTTAGTGCTATTTCAAGGGCAGAAGAATAATGAAAAAGTTTTTATTAAAAGACAGGAAATATGAAAATTGTATATATATTGTATCAGCGCTATTTAATATTATTGTAGGCTTCGTTATAGCTTTAAATAATAAAAGCGTAGAAGGTATAAGTATATTGATCCCTCAAATCTTTGGTTGGCCTGTTATAATTTTAAGTATTTTGTTATTAGGATTTGAGATTTTTTGTTTAATTTCGAAAAATGAAAAACTAACTTTGTATAAAAAAATCGGTTATTTAATTTCGTTTTTTGTATCGATAATTATAGTTTTTGATTTTATTATTTTAGGATTAGTAAGATCAGTAATCATCGCTGCAAGTTTAAATAAAAAGCCAACAGCAGACTATCCATTAATGGTAAGACTTGTTTATATTTGCATGACTAAATATCGTGAAATATTAATGGGTGTAGGAACAACTTTATGGTTGAGTTTAGCAGGTACTGTAATTGGTTTAGTTTTAGGTTTATTATTTGTTACTTTTAGAACTTTAGAAGTTACTAGATTTGACAATGAAGTTACAGCTTTCTTTAAAAAAATCGGTATTGGATTTACAAAATTTTATATTACTATATTTAGAGGTACTCCGATGATGGTTCAAGCAATTATCATTTATTATTTCTTACCAGGAATTTTGTCTGGGATATTTGGAGTAGAACAAGAATTATTTAATAAAATTTTATCTGTTGGAGTTGCTGGTTTGATTACAGTTAGCTTAAATACTACCGCATATTTAACTGAAGTTCTTCGTGGTGGTATTGATGCGTTAAATAAAGGACAAATGGAAGCTGCAAGAAGTTTGGGTATGACTCGTTCTCAAGCAATGATTCATGTAATACTTCCTCAAGGAATTAAAAACTCGTTACCTTCAATTTGTAATGAATTCATTATCAATATTAAAGATACATCTGTATTGAGTGTAATTTCAGTTATGGATTTATTCTCTGCTATTGATAGTATTAATGGTAAAGCAGGAAACCAAGATGGTATCTTTATTGCTGCTATTATTTATTTATGTTTAACATACGGTATATCAAAATTACTTGGTCTAGTAGAAAAGAAAATGAACTTAGGTTCTAAACCTTTACCGAGTTCGAATTAGGAGGTATTTATGGAAAATATAGTTAGAATAAAAGATATTCATAAATCCTTTGGTAAAAACGAAGTATTAAAGGGAATTGATTTAGAGATTGCTAAAGGTGAAGTTGTTTGTATTATTGGACCTTCTGGAAGTGGTAAATCTACATTACTTAGATGTATGAATTTATTAGAAAATCCTAACTCGGGAAATATTTGGTTTACCGATACTGATTTAACTAATTTGGAAACAAATATTAATAAAGTTAGAGAAAAAATTGGGATGGTTTTCCAAGGATTTTATCTTTTTGAGAACATGAATGTTTTAGAAAATTGTACGATTTCTCCAAGAAAAGTATTGAAAGTATCTAAAAAAGAGGCGGAAGAAAAAGCTTTGTCTATTTTAGAAACAGTAGGGATGAAGGAGTTCGCATATCAAAGTGTCAACACTTTATCAGGTGGACAAAAACAACGTGTAGCGATTGCTAGAACTCTTTGCATGGATCCTGAAGTTATTTTATTTGATGAACCGACTAGTGCTTTAGACCCTGAAATGGTAGGGGAAGTATTAGATGTAATGAAAAATCTTGCAAAAAGTGGAATTACAATGATTGTTGTTACTCATGAAATGGGTTTTGCAAAAAGTGTAGCTGATAGAGTAATCTTTATGGATGGTGGAGTAATTGTTGAGCAAGGAAATCCTAAAGAAGTATTCGAAAATCCTAAAGAACAAAGAACTAAAGATTTTTTATTAAGATTTATTAATAGTTAAGTTAAAAATTTATTGACAAACAATGGATTTTTAATATAATTAAAGCGTAAAAACTTTGAAATGGATTAGTATTTAAAGAAATCTTTTTAGCGAGTTGTGGGTGGTGAAAGCACAATAAGTCATCTTTAAAGAACGCACCATGGAGTTTGTGTGGGGAAAGTTAGTATCTACATGCGGGATTGCCCGTTATAGCAATAAAGTATGTTTGTACTTGAAAAGGTTATAATCGTGAGGTTATAACGAACTAAGGTGGTACCACGTAAGATAATTATTACGTCCTTAGGCTTAACGGCCTAAGGATTTTTTTATGAATCTTTAGATCGTAGGTTTCAAGTTTTAAAAAGGAGGGAATTTATGAAGCTAAAGAAGTTATTTATTACCATAATGTTCATGATTGGAACAATACTTGGATTTACTTCATGTTCAAAAGAAGTACTTACAGTTTATACTGAAGTAGGTTTCGCACCTTTTGAATATGTTATTAATGGAGAAATCACAGGTGTTGATATTGATATTATGAACAAAGTTGGAGAAAAGTTAGGAAAAAAAGTAGTTTTCGAAAACGTAGCTTTTGATACTATTATCGATACTGTTTCTGAAGGTAAACTAACTAATGTTGGTGCTGCAGGATTAAGTGTTACAGAAGAAAGGTTGAAAAAAGTTGATTTCTCTACTGAATATTATCAAGCTAACTTATATGCAGTTTATAATATAAATAATGTTTCATCTGATTTTTCTAAGAAAATGAGTGATGGAAACGAAGGTGTTTATTGGGCTAGTTTAGCATCTTCTAAAGGAATCGGTGTTCAAACAGGAACAACAGCTGATTTATTCTTAGGTGATGAATTGGTAGAAGGTGGTTCATTATATAACACACCAAAGAGTGATTATGATTCATTAGATGTTGCAATCATGGATATTGGTATTAATATTGACTATGTAATTATTGATGAATTACCAGCTAAAAAACTTGTTGAAAATAAAACTCATTTAGCATGTTTACCTTTGTATTATCCAGGTGAAAATGGTGGAGAAGATGAACTAGCATTTGATGTTTATGCAATCGCAGTTACTAAAGGTCAAGATGAATTATTAAATGCAATTAATGATGTTTTAGCTGAATTGTTAGTTGAAGATGAAAATGGTGTTAGTGGAGTAGAAAAACTTGTTAATAAACATTTAGGTTTTAAAGATGAAACAGAAAAAGTTGATTCAAATTTATTCAAAGATGTTTGGAAAATTCTTACTACACCTGAATTAAATGGATATTTATTGCAAGGTTTTGGTAATACATTAATTATCAGTTTACTGGCAGCAATTTTAGGTTTATTTTTAGGTGTTATTATTGCGATTGTTAAAGTGTTTTCAATTGACAACAAATACTTAAAAGTACCTGGAATTATTTGTGATATTTACACAACGATTATAAGAGGAACGCCAGTTGCTTTACAATTATTCATTATGGTTTTTGCAGTCTTAGCAGTGCCTGGATTTAAAGAAACTGCGGTAGTTCTAACATTTGCTTTAAACTCAAGTGCGTATGTATCTGAAAATATTAGAGCAGGTATTATGTCAGTAGATAAAGGACAAATGGAAGCTGGTAGGGCATTAGGGTTATCAAAACTTAAAACAATGATTAAGATTATTTTCCCTCAAGCAATTAAAAATGTTATCCCATCGATTGGTAATGAACTTATTGCATTAGTAAAAGAAACATCTATTGTTGCTTTAGTAGGTTCTACTGTTGGAACATTAACATTTGATTTAAACCAAGCAACTCAAACAATTAACAAAACAATTGCTAACTATTTAGCACCAGCGATTTTAGCAGGAATTTTATATTTAATTATTGTTTATGGAATTACATTATTAATCAAATTATTCGAAAGGAGGTTTGCTGTCAGTGATAAGCGTTAAAAATGTTTATAAATACTTTGGTGATTTAAAAGTATTAAAGGGAGTAAGCCTTGATATTAAAAAAGGTGAAAAAGTAGTTATTTTAGGTTCAAGTGGAAGTGGAAAATCAACACTTTTAAGATGTATGAATTTACTTGAAAAACCTACATTTGGTGAAGTTTGGTTAGAAGATAAGTTATTAACACCAATTGATCCTTATTTACATGAAGATTTGATTGTAGGATCAAACACTTATAAAAAACTATTATTAGAATATAAAAACAGTGAATCTAGTTTATCAGATGAAGAATTATCTAAAAAAGTAATAAAAGAGATTAAAGAAAAAGATTTATTAAATGAAAAATTAAAAGTAAAAGAAGGAAAAGTATACAATAAATTGCTTAAAAAGAAATATCAAGAAAATCATGTTGATATAAATTTAGCAAGACAAGATATGGGTATGTGTTTCCAACAATTTAATTTATTTAACAATTACACAATTTTAGAAAATTTAATTTTAGCACCTGTAGAATTGAAATTAATGAGCAAAGCTCAAGCTACAGAAAAAGCATTAAAGTTATTAGATAGAATTGGTTTATTAGATAAAAAAGATCAATATCCTAGTAGTTTGTCAGGTGGTCAAAAACAACGTATTGCAATAATTCGTAGTTTATGTATGGATCCTAAAGTTATGTTATTTGATGAACCGACTAGTGCATTAGACCCTGAAATGGTTAAAGAAGTTCTAGATTTAATGAGCGAATTAGCTAAAGAAGGTATGACAATGGTTGTTGTAACTCATGAAATGGGCTTTGCAAAACAAATAGCAGATAGAGTAGTGTTTATGGATAATGGAGTGATTGCTGAACAAGGAACACCTGAAGATGTATTTGGTAATCCTCAAAACCCTAGAACTAAAGAGTTTTTAGAAGCAATTTTATAAGATTTTAGTCTGTGTTATATATATTTACATATTATATATAAGCAGACTTTTTATTTAATTTTAAAAATTATGTAATTTTATGAAAAAATGTGTTGCAAGATGTATTTGTTTTTGCTAAAATAGTACTCACAGCACGGATTTCCGTATATGGCTTTTACGTGTTGTAAAATATCACGAAAAAAGTAAAAAACTTTCAAAAAAAGTGTTGACACTATGAAAATGTCGTGATATTATATATGAGCGCTTGAACGAGAGCGATAGATATTTGAAAACTAAACAGAATTAAATAACGTCAATTTTCTGAGAGAAAAACAAGTAAAGCTAAGGACAAA
>JAFTIF010000011.1 GCA_017457045.1 Bacilli bacterium
ATTCTAATATTTGCAACAGCATCAACATCTACATTAATGTAATCAGCAGTTGGCACATTTGATGTTTTAACATCTATTTGAATTAATTTTAAAGTTAAAGTATCTACTCTTTCAAAGAATGGTATGCGGAATGCCGCTTTACCGATTATAACTCTAGGTTGTTTTTTTAAACCTGAAATTAAATACACTTGGTCTGGTGGACACTTAATATAACTTGCTCCTATAAAGATTGCGATTAAGGCGATCGCAACGCCAATTACTATTAATAATATCATTTCCATTTTCTCCTTTTATCTCTAATTCTCATTATCTTTTTTTATTATAAGCATCATATCTTTTTACTAATGACATTTGAGTTTCCATTGGCTCATCTTTCATTAGATTTTCATAAAAGCCACAATTTGTATATTCAGGGCATCCGCCGCATCTTATACATTGAGGAACACAAGCCCAATAAATATCTTCATCATATTCTCTAATAGCTTCTAATACTGCCTTCCAATACTTTCTAGTAGTTGGATCAGCAGATGTACATAATCTTTTTGCACTAATATTAATTAATGCTTGGATATTAGCATCCATTTCCATCATAACAGGGTTCATTTGAGAACGTTCTTCTCTGGGTATTCCTGTTCTATCTTCTCTTTCTGTTGCAATAAATTTTTCACAACCAATATGATGTCTTGCAAAGTGTGTAGAAATTGCATATGGAATTGCTTTCCATTTCCAACTTATTTCACCTCTACGAAGCGGACTATGTTCACATAATAATAACTTTCTTTTCCATGCTGAACTAGGTTCTTTTGGTCCTGCCTCTTTTGATATTGTAGTCATACATCCTGATTTAATTTTTTTCCAATCAACATTGAAATCTGTTATTGTAACTGTTGTGTCATATTTACTCATATTTTTCGTCTCCTTTTGTTGTGTTTCTTGTATTTCACCAGGTTGAAAAGAAGCATTCATACTGATATAATCTGGATAAGGTTTTAAAGCCTTCCCGATATCTATCATGTTATTAATTTTCTCTTCAAAAATTCCTCTAGGTGTTGTTATTGTTACTAAATACATATTATATCTTTCTCCTTAGTCTTAAATAACATTTACCACATACTCCATCATATTCTACTTTTGTATGATTATCAATTTCAATTTGCTCACCCTCAAAAACGGGCTCTCCATTTATCAAACGAAGATTTTGTGTTGCTTTTGCTCCACATCTACAAATTGTTTTTAATTCCTCAATATCATCTGCGATTTGTAATAATCTTGCAGAACCTTCAAAAGGGTTCATTTGAAAATCACATCGTAGACCATAACATAGAACGGGAATGTCATATTTTTTAGTGATTATATATAATTCGTCTACTTGTGCGGCTGTTAAGAATTGAGCCTCATCAATAATAATTGCGTGAGGTTTAACTGACTCTATTTTATCTATTATTTTATCAGTTGCCGCTAACAATATATCTACTTCTCTTTCAATACCAATTCTACTTGAAATTTTATTTTCTGCTTTTGTATCAATAGCAGGTTTAATTAAAATCGCAAGCATACCTTTTTGTTCATAATTATGAGCCACTTGTAATAGTGCGGCGCTCTTTCCGCTACTCATAGCTCCATATCTAAAATGTAATTTACTCATTTGTTGAGCCTTCTTGTTCTGCTCTTAGCTCTATTACAGCTAGAACAGCATAGTTTGCCATATCTAATAATGTATCTTCAATCTTTTCAGTTTTTACAAGCATTTCTGAATTTTGGGATAGTGTTCTTATTCTGTTTAATTTATCTTCAATTCTTACTAAAAAGGAAGTTAATCCATATTTAGTATAAGTATCGTGTACAGAGTCTCCATAATCATGATTTTTTACTACATACAAGTTATGTAAATAGTTCATTAAATCTTGATGTTCTTTTATTTTATCCATAGGTGCCTCTTATTTATTTCTAAATAATAATGCAGTGTATAAAAGACTAGCTCCAAACCACTGTAAGCTGGTTGGCCAGTCCCCTTTACTGACAATATTTACAACCAAACTCCCCGCTGCTCCAAAAACCATTAGAGCAGGGAATACGATTTTTAAAATTTCAATTAATGTCATTATACACCTGTACTCCCGAATCCTCCATCTCCGCGTTCAGTAGCATCTAAATTTTCTACTTCAATGAAGTTTACATTTACATAAGGCATAAATACAACTTGACCAATTCTTTCTCCATCTTTAATAAATTTTTCTTCGTTAGAGTCATTATGTAGAGCTATCATATATTCTCCAGTATAGTCATAGTCGCATACTCCAACGCAGTTAGCAGGTCTTAGTCCTTGTTTAGAAGCTAATCCGCTACGAGCGAAAACTGCGCCAAAGCAATCTTTAGGTGGTTGTATTGCTACACCAGTTCCAATTAATACTGTTTCATGAGGTTTAATAACTAAACTTGTATCTCCCTCTCGACATTCAATATGTGCATATAAATCATAGCCAGCGGCATAATAACTACCGCGTGTTGGAATTATAGCATCATCATATAATTTTTTAATTTTAATTTCCATAAATTATTCCCCCATATAAAAATCTATCATTCCAGCATTAACTATTTTAATTTGATTATTCATGCAGTGTATACAATTTTCATCATAGGCTTTACAATAATATTCTAATTTATTATCAAGACTTTTGTTTTTATTTATAATATATTCATAGCTATCTTGACCTGGAATTGTTACTGCAATAAAAACATCTAATTTACTTTCTTTTGCTAATGCAAAAACTTCTTTTAATTCTTCTCTTGTCATATTAGAAAGCACTCTCCATTCCATCTGAGTAAGATACTTTACAACTAAACTCAGGTTCTTTTTCATCTGTAAATACCTTCTTTAAAGAAACTTGATACCAAGAGTCAATTACTTCACCTTTTTGTTTTCTTTCTTTGAATTGACTTGAATATTTAGCTAAGATAAAGTGGTTATCTGTTTTTGCTTCTTCAATTAGTTGAACTGCTTCAGCTTCGCTGTCAGCTCTATAAATTTCTGTTGTACTAATTAAATATTTCATATGTCCTCCTTAAATTAATTTTATGTCTAACATATTTTTATTGTATGTTTTAAGTTCTGCTTTTTCTATTTTCTTTTGAATTCCTTTTGTATATATTTTTGGTCCAACAAGATTTACTTCTGAAATATCATTATGTTTTGCAAGGATTAAAATTTCTTCTTCAATCTTATTCATTGGGACTGCCATAGTTTCAACCTCATTACCATCTTCAAAAATTGAAATGATTTGTGTGAAAGTAAAAGGCTTAATATTTACTAACAATACTTTATCCATATAAGTCCTCCTCTCTTAAACCTCGACAATAGCTGCATCATATGGGAAGAAATAATAGCAATAAGCTTCATCTTCAATAATTAACCATATTTCAATAGCATCTTTATCTTTTGTTAAATCAATTCCGCGAATTTCCCCACGATTTTTTAAACATTCGTCTACTAAAATTGAAACGATTTCTCTAATTGAATCATCACTATTTTTATCGTTCATTCTAAATACTGTATAATCTTTTTTCTCATTACATAATAACATATAATAAGTATTATTTATTTGACGCATAAAGTTTGTGATGATTTCTTTTTTACTATTTACAACTCCATCTGTTAATTCAATTTCATTTTTTAAAACTAAATTTTTATTAACATCATATAGAGTACCTAATGAAATATCACTCATTTTCTTTTTCTCCAATCTCTTTTTTATTTTGGCAATTCTTATTTGTTGAAAACCTAATAAAGTATATAAAAGTTTTTTAATTTTACTAACTTTATTTGTAATTATACATTTACTATTTTTCTTTCTAAAGATATGCCATCTGTACATTCTGTTAGTGAAAGCCCATTGTTTAACCATCGAGGGTATATCTCTCTCTTCACTAAAAAATTTCATTTTATTAATAGTTTCTTCAATAACTTCTATCATCTTTTGTTTGTTGTTAATTTGATACGCATCTATAATTTCTATATAGTCATTATCTAAAAGGATTTTTAAGCCTTTTATTTTAGTTTCTGTCATATATAAATCTCCTATTCTTCAAATAGCGGGCAATTTCCATCGAAATGGTCTAATTCGTGTTGAATGATATTACTCATTCTTCCGCCTTCAGCAATTTCTTTTGTTTCTCCATTTTCATCCATATATGTACACCATACCTTTTGAAATCTAGGTACCATCTTAAATTTACCTGGAGTACTTAAGCATCCTTCTGAAAAGTTTTGATTTCCGCGAGTTCTAGTAATAACCGGATTAATCATTACAACTTCATTTCCTCCCCAAGAACATATACATACTTGTTTAGGAACGCCAATTTGCACTGCAGAAATTCCTTTACCTGAATCTGTTGCATGAAGAGTATCTTTTAAATCTTTTATTAATTCTCTAACTTCTTCTATATTTTCTACTTTTATACTTTTTGTTATTAAAATTTCTTTATCTTCTGGGTAAGTTAAAATCTTCTTTATCATTTTTCATACTCCTTTTCAACTTTATATATATATTATATCATTATTTTTAAAAAATGTCAAAAAAAAGATAGACACCCGACCGAGTGTCTATTTCTTTTTAACCCTGGTATGAACTTTCTTGTCTCCAAAAGTTTCAAGAGTTGGAGTAATTTGATAAACATTTCCTCTGTCATCGAAATCTACATCTACCCACCAACAAGATTTATCATTAGCTAGCCCCATTCCGCGACAATATGGAGTTAAATCTTCTAAACAACTTGTTTGAAAACAGTGTGTTTTATCTTGTTTCATATAGAAACTTTGATGTATATGTCCTGTTTGTAATATATCAGGTCTTTCAGCAAGAGGAATTGTATCCAAATATTTTTGTAATTTATATGATTTTGCATACGCACCTCCGCCAGAACCATGGAATAATCTAATTTTTAGATTTCCAATTTTTAAATCTGCTACATCAGGCCCAAGATATACGATATCATCTCTTCTTCTTGCTATTGATTTAACAATTTCACTACCTGCGGCCTTATACCACCAATCATCGTGGTTTCCGCTTATAGCATATGTCTTCCCATCAAAAGTAGGATATTTGTCTACACAGTAGTCAACTTGTCCTTCGTAGCTTGATTCGCGTAGTTCATATACTTGTTCAGGTCTATTACTGCGGCCATCGGTAAAATCACCACTATGTAGAACGTGTTTAACACCTAACTCATCTGCTTTTGCGTATAAATATCTTAATATATCTAATCTATCATATTTACTCGCTAAATGAGTATCACTTATTAAAAGTAATTTTAAATGTTCTAAATCATTTGGTAATTCATACACATCTTCTTGTTTTTTAGGAGTTTTTAAAACTATAACTTCTCCATTTACAAATTCAATGTTATAGCCTTCATCATGCATAACTGCTACTAAGCCGGCAACTTCATAATCTTTTAATTCTAATCTTTTACAAATTTCCCTAAATGGCATTTTCTTTTTGGCCATATGGTAGATTTTATCACATAATTCTTTTCTGTTATTTCCTTCCATATTTTAGAGTCTCCTTTTATAATATTATTCTATCTTGTGTATATTGTTGTTTAATCAGTCTTTTCCCTTTACCACCGGTGTCATGTGCGTGTTCGTGCTCAAACGCCAGTAAAATTGCTCTTATTCGTCTTAGGGACTCTAGATCCAATTTTTCGTTTTTATTTTGTTCTATCATTAGTTTGGTGATTTCTAAAAACATATCTCTATCAATTCGTTCTATAATGTGCAGATAATCATGAGAAGTCTCCTGAACCAAGATAGCACCATTTCACTTATAATATCCATCTCCTAAACCTTGAGCTTTACAGTCTCGTTTAGGTACAATTAAGTGATGAAAGCTAAGTTTCTCAACATTATGGATATTATATCCCATAAAGTCATATCCTAACTTTCTTAGATTATAAAGTTTTACCATTTCTCTTGTCACGGTTTTCATTATGCATCCCTCCTATATTAAAAAAACTGACTTTTAAAAGTCAGTTCCTTTATACAGAATTCGTTGATTTTTACTTCCGCGAAGTTTTAATGTAATATCGCGCTCTGCTAATATAAAGCGCCCATCTATTAAGACATCTACATTATTTAACAATTCAAGTGAATACATCTCTTGCAATTCTTCTAGTGTATATCCACTCCAAACATATACTTTAATGTTAGGAAATTTTTGTTTTACTTTAAAAATAATTTCATAAACATCTGGCATATTTTGTGGGGCGAATGGTTCTCCTCCTAATACTGAAAAGTTTCTTTGTATTCCATTAGCTGTAATTGCATCTATAATTTCTTCAACTAGGATATCATTATCTTTATATTGGCCACCATTAAAGTCCCATTGTTCTGGGTTGTGGCAACCTTTACAATGGTGGGGGCACCCTTGTACCCAAAGAGATACACAAACACCTTCACCATTGATAAAATCATTTTTATTAATTGCTGCGAATTTCACGTTCAACACCATCAATCTTTAGAGATAATACGATTCTACAGCCGCATTCTGGACAATAAAAGAATTCTGTTACAGTTTCTTTAACTGTTCCATTATAAGCGTCATGCATAACTTTATGTTCTACATCTCTATAAGTATATCCGATTGTTGCATGGCACATTTCGCATTTTGCTTCTTTATAGGTTTCTCCATGTTTTACAATTTCCATTTTTTATTCTCCTTCCTTAATTATGTTTTACTCTCATTTGAACTTCTTGCTGTTTTCCTTTGTTGAAAGATGTTGTGTAATCTCCTGTTAAATACCCTGTAACGCGTCTTAATTGTTGAATATGTTCACTTCCGCAAGTTGGACAAGCATCGTTAAACTCATCACAATAGCCGCAATCTAAACAAGTATCGTTAGGAACATTTACAGCAAAATAAGGAATATCTTTATCCATAGCATAATTAACTATTGTTTCAAGAGCATCAAGATTATTTTTAATACCGCCCTCTAATTCAATATAAGTGATACATCCTCCTGATGAATATCCAGTTAATTCTGCTTCAATATCAATTTTTTCAAATGGGCTCATTTTCTTCCATACAGGTACATGCATACTATTTGTAAAGAAATCTTTATCACTAACATTAGGAATAATTCCATATTGTTTTTTAAATTTCTTCATAGCAGTATAACACATATTTTCTGCCGGAGTATAATAAACACCAAAGTTTAATTTTAAATCTTTTTTAAATTGTCCACATCTATCTTTAAATAGTTGTTCAATTTGTTTAGCAAGTTCCATACCTTTTTCTTCAGTATGGTCGCATCCAATTAGTATTTGAAGTGTTTCCGCCAAACCTAATTGACCAATAACAAGAGTCCCATGTTTTAACGCACTACGGATGCCTTCTTCAGGTTTATATCCCATCATTACATTATTTTCATACATAAATTTAGCAGACTCAGGACTTTGTTGGCACATCCATTCAAATCTTTCTACTAACATATCTCTTGCTTCATGAATTTTTTGATCTAATAATGTCATAAATCTTGAAGTAACGTTTTCTATAATTAGATCTTCACCCTCTTTAGCAAGGTCTTTTTCATATGCTTCTTTTGCCATCATAGCAAGAGTAGGCATAACAATTGTTACAGGTGCTAAATTTCCGCGGCCATCCTTTGTTTGAGGATTAGTTCCAGGCTCAGCATTAATATCTAAACCATTATAAGTTCTGCATCCCATTGTTGAAACATATGTTTTAGGATCATTGATATCATATCCAGCATTCACACTCCAGTCTACATTTACGTAGTTAGGATATAATCTTTGAGCTGTTGATTTTAATGCTAATTTAAATAAATCATAGTTAGGGTCTCCTGGTTTGCGGTTAACACCTTTCATGCATTGGAATATTCCACAAGGGAAAATAGCTGTTTTCTTAATTTTTCCAACGCCTTTAATTGAACCTTCTAACAATGCTTTTGTAACCATTCTACCTTCAGGCAAAGTACAAGTTCCATAGTTAATAGAAGTAAATGGCAATTGATTTCCACTTCTAGATTGTAATGTATTTAAGTTATGGTACATTCCTTCTACTGCTTGCATTAATTCTTTTTCAGTCATATCCATTGCATATTGTTTGCACTGTAATCCAGCTGTTAAAAATATGTTGTTATCAATAGATGGATCTTTTGCAATTAATATATTTTTAATTCCTTCAATATCTTCATCAGGCATATTTTTAATATATTTTAGCCCATTTAGATAATGTTTTCTAAATGATTTTCTTACATATGGCACCATAGTCCAATCAATATGACTCGCACTAACTCCACCAAATTGTTGTAATGATTGTAATTGGAATATTACTGCAATTAATTGAAATGCAGTATTAATTGAGTTTGCAGGTCTTACATCTGTTTGTCTTGTATTAAAACCTTTTGCTAATAAGTCGTCAAAAGGAATAGTTAAACAGTTATGCATACCTACCGCATATGAATCTAAATCATGGATATATACCATATTATTTATATGATTTTCTTTTGCCATAGGTGATACCATATAATTTAAAGCATAATCTTTCATTAATTCATTGCGAGCTTCGCCCATACGGCCACCAAATGAATACTCATCTACATTTGCATTTTGGTTTTGAACATCAGATGCTGAAATTTTTTCAGCAATTGATTGCATTAAAGCTGAGTTCTTATTTCTAATTTTATTTCTCTCTTCCCTATATAAAATATAGGCTTTTGCAACATCTTTTCTTTTTGTTGCCATAAGTCCCTTCTCAATAATATCTTGAATCTCTTCAATATCTGGAGTAGGGTTTGTTTCATCTTCTTCAAAGTAGCCTGAAACATAGCTAGCAATATTATAAGCTTTATCTACTGCATATTGAGTAACTTTCCCATCCACACTTTCAAAAGCTGATAAAATTGCACGAATAATTTTTTGTTCGTTAAAATCTACAATTCTTCCGTCTCTCTTTTTAACTTTCATTTTTCTCCTCCTAATTATATAATTTATTTTAAGGATTAGATTTCATCCTTC
>JAFTIF010000002.1 GCA_017457045.1 Bacilli bacterium
AGGGGCACAACTTTGGTGGCTTAGTTAATTAAGCAGCGAAAGCTAAAGTTTGTCTGTTGCCAGATATTGTTTTTTGATCTTTAACGGGATCAATCGGCTGCACTCCATACCCTGTACACCCCTGTCGAAACCAAGACGAGCCCAAATGCATACATAAGTATGTGTAATTATTATATGCTTAATATTTATAAATATCAAATAAAAAAATAGGGTAATCCCTATTTCTTTAATAATTCTGATTCTTTATTTACTAATTTGTCTAAGATAGATACTTGATCAATAATTAATTTAACAATTTTATCTAAATCACTATTAACAGAATAATCGCCGCGACAAATGTAATTAACTCTTTCTTCTTCAAATAATGGATAAACTTTATCTTTCTTTCCTTTTGGATAGATTGCAATCGATTTACCACCTTTTTCTTTTACAAGAGTCATACATGGAATATCTGTTAATCCATCACCAATATAAATAATATTTCTAAATGGAACACGTTTGTAATCAGTTCTTGAGTTTACACCAACATCATCGTGATGATTTAATGCGCCTTTTGAAACACGGAATACGAATTGTGTTTTAGCAGTGTAGTTGATAGCAATCTTAGGCCAAGTAGCAATTCCGTCTTTATCGAATAAGAATTCGCATGCATAAATTTCTTTAAACTCTTTTGCGATTGATGTTCCTTCAATAATTTCTTTTGTACCACTTGAAAGAATGTAGTGTTCAATCTTAACTCCAAGTTCTTCGCCATATGCATTGATACGTTTAAACCATGCTGTAACACCATCATAAAATTTAACTTCTTTACCAAGTTTATTTAAGTATTCTTTTGTTAGAGGAATTCCTTTTTCTTTACACTTTTCAATCATCATATACATGTATGAAAGAATTTTTTCCATCCCTGTTTTTTTAGATAACTCTCCAGTTGCATCCCAGAATTCATGAGGCTCCATACCTAATGCAGGAATAAAACTAAAGTTTTGCATGTCATCTGTTGCTAGTGTTTTATCGAAATCATATAGTATTGCGACAATAGGTTTTTTTGCCATAATCTTCACCTCGATTTTATTTTATCATAACTTTTTAAAAATGTAAAATATATATTGTTTTCCTATACTTTTTTGGTTTTTATATGAATGATTTTTGGAAATAATTTTTGAATTTGTGGGAACAAAATTAGCGCAATTAAGAAGTTAGAAACAAGGTGCGTAAGATCCCCTTGAAGTCCTGTTAAATAATAAGAAATCGCACTGCTTTGCCCATAAAGAATAAGCATTTCTACAAAGAAGAATAGACCTAGTAAGAAACCATATACCGCATTAATTAATGCAGTGAAGATAAAACTCTTTTTACAAAGTGGTCTTAATAAGAAAGTTGTAATAACTACAAAGCTCCAATAGATAAGATATACAATTACCCAGTCACCAAAGCCAAACATAATCCCTTCTATAAGACAATAAACAACTACTAAAGTTAAAGACACATGAAGAGGAAGAAATATTGCTGCGGATGTAAAAAACAGAGTAGTGAGTTCGATGCCATTAATACTTGAAAGTAATGTTTGAAATGCAACAATAATTGCAACGTATAAAGCAATAAATGTAATTTGTTTTACTCTATTCATTAATAATCCTCATCTTTGATTTTTGATTGTTATATGTGATAACAATATAACCTTTATAATAAGGTGTAATAAATGCATTTTGTAATTGATGCTTTGTATATGATGAATCTTTTTCTATTACTTTTTCTATTAATTCATTTTGAGAATATTCTTCTTTACCATAGAATCTATATGGTCTAATTTTCACTTTGTTTAAGTAATCTAATTTTAAATCATCTATATATTCTTTTTTGTCTAAATTTAGTGTTTTTAAATAATTAATTAAACTTTCATAATTGTTTTCTAATGGTTTCTTTTTATCATAGTGTTTTGTAAAGTTTGCAAAGAAATCAAAATAATTGTCAATTGTTTGATCTTTAATAGTATGTTGTAAAAAGTTATATGCTCGCTTATGATTCCACATCCATTCTAAAGATGTTTCGCAATCCTTAATAATATTCATTTCTTTTTCGCTTAAAAATTTGTTTGCAATAACTTCATATGGAGCGCAAGGAGTAAACTTAAATTCAAATTCATCTTCTTGATAACGAAGTTTAGTTCCTCTTAATAGTTTTAAAAATCCTAGTTGCAATTCTTCGCAAAGTAAT
Organism: Bacilli bacterium; assembly: GCA_017457045.1. Next base: position 2,215 of record JAFTIF010000002.1, read on the forward strand.
AGGAAAGTTTTATTAAATGTTTGCTTGAAACTTTCTAGATTTTCATAAGGAAGTCCTGCGATTAAATCAACATGGATTGTAACTCTTCCAGCTTCGTTAATAGTCTTAATAGTTTTTAAAAGCTTTGGTGAATTTTGAACTCTATCTACGGCTTTAATAGCTTTATCTAATAATGATTGGATACCAATCTCTAATCTAAATTTATTCGGTGTTACTTCATTTGTTAAATATTCAATAACTTCATCATTGATTAAACTTGGTTCTATTTCAAATTGATAGGTGTTATTTGTTTCTTCTAAGAATTTACAAATTTCAATAAATCTTTTAGGTTGAACATTGAAAGTACGATCTAAAAACTTAACACATTTAAGTTCGTTATTTTTAATAAAATTGAATACTTCGTTAACATATTCCTTAGGAAAGAATCTTACTCCTTTTTCTAAACTTGATAAACAATAACTACAGTTAAAAGGGCAACCACGAGATGTTTCAACATAGATGATTCTGTTCCTTTTATCATCGTCATTATACATGTCTAATGTACTAGGAATAATTGACAAATCTTTCACATATTGTGGTGTAGCATGTCTATTTTCTTTATTTGCAATTCCATCTGGAATAACGCTACTTTTTTTGAAAATATAATCTAAAAAAGGGATGATTGTTTCTTCTCCTTCACCAGCTAAAATATAATCGAAATAGTCAACAAAAGAAGGTGTATCATATCCCACTTCTGGACCACCTGCGAAGACTATAATATTTGGATTAAGTTCTTTGATTTTTTTGCTAATTTTAATCATCATATCAATGTTCCAAATATAGCAAGATAAACCTACCGCATCATAATCTAATATAGAATTTGCAATAGAATCAACTTTATCTTTAATTGTAAATTCTTTGAATTCTACATCATATTTTTGTTTAGAAATTTTAGTTAATATTCTAACAGCTGGGTTTGTATGGATATATTTAGCATTGACTGCAAGAAAACATACTTTCATTCTTATCACCAATTATCACTATACCATAAATTAGAAAAATTTAATATTATTTTACTTTTAAAAAAGTAAAGTTTAGTTTATAGTATTAGTGGTGATAAAAAAATGATTGATGTAATTATTGATACTTTATTAGATGCATTAAAAAGTCTTCCAATTATTTTTATTGCATACTTAATTGTTGAATATATTTCTAAAAGAACAGGAAATTCTTTTAATAGAAACTTAGGTGGAAAAAAAGGACCATTATTTGGAGCTTTATTAGGCGCTTTACCTCAATGTGGTATAAGTGCAATGGCATCTAATTTCTATTCATACAGAATTATTACTTTAGGAACTCTATTTGCGGTTTATTTATCTACCAGTGATGAAGCATTTGTTATTATGCTTGCTCATCCTGATCGTATTTTAGATCTTATTATTATTTTTGCAGGGAAAATCTTAATTGCTATGATTTTTGGTTTCCTAATTGATTTAATCTTTAGAAAACAAACCAGAAAAAATATGAATGATTATGAAATTCAATTTGGCTGTGAATGTGGAACTAATATTATTTCTACAGCTTTGGAAAAAACAGTCAGAATTTTAATTTATTTAGTAATCGCTTCGTTTATTGTGAATACTGGAGTTTATTTAATTGGTGAAGAAAATATTGCTAACTTTGTTTCAAATAACGCTTATTTACAACCAATCTTGGCACCATTAATTGGACTTATTCCAAGTTGTGCTCCTTCAATTATCTTAACTGAATTATATTTGAGTGGGGCAATTTCATATGCAGGTATTATTAGTGGTCTTGCTACAGGGGCTGGTGTTGGAACATTAGTCTTGTTTAGATACAATGATTCAAAAAAGAAAAGTGCTCTTATTATAGGAGGATTATATCTAATCGGTGTAGTAGTAGGATTTATTATTCAAGGCTTAGAATTATTGTTTTAGTTTATACATAGTATAAAATTTCACTAACAAATATTGGCAAAGTCTTGATTATCAATTTAAATATTGATAAACTAAAGAACAGGGATTGTTTATTCAATTCCAGCATAATCTCGTAGAATATTCATTTTTGTAAATGAAGTAATGCAAAAAGAAAGGAGATATTTATGGAATATTCAAAGGAAGTAAAAGAAATGTGTAAAGTAAATATCGGTGCAAGTCACGGTTGTGCTCCAATTCCACAAGAAGGTAAATGGACATATTCTCGTGAAATTAAAGATATTTCAGGATTAACACACGGTATCGGATGGTGTGCTCCTCAACAAGGTGCATGTAAATTAACATTAAATGTTAAAAACGGAATTATTGAAGAAGCTCTTATCGAAACAATTGGTTGTTCAGGTATGACTCACTCAGCTGCTATGGCAAGTGAAGCAATCGTTGGTAAAACATTATTAGAAGCAGTAAACACTGACTTAGTATGTGATGCAATCAACACAGCAATGAGAGAATTATTCTTACAAATTATTTATGGTAGAACACAATCTGCATTCTCATTAGGTGGATTACCAGTAGGTGCTGGCTTAGAAGACTTAGGTAAAGGATTACGTAGCCAAGTTGGTACATGTTATTCAACAAAAGAAAAAGGTCCACGTTATTTAGAATTAACAGAAGGCTATATCACAAGAATTGCTTTAGATGAAAACAATGAAACAATCGGTTATGAATATATTTCAATCGGTAGATTCATGGATTTCTTAAAGCAAGGAATCAAAGCTGAAGAAGCTTTAGAAAAAGCTAAGGGTAAATATGGTAGATTTGCAGAAGCTGCTAAATATATCGACCCTCGTCACGAATAGGAGGTACAATTATGATTACATTTGAAAGTTATGAACGTCGTATTAATCAAATTTTACCAGTATTAAAAGAACACGGATTAAATTCAATCGAAGAAGCAGAAGAATATGTAAAATCTTTTGGTTTAGATGTTTACAAAATGGTTAAAGATATTCAACCAATTTGTTTTGAAAATGCTTGCTATGCTTATTTAGTAGGTGCTGCAATTGCATTAAAAAGAGGATCAAAAACAGCTTCAGAAGCTGCATCAAACATTGGTATTGGTTTACAAGCTTTCTGTATCCCTGGTTCAGTTGCTGATGATCGTAAAGTTGGTTTAGGTCATGGTAACTTAGGTGCTATGTTATTAAGTGATGAAACAAAATGTTTCGCATTCTTAGCAGGTCACGAATCATTTGCTGCTGCTGAAGGTGCAATCGGTATTGCATTAAAAGCAAACAGAGCAAGAAAAGAACCATTAAAAGTTATCTTAAATGGTTTAGGTAAAGATGCTGCAAAAATTATTTCAAGAATCAATGGTTTCACACACGTTGAAACAAAATTCGATTATGAAACAGGTGAATTACATGTAGTAAGTACACACCGTTATTCAGATGGCCCTAGAGGCGAAGTTAACTGTTACGGTTCTGACGATGTTAGAGAAGGCGTTGCAGTTATGCATCACGAAGGTGTTGACGTATCAATTACAGGTAACTCAACAAATCCAACAAGATTCCAACACCCAGTTGCTGGTACATATAAAAAAGAATGTGTTGCATTAGGTAAAAAATACTTCTCAGTTGCTTCAGGCGGCGGTACAGGTAGAACATTACACCCAGACAACATGGCTGCAGGTCCAGCTTCATATGGATTTACAGATACACTAGGTAGAATGCACTCAGATGCACAATTTGCTGGTTCATCATCAGTTCCTGCTCACGTAGAAATGATGGGGTTAATCGGTATGGGTAACAACCCAATGGTTGGTGCTACAGTTGCAGTTGCAGTTGCAGTTTACGAAGCATTAAATAAATAGTTTATTTAAAAAATAATTAAGACATCATGAAAATGGTGTCTTTTTTTTGATTTTTTCTCAATTTTTTCCTTTAAATTCTTCGTGAATTTTAATATAATTATATATAGAGAAGAAAAAAAGAGAGAAGGTAAGATGTATGGCATTATTTGGTAAAAAAAGAAGAGAAAAAGAAGAAGCAGCAAAAAAAGCAGCTGAGGAAGCAAGATTAGCAGAAGAAGCAAAAAAAGCTGAAGAAGCAAGATTAGCAGAAGAAGCAAAAAAAGCTGAAGAAGCAAGGTTAGCAGAAGAGGCAAGAAAAGCTGAAGAAGCTCGTGCTAAAAAGGAAGCAGCAAAAAAAGCAAAAGCTCCTAAAAAAGCAAAGAAAGAAGAACCTAAAGAAATAGTTGAAGAAAAAGTTGAAGAACCAGTTGTAGAAGAATCTAAAAAAGGATCAAGAAAATACAATGGTAAATTAATTGTTTATAAAGATGGAAATAATTATCGTTATGTTTTAAAAGCTTCAAACGGTGAATTATTATGTACAAGTGAAACTTATGTTTCTAAACAATCAGTAAGTTCAGCAATTGAAACATTAAAAAATAATGTTGAAAATGGTGTTTTCTCAGTTTATGAAGATAAACATGGAAGATTCCAATATTTATTAAGTGCTAAAAATAATCGTATTATTATTGTTGGTGAAATTTATTCAACTAGAAAGAATTGTTTAAGTGCAATTGAATCAGTTAAGAAATTTGCTGCAACAGCAGATATTATTTATTCTGATGAAGATATTAAAGAACACTATAATATCTTAGAAGAAAATTTCGATGCAAATGAAGTTGAAGCAGCACCTAATGGTAAAATTGAAGTATTAGAAGATGATGGAAAATTCTATTATGTTTTAAAAGCTTCAAACGGTGTATTATTATTTACTTCTAAAACATTCTCAAGCCAAAAAACATGTTTAACTAATATCGAAAACTTTAAACAATTATTATCATTAAATAATTTCAAGATTTATATGGATAAAAATAAAATCTTTGTATTCAAGATTTATAATAAAGTTAATGCTTTAATGATTGTTGGTGAACATTACGACTCATTAGCAAAATGTAAGAGTGCTTTAACATCAGTAATTAGATTTGGTAAAGAAGCAAAAATTATTGAATAATAATTAAGAAAGAAATCGAAAGGTTTCTTTCTTTTTTTATTTCCTTTATAATATTAATAGAAAGAAGGAAGAGTATGAGCTGTTTATATGTATATAATAAAGTGAGTGGTGGCGAAAAAGAAACTAAGCATCATGAATATATAATTAATCAATTAAAGACTATTTATAGTGAAGTAGATATATTTGAAACTTGTCATGGAAAAGACATAAAAGATGTATTAATAAATAAGAAATACAAAGATATAATCTGCGCAGGTGGAGATGGTAGTATTTCACTATTGTTAAATGATTTATTACATATTGGTTTTGATGGATTTATAGGATATATTCCTTTAGGTACAGCAAATGATTTTGCTAGAAAACATAATATTCCTCTTGATGTCAAAAAATCATTAAACATTATTGAAAATAGAAAGGCAGAAATTATTAATTTAGGTAAAGCAAATAATAGACTGCTTCTTTATGGATTAGCTCTTGGTAAAGTATCTGGAGTAAGTTATAAAGCTAAGCTAAATACAAAGAAAAGAATATCAAAGTTTTCATATATCTTAGAAGGAATGAAAGAATTATTCTCTTTTAAAAAATATCATATTAATCTTAAATTCGAATCACATAGTATCAGCTATAAAACACCTCTTGTATTAATACTTGATACTAAAACATTAGGAGGCTTCAAAGTTAATAAAGGAAAGATTAATGCGTATGATGTAATTGTGTTAAAGTCAGGATTATTTAATGGTTTATTTGGAATAATTAGTATTTTCTTATTTGGATATAAAAAGACTAATACAATGTTTTATGATTATTTCAATCTTAGTAATTTTACTATCGAAGCAAATGATATTGAATCGTGGTGCCTAGATGGAGAAAGGATTGAAGAACAGGTAATTGAGGTTAGTGCGAATAAAGAAAAAATAGTTCTATATAAATAAAAAAAGTGTGGGATTCCACACTTTATTTTTTTAGTATTTGATCATCTCTAATTTCATCATGGTCTATAATATTTGGATCATTATTTTCTTCTCGTCTAAAATCTGATTTTGTATAGAAAAATCCGTAGTTTTTCTTTTTGTTTAAGAAGAATAAATCAATAATCATTAAAATACCTTTCCATATTAAATATCCACCAATAAATAAGCAAATTACTTGCATGCTAGTTTGTGGTGCGAATGCTATTGTTAATCCAATTAATAATTCACAAATTCCAAATATTAATCGTACTAATTTTTCTTTGCCACGAGGATATAATTTCCATGCTGTGTATGTTGATAATAATCCAGATACAGTAATTGCAAATCCTGAAAATGCCATAATTAAGTTGGCGATATTTTTAGAAAAAAGAATCAATAATAAACCTAAAATAGAACAAATTCCACCTTTATAATAATCTAATTTAGGGTTATATTTTTTCTTATTATATAAGGCAATAAATAATGTGGTTAATCCATATATTAATGTGATACTGCCTAAGATAATAATAAAATAATTAGCCACTGAATCGGAAAAGATAATAAATAATATTCCAAGGACTATAAAAATAATAGGAACTATTAGTTGTTTTAATTTAATGTTTTTCATAATAATCTCCTTTCAAAAAGAAATCCTATTTCTAGGACTTCTTAATACTTTTGAGTCGTACGGACAAATCTTCCGTAGATGTGCTGTGTGACTGTCATCGAGATGAAACAGCCCGGGTCAAATTGTGTAACTTTATCACAGATTTCTCTTGCTTCATATGAAGTAGTTACTACATATAAGAAATCTTTATGGGCTCCGGTATAAGCTCCTACGCCTTCTAATTTAGTAACGCCGCGTTTGAACTCATCCATGATATATTTTGAAACGGCATCGCCATTATTTGTAATAATATTTAAAACTGTTCGTTTGTTTCTAACATAAATCATGTCTAGAACCATTGTGTTAAGGATTGTATAAACTACTGAATATAACATAGCTCCCCAGTTCTTAAATAAAATACCACCTAAGAATAAAATGAATCCATTGATAAGCATATTTATTGAACCAATTGATTTTTGTTTAACACTTGAAAAATAAGCTGAGATGATGTCGATACCACCGCCAGATCCATGTGAAAGAAATGATAAAGCAGTACTGAATCCACATAATGAACCAGCAAATAATGCAGCTTCAAGTCTATGTGTTGTAAAATCAATGTTTAATATATTACCAATTCCATCTGGGAATAAGTTTAAGAATAAAGAAGTAAATGAAATATGAATTAAACTGAAAACAGTAAATCTTTTATTAAGTTTTTTCCATCCTAAGAATAAAACAGGAAAGTTTAAAACAAAGTAAAAAATAGATGCATATGCTGTTTCTTTAATATTAGAATTAATTAATGTTAATAAACGGCCTATGACTAAAGAAACACCACTTATTCCTCCTGTTAACATTTCGGTTGGAGAAATGAAAGTGTTCACTGACATTGCAAAAATAAATGCTGAAATTATAATACCAATTAAAGAGATAATACTCTCTAAAATTTTGTTTTGTAATGATATAGGTCTCATAATAAACTCCTTATATTTGACATTATTAATTATAGCCTTTTTATAAAAATATACAATATATTTAATCATTGATTTTACTTTTATTACCAATTTTATTATAATGAAGATAGATTTAAAAAATCTATTTAAGGAGATATAATATGGAAAAAATTATTACTTTTGGAGAAATAATGTTAAGATTAACTCCGCCTGAATACACCAAAATTAATCAGGCAAATTCCTTTAATGCCAACTATGGCGGGGGAGAAGCTAACGTTGCAGTTTCTTTATCTCATTTAGGACATAAGAATACATATTTCTTATCTAAATTACCTCCGAATGAACTTGGTGATAGTGCAATTCAACATTTAAGATCACATGGAGTTAATACAGATCATGTTGTAAGAGGATCTACTACATTGGGTATTTATTTTTTGGAAACTGGATTTGGTGGAAGACCTAGTAAAGTAATATATAATAGAAAACACTCTGCTATAACAAGAGTTGATCCTTCTGAATTTGACATGGATGAAATTTTTAAAGATGCTACTTGGTTCCATGTTTCGGGTATTTCTTTAGCTTTAGGTGATAGAGTAAGAAATACTGTTTTAAAACTACTCGAAGCTTGTAAGAAACATGGTGTAAAAGTAAGTTTTGATTTTAACTATAGATCTAAATTATGGACAATTGAAGAAGCTAGACCTTGGTTTAAAAAAGTTATGCCATATGTCGATGTTTTATTTGCTAGTTTTTTTGATGCTAATACAATTTTAGAGTATCAACCAGATAACGAAATGGACAATGAGGTTGAAAGATGTCATAATGTTTTCCAAAAAGTTATTGAGGATTATGGAGTAACATATGTATTTGGTACAAAACGTATTATCCATTCAGCTAATGAAAATAGTTTATCTGCTTATTATTTTACAAAAGAAGAAAAAACACATATAGATCCAATTAGATTTAATATTTATGATAGAATTGGTGGTGGAGATGCATTTGCAAGTGGTGTAATCCATGGGCTTTTAAAAGACTTTAATAATCCAGCTTATGCAGTTCACTTCGGTTTAGTAACTTCTGTATTGAAACATACAATTTATGGTGATGTTTCAGTCTTAAGTGAAAGTGATATTCAGGATTATATTAGAACAAATGGTATTCAAGGTGTAGATAGATAGGAGAATTATTATGATTATAGGAAAAATTAAAGATTTGGGAACTTATAAAGGAATTTCAAAACAAATCGATGATGCAATTGATTATGTATTAAACACAGATTTATTATCTTTAGAAGTTGGAAAATACGTAGTTAATGAATATGTAACAGTTAATAGACAAAGATATGTAGGTAAAGCATTCGAAGATTGTTATCCAGAAACACATAAAAACTTTTTAGATTTACAAATTGTTGTTAAGGGAAAAGAAGGATTTGGATATGCTCATGTCGATAATCCAACATTAAAAGTTGCAATTCCATATAATGATGTTAAAGATGTAGAAAAATATAGTGTAGAAGATGAATTCATTTACTGGTTAGAAGATGGGGGATTTGCTTTAGTTCATCCTGAAGATGTTCATAGACCTGGTATTAAAGCTAACGAAGAAATAATTGAAAAAGTAGTTATTAAGATTAAAATTGCATAAAGAAAAACCCAATAGTCAATCTGATTATTGGGTTTGTTTTATTTTTCTAAAAATTCTTTTAGCTTTTGGAGTGTTTCGTCACTGATTGCATGCTCTAGATTGCAGCAATCTACTTCAGCTGTTTCTTTACTAACTCCTAAACGTTGAAGAAAAGTATTAATTGTTTTGTGTTTATCATAAATCTTTTCAGCTATAGAACGTCCTTCATCAGTTAAAGATATTTCACCATATAAATCTTTGTGAATAAAACCTAATTCTTTTAGTTCGTTCATAGCTTTCGTAACTGCTGGTTTAGAAACATTTAGTGAAGAGGCAATGTCAACAGATTTAACAGTTTTAGCTGTTTCTTTTTCAATTAAAAGTATAGTTTCTAGATAGTCTTCGATAGATTTACTAAGCTTCATATTTATGCCTCCTTTTTGATAACATTATTATAGCATAAAATTCTTTTTTTTATACTATAAAAACAAGTTTTTATAAAAAACAGTTAAATAAAGTTAACTTTTTTATTGACTTTTTTAAAACTAAGAGTATAATAAATTTGGAAAGTTAATCTTGGTTAACTTGGGAGGATATTATGAAACAAGTATTAAAGGTAAAGGAAAAAGGCTCATTAGCTGACTTAAGAAAAGGTCAAATTGCAAGAGTAACAAATATGCAAAGCGATAATCCATCTTTAAGAAGAAGATTATTAGATATGGGTATTACTAAAGGTGTAGTTTTAGAAGTTAAAAAGATCGCGCCTTTTGGAGATCCAATTGATTTATGGTTAAGAGGATACGAATTATGTGTTCGTAGAAAAGATGTAGAAGGCATTGAAGTAGAGGTGATCGCATAATGAAAATCGCATTAGTAGGTAACCAAAATAGTGGTAAGACAACATTATTTAATTTATTAACAGGTACTAATCAAAAAGTAGGTAACTGGCCTGGTGTCACAATTGAAAGAAAAGAAGGTAAGATTAAAGGTACAGACTTAACAGTAGTTGACCTTCCAGGTATTTATTCTTTAAGCCCATACACAAGTGAAGAACAAATTTCTAGAAATTATGTTTTAAATGAAAAACCTGATGTAATTATCAACATTGTTGATGCTACATCTTTAGAAAGAAGCTTATATTTAACAACTCAACTTTTGGAATTAGATGCGAAAGTTATTGTTGCGTTAAATATGTCAGACATCTTAGAAAAGAAAGGTTTAGTAATTCACGAAGATAAATTAGAAAAAGCTTTAAATGCAACTGTTATTAAAATCTCAGCTTTGAAGAATACTGGAGTAGATCATTTAATTCAACACATTAGAGATAATGAATTATTAGATTCAGTTGATGTTCCTTTATTTGATAAAGAAGTTGAAGACGAAATTGAGATAATCAAATCTCAATTAACAGGTTCTAACAAAAGATTTGTTGCAGTTAAAATGCTAGAAAAAGATGAGTTCATAAAAGAGGATGTTGATTGTTCGAAATCTATCGAAAATATCGAGACAAAATACGATATGGATACAGAACAAATCATTGCAAATGGAAGATATGAATTCATTGAAAAGTTAAAGAAACAAGTAGTTGTAAATGTAAGAACAATTAAAGAAACAATCTCTGACAAATTAGATAAAATTTTCTTAAACAAATTTGCTGCAATCCCTATTTTTATTGGTATTATGGCATTAGTTTATTTCTTAGCTGTAGGTGTTGTAGGAAGTGCAACTGTTGACTTCATGGATGGCTTAGTTGCAGGAACAATCTATGATGCAGTATATGGTTGGCTAGAAGGATTAGGCGCAAGTGATTGGGCAATAAGCTTAGTCTGTGATGGTATCATCTCAGGTGTTGGAGCTGTTTTAAACTTTGTTCCACAATTAATGATTTTATTCTTATTATTAGCAATCTTAGAAACATCAGGATATATGTCTAGAATTACATTCTTCTTAGATAAAGTATTTAGAAGATTTGGTTTAAGTGGTAAATCATTGATTCCATTTATTGTTGGAAGCGGATGTTCTGTACCAGGTATTATGGCATCAAGAACTGTTGAAAATGAAGATGAAAAAGATTTAACAATCATGTTAACTCCATTTATTCCTTGTAGTGCAAAACTTCCAATTATTGCATTATTCGCAGGAGCATTCTTTACTTCATATGAATGGGTAGTAACTTTATCTTTATATTTATTTGCTATTGTTGTTATTTTAGTAAGTTCTATTGTTATTAGTAGAATCTTTATGAAAAATAAGAAAAACACATTTATCTTAGAATTACCTGAATATAAGATTCCTAGTGTTAAATATGTTTTAAGAGATGTTGGTGAAAAAACATTATCATTCTTAAAAAGAGCAGGTACAGTAATCTTATTATGTTCTGTAGTTGTATGGTTCTTAGGATCATTTACAATTTCATTCCAATATATTGATGGTGAAACATTAACTATTGAAAAGAGTATCTTAGCAGGTATTGGTAATTTGTTCTCATGGGTATTCTATCCAATGCTTGGTGAAATGAGCTGGGCAGCTGCAGTATCAGCAGTTCAAGGTTTAGTAGCTAAAGAATTAGTAGTAAGCTCTATGGAAGTTATCGCGGGATTAGAAGAAGGTGCGGGAGTTGCAGTCTTTAACTCAGGAATATTCTCATTCTTTAATCCAGCAAGTGCATATGCATTTATGGTATTTAATTTATTCTCAGCTCCTTGCTTCGGTGCAATTGGTGCTATGAGAAGAGAGTTTGGTAGTGCTAAAAAGATGTGGATTGCAGTAGGATTCCAAACAGGATTAGCTTATATCTTAGCTTGCTTAGTATTTGGAATAGGAAGCTTATTCTTATTATAATGAATTGGGTAGATTTTGCGATTGTAGCTGTTGTTGTTGCAATAGTAGCAGTGATAGTTTACTTTAGATTTATTAAAAATAAAGGAAAAAGCGCATGCGCATCTTGTTCTAGTGCTAGACCAAGTTTTGTAAAAGAATATTATAAATGTAAATGCGAAGGGAAAGATTTATAGAAAAGCCAGAAATGGCTTTTTTATTTTACTTTGTAAATAAAAAATACTTTAAATAGATTTGAAAGTTTGATAATATATTTAAGAAAAGGAGTGATTAGATGAAAAAAGTATTATCAGTACAAGATATCTCATGTGTAGGTAAGTGTTCTTTAACAGTGGCTTTACCGATTTTATCTAGTGTTGGAATTGAGTGTCAAATTCTTCCTACATCACTTTTGTCTAACCATACAGCGTTTAGTAGTTTTACATTCTTGGATTTGACAGATGAATGTCAAAAAATCGTTAATAAATTTGAAGAAAATAATTTTGAATTTGATTGCATTTATAGCGGATATTTAGGAAGTGTAAAGCAAATAGAATTAATGTTTGATATTATTTCTAGATTTAAAAAGAATGCAAAATATATAGTAGTGGATCCTGCTATGGCAGATTATGGTGTTCTTTATCCAGGATTTGATGAAGCATTTGCTAAGAAAATGTTTGAGTTATGCTTAAAAGCAGATGTTATTTTACCTAATATTACAGAAGCATGTATTATGTTAGGTGTTCCATATAAAGAAAAAATGAGTGAAGCAGATGTTGAATTATTGCTTAATAAATTTCATGAATTAAATTGCAAAAATGTTATTCTTACAGGTGTTTCATTTGAAGATAATAAACTAGGCTTTGCTTATAAAAATGATAACGGAGAAATTAGTTATTATTTTAATGATTTTATTAATGCTAAATATCATGGATCAGGTGATATTTTTGCATCAACTTTTGTTGGGGCATTAATGAATGATAAAAATATGTTTGAATCTGCTAAAATTGCATCATACTATGTATGTGAGTCTTTAAAGGCAACTTTAAGTGATCCAGATTGTAATTGGTATGGTTTGAACTTCGAACAAACTTTGCCACTTCTTATTGAAAAAATAACTAAATAGATATATTGAAAAAAGGTTTAAATTTGATATAATTTAAATATATTAAAAGGAGAAAATAATATGAATTTAAAAGGAACAAGAACAGAAGCTAATTTAATGGCAGCATTTGCTGGTGAATCACAAGCAAGAAATAAGTATACTTACTATGCTTCAAAAGCTAAAAAAGATGGCTATGTACAAATTGCTAATATCTTTGAAGAAACAGCAAATAACGAAAAAGAACACGCAAAAATTTGGTTTAAATTATTACATGGTGGTAAAGTACCTGGAACATTAGAAAACTTAAAAGATGCAGCAGCTGGCGAAAAATATGAATGGACAGATATGTACGCAACATTCGCTAAAGAAGCTAAAGAAGAAGGATTCGATGAAATAGCTGCTTTATTTGAAATGGTAGCAGATATTGAAAGACACCATGAAGAAAGATATAACAAATTAGTTGAAAATATTTTAAATGGTTCAGTATTCGCAAAAAGAGAAAAAATAATTTGGGTTTGTTTAAACTGCGGACACATTCATGTAGGTGAAGAAGCTCCTGAATTATGCCCAGTATGTGCACATCCTAAAGCATATTTTGAAGAAAGAAAAGTTAATTATTAATAATTGAACTCTAAGGCATCCTAAGTGGGTGCTTTTTTTCTTGTTAACATATATAAATAATGCATAATTTATGTTTTTTTTATTTAATGAATATTAAAAGCGACTTGAGTCGTTTTTTTTAATGAAATTAAAAAATAAATATGATAGAATTATACTCAGAAAATGGAGATGATTAATATGAAGAAAAAATCAAATTTAGTCAGATTCATCCCTTACTTTAAAGAGTATAAAAAGGAATTAATTATTGACTTGTTATGTGCAGCATTAACAACAGGATGTGAAATTGCATTACCATTAATTGTAAAAAATATCACTGAAGCTGTAAGTGCAACACCAATGGCATTAACTTTAGAAATTATCTTAGTATATGGATGTATCTATATTGGACTAAAATTAGTTGACGTTGCAGCGTATTATTATATGGCTACATTTGGTCATGTAATGGGAAGTAAAATTGAAACAAATATGCGTAGAGATTTGTTTAAACACTTACAAAAACTATCTAACTCATATTATGACAATACAAAAATAGGACAAATCATGGCAAGAATCACAAGTGACTTGTTTGATGTTACTGAGTTTGCGCATCATTGTCCTGAAGAATTTTTTATTACAGGAATTAAAGTAGTAGTGGCATTTATTATTTTATTTACATGGAGTCCATTACTTGCGGTAGTAGTCTTATTCTTGATGCCATTTATGGTTATTTGTACAACTAGATTTAGAAGAAAAATGCGTAAAGCATTCAAAGAATCTAGACACCAAATTGGTGAGTTGAATGCTCAAGTTGAAGACTCATTATTAGGTATTAGAGTAGTTAAATCATTTGCTAATGAACATGTAGAAGAAGAAAAATTTAGACATGGTAATTCTAGTTTCTTAAATATAAAAAAATTCCAATATACACAAATGGGAGGATTTCAATCAACTGTTAGACTTTTTGATGGTTTAATGTATATTGCAGTTGTTATGGTTGGAGGTATTTTCTTACTTCAAGATCCAAGCAGCCCATTATATATTACTCCTGGTGTTTTTATGGGAGCATTATTATTTGTTACAACATTAATTAACTCAGTTCGTAGAATTATTGAGTTCCAAGAACAATTCCAACGTGGTATGACAGGTATTGATCGATTCTACGAAATCATGGATACACCTGTTGAAATTGTTGATGATGAAGATGCAGAAGTATTAGAAAATGTTGTAGGAAAAGTAGAATTTAAAAATGTTTCATTCAACTATAAAGAAAGTGAAGATGTCTTAAAAGATGTTTCATTTACAATTGGAGCAGGTGAACATGTTGCATTAGTTGGCCCTTCAGGTGGTGGTAAAACAACTATTTGTAATCTTATTCCTAGATTCTATGAAATTTATGATGGAGATATTTTAGTAGATGGAAAACCTATTAATAAACTAACTCTTGAATCTTTAAGAAATAATATTGGTGTAGTTCAACAAGATGTATATTTATTCAGTGGAACAGTTTATGAAAACATTGTCTATGGTAAACTAGACGCTTCAAAAGAAGAAGTAATTGAAGCAGCAAAAAATGCAGGAGCACATGAATTCATTATGGCTTTACCAAATGGGTATGATACATATGTTGGTGAAAGAGGGGTTAAGCTTTCGGGTGGTCAAAAGCAACGTATTTCAATTGCTAGAGTATTCTTGAAAAATCCTCCAATATTAATTTTAGATGAAGCCACAAGTGCTTTAGATAATGAATCAGAAAGAGTTGTTCAAGAATCATTAGAAAGACTTGCTAAAGGAAGAACAACTTTAACTATTGCTCATAGATTAACAACAATAAAAAATGCTAATAAGATTTATTTTGTTGGTGATTCGAGAATTTTAGAAGAAGGATCACATAAAGAATTGCTAGAAAAGAAAGGTTTATATTATCATCTTTATAGCATGTATTTAGAAAATAATGAATAAGAAAAGAACGACTACTAGTCGTTCTTTTTATATGCTTCATATATTATATCTGCTTTATCTTTAGATAATATTCCGTATACATAAAAACTATTAAGAGTAACGGTTTTCCCACGATAATATACATAGATTTCTTGATTTAAATCAAAAGTATAATTGTATATTTTAATAGATTTAGGCTCACAATTTTCTTTAACTGAAAAGAATACATAATCATTTTCTAAATATAAAATTTTATCTAATTCTTTTGTGTTTAAATCTAATAAGAACTTAATGTATTCTTCTTGGCTTAATCCATATTCATTTGTAGCATCGAATCCTTTATAAAAAAGTGTATAAGTATCAAAATCATATTTTGCATATTCATAATATAGTTGTATATATTCATATATTTCTTGTGGCTTATCAGTTTTGATTTTTTCAAGAGGAACTAATTCATCGTTTTTAAATCCATAGAATTTATTACTACCTAAAATAGGATAATAATAGTCTTTTTCTATAGTAGAGATTTTACCATAACTAACGTTTTGATTTTCTTGTGTAGAGATTAGATAAATTTCATAATCGTTAATGATTTTAAAATAACCGTTTATATGATATGAACCATCAAAAGACCTCGAACAATATTCTTTAACTTTATTTATTCTTTCGGCATATAAATATTGATCTGGATAAAGACTACTGTGTTTATTATAAATATCTTCCAAATCTTTATCATTAATAAGATTGTTATTAAATGCTTCAGATAAAGAATATAGATCGTGATTTTTGTACACTAATATTTTATTGCCACCTATTTCATAAACGAAAGTTTTTCCATTGATAGTGTCATATATTTGTTGCATTTTATCACTATTATTTGGCTGAAGATTGTTTCCTAGTATTACTACATGTGAATTATTGTAGTTTCCAAGATGATGTACAACTCCAAAATAATCAAGAGCTATAGATTTTGTAAAAGTAATTTGACTACTATTACCATCTCCATATATGTATTTATCAAAGTAAGATTTAATTATGTCATCTTCTAGATTGTCATCTATAGAATTATTTAGATTTTGATTATAAACTGTGTAATAAAATGATTTTATATCTTCATCATTTATAATTTCACTTTCATAAGCTTCACTTAATGTATAAGGTATATTTTCATGAAAAATATAATAATTTTTTGTTTCAGAGTATGAAAAAATATAATCACCTAATTGTAATATTTTTTCTTTTTCATTAGGCCACCATTGATTAGTTGCATAGAACAAGTCATAATTACCAGCTTTTCCATAGTATTTAACCGCAGTAGGATATATACCATCATTTGGGATTTTGAATTCAAGAGCATTGATATATTTTCTTTCAAGGTTATCATCTATGTTTTCAAAACCATATCTACCTTTATAATTATGTTGATAATAAGCATGAGTTATAGTTTGATCAATTCCAAAACTAGAAATATAACTATTTAAAGTGTAGAAGGAATCGTTCTTGTAAAAATAAATTGACTCGTTATTATTAAAAGCAAACTCATAATTTTCTGCTTTTGTTCCATTTAGACTATTATCAATTTCAAGCGATGAAATTACTAAAATATAAGTATCGTTGTATATTCCATAGTAATCAACGATATCTAGGCTATCAACATTGTAATAATTTTTAAATATTTCTGTTAATTCATTTTCTTTGTCTTTAGAAAGAAAACCATAATTATTTTGTATTTTATGCTGTTCGCTTATTTTTTGCAATGTTTTATGATTAATGACACCATTATCATATGCATTTTTTAAAGTGTATAAGCTTTTATTCTTATAGACGTAAATCATATTATTATAGCTTTCAAATTCAAAAGGGATTCCGCCAATTAGTTGATTTATTCTTGGCTGAATTCTTTTGTGGGACATATAATAATATCCTAAATTACAATTTATAAGTGCGATATGTGCACCATTGAAGTTTCCATAATATTTAGAAATCTCTATGTTAATATTGTTTAACCCAATGTTATCATTTTTATCATAATCATCAGTATTGTTATATGCTTCTGTAAGATAAGATAAATAAGCGCTTTTGATTTTATTTTCAACAGAATTTTGATTTATTGTACATGAGGAAATAGATAACAAAACAGCTATACCAAATATAAATTTATTTATTAGTTTTATCTTCATAAATATCCTCCTAACTATATTTATTTTATTCAATAATAACATATATATATATAAAAAAGAATCTAATATTACTGTATTAGACTCTATTTTTTTGTTTTGCCATTATAATATCACTTTAATTTAATGAAAATTTACAATAATGGAGCAAATAGTCTTAATATTTTAACGGCTATTTTTGTAAAAATACTATAACGTTTTAAGGTGTTGATTGTTATTTCTTCACATGACTCTAGTGTTTCGAAATAATCTTGTTTTAATCTTGCTACAGCATCAGAATTATATACTAAAGTACTACATTCGAAATGGTGATAAAAACTTCTATAATCCATATTAATTGTTCCAACATTACAAATAATATCGTCACATATAAATGATTTTGCGTGAACAAACCCAGGTGTATATTCAAATATTCTTACTCCTGATTGTAAAAGAGAGCGGTACGAATCTTTAGTTAGCCAGCTTACCATCTTTTTATCATAAATACCAGGTGTTATTATTCTTACATCAATTCCATTTGTAGCCGCTTGACACAAAGAGTTCATAATAATTTGGTCACATATTAAGTAAGGTGTAGTAATATAAACATATTTTTTTGCATTGTTTATCATATTAATATATACATTTCTTCCTAGAGGTTCTTGATCAAGCGGTGAGTCTCCATAAGGAAGAACAAATTCATTTGATTCGCGAAGTTCTAATGTTGGAGGATCAGGACGATATATTTCAAAATCTGCATCTTCTTTGCTGTGTGTGTTCCAGTTTTGTAAAAACATTAAAGTAAGTGACCAAACAGCACTTCCTTTTATTAATAATGCAGTATCTTTCCAAACACCGAATCTTTCTTTTTCGTTAATATATTCATCTGCTAAATTAACTCCGCCACAGAAACCAACATTACCATCAATAACAAGAATTTTTCTATGATCTCGGTTATTAATTCTAGTAGAGAAGTACCATTTTAAAGGATTAAATGCGATAGCTTTAATACCTTTTTTCTGGAGTGTTTTATAATAATTATGAGGTAAAGTGTTGATGCAGCCAAAGTCATCATACATAACTCTAACTTCAACTCCCTCTTTGACTTTTTGCTCTAGTATTTCTAATATTGAATCCCAGAATATTCCTTCTTCAACAATAAAATATTCTAAGAAAATAAATCGTTTTGCTTTTTTTAGTTCTACGATCATCTCTTGCCATTTAATCTCACCCCAAGATAAATAGTAAGCTTTAGAATTGTTATATACTGGGAAGCCTTTATTAGTTAAATATGTGATTTGTTTTTGAATATCATCATTTTCAAACTTGTATTTTAAAGTCGTGTCATATCTATATAAGTGATTAGTTTCTTGGTAAACGGAGGACATCTTTCTTAATCTTTTACTAGTAAACTTACTATTTCCTACGTAGAAGAATAATCCGACTCCTAAAATTGGAACCGCTAAGATAACGATAGACCATATGAGTTTAAAACTATCTTCATAATTACTATTTATGACTAGTAACAAACTAAAAATTGCGCATATTTCCAAGATTATATAAATATATGGACCTAAACTATTAATATATAAAAGAACATAGAAAAAGAATGCGAATTGCAATAATACAAGTAACGCAGTAATAAACATTCTAGAAAATAAGAATTTTAGTATTTTTCGCATCTTTTTCACCTCACTTTTATATTAAAGCATATTTATTTTTAAATCTCCATCCTTAATCCAGCCAAATCTTATAAACAATTTATAAATAATAAATGTTACTACTGCTGGGAGTAATAAACAAGAGATAAAAATGTAGAGAACTGCTAACCATGGAGAAAAAATGTTTACCATAGAATTATATGTTCCTAATAATCCTGTAAAGCCACATGTTCCCATACCAGATAATAATGAATCATTATTAATGACATTTAGTAAGCAAACTCCAATTGGAGCAACTATTGCAGAAGCTATAATGGTTGGTAACCAAACAACTGGCTTTTTTAAACAGTTTGCAAATTGAAGCATGCTAGTTCCAATTCCGACTGAAATTACGCCACTCCATTTATTATCTTTATAACTCATGACAGCAAATCCAACCATTTGAACACAACATCCTATTGTTGCAGCTCCTCCAGCAATACCGTTTATACCAATCATAAAACAAATAGCAGCAGAGCTTAAAGGACATGTAAGAATTATTCCTACAATAACTGCAATAATAATACTCATTAAGAAAGGTTGAAGAGTAGCAGCTTCATTAATAAATTCACCTAGTGCAACCATAAAAGAGTTAATAGGAGGTCCTATTAAATATGAAATAATGCCACCAACCAAAGTAACTACTAATGGTGTAACAATAATATCGATTGGTGTTTTTTTCGAAACAAGTTTTCCAACTTCCATTCCAAATAATGCACCGATGTAAGCACCAACAGGTCCTCCATAAACTGAACCTATAGCGCCAACAACTCCACTTGAAAATGTTACAAGTGGATCGTTTTTTAGTCCAAAAGCAATAGCAAATCCAATGGCTGCACCATAGACAGCACTAGATTTCATTATTGAAGTAATTGAACTATATTCTTTGTTGTTAATAATTAAAGGATTATTTAGAAAGTTAAGAAAAGGTATTTTTCCAATTGTTTCTAAAATAGTTCCAATAAGAAGTGAAGCAAACAAACCTAAAGCCATGAATGACATGGCATCAATAAAATATCGCTTTGCATATTTTTTTATAAATTGTTTAATTTTCATAAACGTTTACTTTTACTATTACATCATTAAATCTAGATGTAATCTTTACTTCTCCTTTTCCTTTGTTTTTTGAACGGATATAAATTCCAGTGACACCACTAGCTAGATTAATAGTTTTTGGACCTATTAATTCAATTTCACCAGAAACTTCAATATTAATTGGTTCGAAGCAATATTTTAGTTGGTTATTATTTTGATCGACTGCTTTGACAAAGATTTGTTTTACATCATATGTATCTTCGATATGCATATCGATTTCTTCTTGAGCTGTTAGTTTAAATTCCAAACTAGGACCTAGTTTTTGAACACCGACTAACTCGTTGTTTTTAAATGCTCTAATTTCATATTCTGTAGAAGCATCACCCCATGAAACTGCAAAAGGGGCTAAATCTCTAATTATAGAATCTACTGATTTACGATATTTAATCATTATGCCTAGCATTGTTAAGTAATCTTGAATTCTTAAACTTCTCATACCGTGACATAATGTGTGATTTAATGTTTTTGTTAATTTTAATGCATCTTTTTCTTTATAAAGATTTGCGTTAACTAGATTTCTTCCTACGTAATCATCAATTTTAATTGGTGGGTGAGGAAGGTTTTTAAATGATTTATGGTCAGGGTAGAAGCGATTAATAGCTTTACCATTTTTATAAAACTCAATATAATCAGCGTTAGTGAATACATATGTTGGTCCTTGAAGAGTTTCATTCTTTTCTCCAGGAATTAAACAAGATAAAACTTGCATTGTAAAGAAGTCATCTTGTTGGCTTGCATATACACTTGCGGCATATTTAGGGTTTCTAAACATATCACATACACCGTGGTAACAAATCATATCTCCTGAGCCAAAATCTTTATGTGTGTTATAGTCATTCATGCACCAACCACTACAGCCGCTGAAACGTTTATTAGAATACATTGCATCTAAAACTCGAGCATGTCTTAAAGAGTGTTCGATTAATCTATCCTCTTGATCATACATCTTTGTAGGATACATATGACCATTAAATTCAGTTACTAAATATGGCGCATTTTTACATACTTTTTTAGGTTTTTCTAAACCTTTATTAGGGCCATAATGATAGAAATCATTGTAAGTATAAACATCTTCTAATAACTCGCTATTTTTAAAGTTTCTAATACCACCTGTTGGACGAGATGGGTCTAACTTTTTAGCTAATTCATTTGCTTCTGTATAAAGTTCATGATCATCTGGTCCTTCATTAATTCTAACACCCCAGATCATAATAGAAGGGTGATTAAATAATGATTCAATCATGTCCTTGACATTTTGAAGATGTAATTTTCTCCATTTTTCGTTATCTTTACTTACATATTGCCAACCAGGTATTTCTTCTAAAGCAAGCAATCCTATTTCATCACAACGATTTAAGAAGTGCTTAGTCATAGGATAATGACTGCATCTTACATAATTAACTCCTAGTTTATATTTTAAGAAATCAGCATCTTGTACTTGCATTGATTTTGGCATAGCATAACCAACATATGCATAAGATTGATGTCTATTTAAACCTAATAATTTCATATAGTTTCCATTTAAATAGAAACCATTTTTCTTAAATTCAACTGTTCTGAAACCGAATCTAGCAGACGCCTTATCTTCACCATACTTAGAAATAATTGTTGCTTCTAAATGATATAGATTAGGATTTTTATTATCCCATAAATTATAATTTTTGATTAAATATGAATCATCTTTAAATTCTGAGATAACTTCATTATTGAAACTTAGTTTATAGAAGATTGAATATTCCTCGTTATCAGGATTAATAATGTTTTTTCTTACTCTTAATTGTCCATACATGTTGCCTTCAACCATTAATCTATCAATATTAATTTTAGGCTTAATATCAATATGGACTTCACGATATATTCCACCATAACATAAATAATCAACAACATTACCGAAAGGCGGGACATCTTTTTGTTCATGCGAATCAACTACAACTACTAAAAGATTATCTTCTTCACTTTTAAAATATGGAGTTAAATCGTATCGAAATTCAGTATATCCACCAAAGTGTTCTCCTACTTCGATGCCATTTAGATAGACTTTACAACTTACCATTACTCCATCAAATGTAATGTAGATTTTTTCGTTTTCATCAATTTTGTAATTTAAAGTTTTTTGATAAGTAGAAATCATTTCATAATCATTAATATTAAAATAATTAAAAGGTAATTCTTTGACAGTATGAGGAATTTGTATCTCTTCTCCCTCGAAAATAGAGTTTATATACTCGTCTTTAAAGTTTGGTATAAACTTCCAATTATTATTTATAGCATAATGCATAATTTCATCACTTCCTGGTTTTTATTTTAGCATAACTTTGTTATAATAACAAAGAGGTGTTAGTATGATTTCAATAAAAAATAATTATATTAAGCTAGATACAAATAACACTAGCTATATTATGCATGTTAGTAAAACAAAACATCTAATGAATCTTTATTATGGAAGAAGAATTGAGATAGTTAATGATGATATTTCTTTTTTGGATGAAAAAGTTGTTTATCCTCATGGAACTACTCCTTTTTATGACGATGCATTAGCAAAAGGTTTTACTTTAGATGATGTTAATCTTGAATATCCTACAGTAGGGAAGGGAGATTATCGTGAATCTAGTTTAATAGTTGAAACTAAACTTGGCTATGTAACTGATTTTAAATTTGAAAGTGCTAGAGTAGAAGAAAGTGTTTTATTAAAAGACTTGCCATCTTGTACAAATCAAAAAGAAAATTTAATTGTTACTTTAAAAGATGAAGTTTCAAATTTAAAGTTGGAACTTATTTATGGTGTCTATGATGATAAAGATGTTATTACAAGAAGTGTAAGATTAATTAATGAAGATAAAGACTCAATATATATAAATAAGATTGCTTCTTTTAATCTTGATATTTCAAGTGATGAATTTGAATTAATTAATTTTAATGGCGCTTGGATTTTAGAAACACATCAAAGTAATAAGAATTTAACACCTGGTATTTATATAAATGATTCAAAAACAGGAAACAGTAGTGCAAAACATAATCCATTCTTTATGCTTCAAGAGAAAAATGGAACACTAAATACTGGAAGTGCATATGGATTTAATTTGGTTTATAGTGGAAATCATCAAGAATTAGTAGAAGTAACAACTTTCCATAAAACAAGAATTCAAAATGGAATAAATCCATTCTGTTTTAGATATGAAGTTAAAGAAAATGAAACATTTGAAACACCTGTAGCAGTTTTAACTTACTCAAATAAAGGTTTAAATGGAGTAAGTCAAAATATGCATAAATTTGTAAACAATCATATCGTAAGGGGACAATGGGCTAATAAAGAAAGACCTGTATTATTAAATAACTGGGAAGGTACATATTTTGAATTTACAGAAGCTAAAATAATTTCGTTAGCTAAAAAAGCAAAAGATGTAGGTGTAGAACTATTTGTCTTAGATGATGGTTGGTTTGGATCAAGAACTGATGATACAAAAGGTCTAGGAGATTGGGTCGTTAACAAGAAAAAATTACCGCATGATTTATATGGTTTAGCAGATAAGATCAATAAAATGGGTATGAAATTTGGATTATGGTTTGAACCGGAAATGGTTAATGAAAATTCAGATTTATATAGAACTCATCCTGATTGGGCAATTAAAGTTCCAGGTAGAGTTCCAACTCCAAGTAGAAATCAATTGGTCTTAAACTTATCAAAAACAGAGGTTCAAGATTATATTATTGATGCAGTTTCTAAGATTTTAAGTAGTGCAAATATCGAATACGTTAAATGGGATATGAACAGAAATATTTCAGATTTCTATAGTGATGAGTTTAATCAAGGAGAATTCTTCCATCGTTATATGATTGGATTATATAGAGTGTTAAATGAATTAACTTCAAGATTCCCATATATTTTATTCGAATCATGTGCAAGTGGTGGAAATAGATTTGATTTAGGTATGTTATGTTATATGCCTCAAACATGGACAAGTGATGATACAGATGCATACGAAAGAATGTGGATTCAATCAGGAACTGCATCTGGTTATCCTTTATCAAGCATGGGATGTCATGTATCAGCTTCTCCTAGTCATCAATTATTAAGAAGAACGCCTTTAGATACAAGATTTAATGTCGCAATGTTTGGTGTTTTAGGATATGAATTAGATTTAGGAAAGTTAAGCAAAGTTGAAATTGATTCAATTGAAGAACAAATCAAATTCTATAAGAAACATAGGCACATTTTGCAATATGGAACATTCTATCAATTACAAAACTTTGCTAAAGATGATAAAACAATATGGATGGTTTTAAGTGAAGATAAAAAAGAAGGATTATTAGGATATTACCAAGGAATATCTGTTGCAAATCCTAAGGTAGATATGCTTAAAACAATCGATGTATTCGAGGATGGAATTTATCATGTTGAAAATAGACCACAAAAGATTGATATTAAAACTTTCGGTGATTTATTAAATAGAGTTTTACCTGTAAATGTTAATACAGAAGGGAATCTAGTGAATGGTATATCTCATGTTTATGCAATGAAAACTGAATGTGAAGCATATGACGTTACAGGTGCAGCATTGAATGCTGGTGCTATTAGATTAAAACCTCAATGGCATGGAACTGGATGGGATGAACAAAGTGTAAGATTATTAGGAGATTTTGGCTCAAGAGTATATCATTTTAAGATGAAAGAGGAATAATTATGGACGTTAAGAATAATTTTAAAAATATATTTGGTTATGAAGCAGAGCATGTTTATTTTGCTCCTGGTAGGGTAAATCTTATTGGTGAACATGTTGACTATAATGGTGGTATGGTTTTACCTTGTGCTTTAACAATCGGAACATATGGTGTAGTTAGTTTAAGAGATGATAACAAAATAAGAATCTATTCTGAAAATTTTAAAGAAGCAGGGATTATTAATTTAAACTTAGAATCTAAGGATTTAGAAAAAGGCTATTATGATTATATTATTGCTATTCTTGCTGTATTAGAAAAAATGGGTCATACAGTAGATAAAGGATTTGATATTTATTTATATGGAAATATTCCAAATGGCTCAGGTCTTTCAAGTAGTGCATCACTAACTGTATTGTTAGGATACTTATTAAATGATTTATTTGATTTTGGATTAACTAAAGTTGATTTAGCAAAACTAGGTCAAGCATGTGAACATTATGTTGGTGTTAATTGTGGAATTATGGATCACTTTGCTTCTTCATTAGGAAAAGATGGATCTGCAATATACTTAAATACAAATACATTAGAATATTCATATGTGCCTGTAGATTTTAAAGACTATCAATTAATAGTTATTAACACAAATAAGAAAAGAAAATTAACTGATTCAAAATATAATGAAAGACGTGGAGAATGTGATAGATCATTAGCATTGTTAAAAGAGCACTTTGCTATAAATGAATTATGTGATTTAAAAGTTGAAGATTTGGATAAAGTAGAAAAAATCTTAAATGATGATGTTTTATTTAGAAGAGTAAAACATGCTATTACTGAAAATGATAGAGTTTTAAAATTCTCTAAGGCATTAGAAACAGGAGATTTATTAAAAGCAGGCGAATATTTAAATGGTTCACACGCATCGTTAAAAGATGATTATGAAGTAACAGGTATTGAACTTGATACTTTAGTAGCTGCTTTACAAGCTCAAGAAGGTACAATTGGTGCTAGAATGGTTGGAGCAGGATTTGGTGGCTGTGCAATTGCACTTGTCCATAAAGATAATGTAAAAGAAGCAGCAGAAAAAGCTTCAAAAATTTATGAAAAAGAAATCGGTTATGCACCAACAGTTTATTATGTAGAAATAGGAACAGGAGTTCATAAGATTAGTTAAGAATTAAAATATTTCTTATCGCATATATTAATTATGGTGATAAGATGGTCAAAATCATAGTATATAATACAAAAACAAACACATTAGAAACTTATTATCGAAATAAATCGCAACAAATGCCTTATATTCGTAATA
Source organism: Bacilli bacterium (assembly GCA_017457045.1). Next base: position 28,681 of record JAFTIF010000002.1, read on the forward strand.
AGTTTCTTTCAGTTAGAGAGTTTTTAGGAAGCAGTAAAAGTAATACTGTTTGGACTACTAAGCAAGCGATGGAAGCTTTTAATACAACTAGAACAAAATGGGGAAAACCAATATATGTAGGATATGTTTTTAAAAGAATTTATGAGGGTGGACATTCTTATCAAAGTCAACACTATGCCGGAGTTTCCTTTGATGTAGCACAAAATCTTTCTACAAGTGAAAGAAAAAAACTTAATACTTTAGCTAAAAAATTAAACGTATGGGGGTATGTTGAGCCTATTAGCATGACTCCATCTTGGGTTCATTTTGACAGACGCTATGGTACTCCTGCATGTAGTGCGGGATTTCCTCTATTGAAATATGGCAGTCGAGGTGTATATGTATTAATTTTGCAAGATGCATTAAATACACTTGGATATAATACTGGTGGACTGGATGGGATATTTGGTAGTAAGACTAGAACTGCCGTTGCGAATTATCAAAGAAGATATGGGATTTCTATGTCATATACTGCGAATTGTGAAACATGGTCATCAATTACTAAAAGAGTTAGAGGAATAGGAAGAAAAAGTACGACAGTTGATTAAAATATTTTGATTTTTCATGTATTATAGTGTATAATTATCCTGTTATATTATGCGCTTGGAGGATTTTTATGGCTAGAGTTAAAGTTGTATCTGATAGTACTTGTGACTTAGGAAATGAAATTTTAAGTAGTTTAAATGTAGGTGTTATTCCTTTATATATAGAACACGAAGGTAAAGTTTTTGAAGATGGTGTTGATATTACAACAAAAGAAATGTATGAGTTAATTAGAAGTAGTGGTAAATTAACTAAATCTAGTTGTAGATCACCTGAAGAGTTAAAGTTATTCTTTAAAAAGTTCTTAGATGAAGGTTATGATCAAGTTATTTATATGGGTATTGGTAGTACTTTATCTGGTACATTCAATAACGCAAGACTTGCATCATTAGAATTAGGAACAGATAAGGTATTTATTGTTGATTCACTAAACTTATCTACAGGTATTGGTTTACTTGTTTATAAAGCTTGTGAATATCGTGATCAAGGTTTAGATGCAAAAGAAATTGCAGAAAGATTAAATGCATTAGTTCCTAATGTACGTAGCCAATTTGTTATCGATACATTTGAAAACTTACATAAAGGTGGAAGATGTAGCGGCATGGCAAGAATCTTTGGTACAATGTTACGTATTAAACCAAATATTAAAGTAATAAATGGTAAATTAGAAGTTGCAAGAAAACCTATTGGTATGAAACGTGGTTTATTAGCAATGATTTCAGATATTCAAGAAGATTTCAATAACAATAATGTGGATTTAGGTCATGTTATGGTTACTCATTCATTTGCTGATGAAGATGCACAATTTATTATTCCTAGATTAATTCAAATGGGAATTCCTGCTGATAAAATTGTTGAAACAAAAGCAGGTTGTGTTATTTCAACACACTGTGGTGAAGGAACAATCGGTATCTTATATATTACAAATAACTAATTGAAAAATGGTTGAGTTAAATCTCAACCATTTCTTTTATTTCTCCATATAAATTATTGATTCCATATCTATCATATATATCATGTGGACAATGTTTGCCAGATGCATCTTTATGAGTAATGATGTTTTTATTTGTTATTAAGTATTCTTGTTTTAATAAGTGAATTAAAGTTAAGGCGTTACTAATTGCTTTATTTTTAATTTCTTTATTTTGAGAAGTAGATCTTGCAATTTCGATTCCTATAGATTGTTTGTTTATAGATAAAACACCTGCATGATATGCTGAATTAGATAAAGGTATAGCTTGATAAATACTAGATTCGTCTACTGCAAAATGATATGAAGTAGAAGAGGTGTTACTAGAACTATGTAAATAATTAACTTCATTTTTAGCAGAAGCATTATTTGCTGTATTATGGATTACGATTTTACTAGGATTCATTGAAGGGCCTATCTTATAATTTTTTGTTAAGAATTTATAATGAATTGGTATTCCGTTTTGCGTTGTTTGAACAATCTTTTTTTCTGTGATTACAATTTCAAAATCTTTTTTATATCCATTCGCGACTGCACTTAATGTAATAATCCCATCTTGTTTAACAGTTAGTTTATTGTCATTAATTGCAATTTTATTGCTCGATGTTACCCAGTCAATTTCCACTTCATTTACTTCGAATGGTAGTTCGATAAAATTGTAATTTTTCACATTGAGAAATAAGTATTCTAAAGGATTTGTTTTGTTTTGATTTGAAGGGATTGAACTATAAATCTCTTCTTCAATAATAGAACTTGAAGATGATGAAGACTCAACTTTTATAGAACTAGAAATACTACTCGAAGAATTAGAAATTACCGAAGAAATCGGTAGATTTTCTCCACAACTAGTAAAAAGAATAGTAAGAGTTAGAATTGGTAAAATAAAGATTTTTTTCATATTATTCACCTCCGTTTTATAATAATACATAACTTATTAATAAAAGTCATTGGTATAAATTTCCAAGGTGAATTTTTAATTATATTTTAAAGGTTATTTATCTATGTTATAATAAATCTAGAAAGAGCGTGATAATTATGGATATTAAAAAGATAATTAATGAACTAACTATTGATGAAAAAATATCTCTTTTGTGTGGAATGGATTCTTGGCACACAAAAAACATCTATAGATTAGGAATAAGAAGCATTCAAGTGAATGATGGACCTCATGGTTTAAGAATTCCTTTGGATGAAGGAGGATCTATTCCTTCGACTTGTTTTCCTCCTGCAGCTACATTTGCTTGTAGCTATGATAATGAACTAATTGAAAAAGTTGGCAAAGCAATTGCAAAAGAATGTAAAAGCCACGATGTTGATATTCTTTTAGGTCCAGGTTTTAATATTAAAAGAAGTCCTTTATGCGGTCGTAATTTTGAATATTATTCTGAAGATCCTTATGTGTCTGGTTCTTTAGCATCTAGTTTTGTTAAGGGAGTTCAAAGTGAAGGTGTTGGAGCATGTGTAAAACACTATGCTGTTAATAGCCAAGAAAATTTCCGCTTAACAATAGATTCTGTTGTTGATGAAAGAGCATTGAGAGAAATATATCTTAAAGCGTTTGAAATAGTTATTAAGGAAGCTAAGCCGTATGCTTTGATGGGTTCTTATAATAGAATTAATGGAACTCATGGTTGTCAAAATGAACATTTATTAAATGAAATTTTAAGAAATGAATGGAACTATGATGGTTTAGTTATGTCTGACTGGGGTGCAGTAAATGATATTGTTGCAAGCATTAAAGCTGGATTGGATTTAGAAATGCCTTCAAGTTTTGGACAAGGGATAGCAAAACTTAAGAAAGCGTATGAAGAAAAAAGAATTAGTGATGAAGAGATAGATAAAGCTGTTTTTCATATTTTATTAGCACTAGAAAAAAGTTTATCTAGAAAAAATGAACCTTGTGATTATGAAGAAAATCATGATTTAGCAAGAAAGGTGGCAGCTGAATCTTTTGTACTTCTAAAAAATGAAGGTGTATTACCAATTAATGAAGATGAAAAAGTTTTATTTGTTGGTGAATTAATTAAAAAACCAATTCTTCAAGGCGGTGGCAGTTCAAAAATTGTCATGACAAAAATTGATATATTAGACGATGAACTTAGGAAAAAGAAAAATTATAAATATATAAAAGGATATGGAGTAAATAAAGGCTTTGATCCTGAAGTTCATAGAGAAGTTTTAAATGAAGCATCTAAATACGATAAGATAGTTTTATTTGTAGGTCAATCATTAAAAGATGTAACTGAAGGTGTTGATAGAGTTTCAATGGAACTAGGATTTGTCCAAACTAGATTGATTAATGATTTGGCAAAGCTTAATAAAAAACTCGTAGTTGTTTTATCTATTGGAAGTGCGATTTATATGCCATGGATTGATAAAGTTGATGCTGTATTAAATACTCATTTATTAGGACAAGCAGGGGCAAAAGCTGTAGTTGACACTTTATATGGTGATAATAATCCTAGTGGTAAGTTAACAGAAACTTATGCAATGTCATTAGAAGATTCTGTATGGAATAAGTATTATCATAAAGGAAATAAATCAGCATATTATCAAGAATCAATCTTTGTTGGATATAGATATTATGATACTTTTAATAAGAATGTTTTATTCCCATTCGGTCATGGTTTATCATATAGTAAGTTTGATTATAAAAACATTTCTATAACAAAACAAAATGATAAAATTTATTTAAATTTCGATTTGGAAAACACAAGTGAAATTGATGGAAAAGAAGTTGTTCAAGTTTATGTTAGCAAACTTAATTCGAAGATTTATAGAAGTGAACATGAATTAAGAAAATTTAAAAAAGTACTTGTAAAATCGCATGAAATTAAAAATATAACAATCGAACTGGATTTAGATGATTTTAAATATTATGATATAAATGAATCTAATTTTGTAATCGAAGATGGTGAATATCTAATTAAGATAGGTTCATCATCTAGAGATATAAGATTAACTGAAAAAATCATTTTAGAAGGTAAGAAAGAAAACTTCCCACATTCAGATGTCAAAACGTACTATGAAGGAACATTTAGTAATGAAGACTATGCAAAAATTTTAGGAAGAGAACTACCATCACTAAATCATTCGAAATGCAAATTTCATGAAAATTCAACTATTTTAGATTTGAAAAAAACTTTTATAGGATCTATCATTGCAAAAGTTATAGTTTCAAAATCTAAAGGCCAACAAGATGCTGAAGATATTTTTGAAGGAGGATCTTTTGAAGATACTTTGAATTTCATGCCTTTAAGAGCATTATCTAATATGAGTGGTGGACAGTTACCAGAAAATATGATGTATGCTATAATAGATATATTAAATAATAATTTCAAAGAAGGAATTAGAAAGTTTAGAGGTAAATAATTATGAATCTATTAAATATTTCGCCGTTCTACGAATTTCAATTAGACATTATTCGTGGGTTACAAAGTATTGCAAGTGATGGTTTAACACTTTTTGTTGAATTAATTACTATGATTGGTGAAGAATATATTGCTATTTTTGTTCTAGCAGTTATTTATTTGCTATTTAATAAAAGAATTGCACAAAAGATTATTTTTGAAATTGCAGTTGCTCAATCATTAAATGGTTTGATTAAAAACTTTGTTAAAGAACCTCGTCCTCATACAATGGCTAATGATGTTATTGATATGAGACATGCAGAAGGATATTCTTTCCCAAGTGGTCACTCTCAAATGACAGGTGTTTGGTTAAACGGCCTTGCAATTGAGATTGAAAAAGCTAAAAAGATTAAATGGCCTTATATTGTTGCTAATGTTTTATTAGTAATGGTCATGATTTCTAGAATGTATCTTGGTCAACATTTCTTGGTTGATGTTATCTGCGGAGGATTACTTGGTGTTGGCTGTGCTTTCTTAATTAGTTATCTATATGATAAATATGAAGAAAAAGGAAAACTACATCTTTTATATCAAATGGTTTGTTTGTTGTTTGTTCCATTTGCATTATATTTCATGATTACATGTGGTGATTACCAAGAATTTGGTTATTCTTTCTTCAAAATGTTTGGTTTATTAGTAGGCGTTTCATTTGCATATTGGTTTGAAAAAAAATACGTAAACTTTGGATTCGATATTCCTGTATGGAAAAAAGTTTTACGTATTTTAGGTGCTGTTATTGTAATATTAGGTGTAAAATCTGGTCTAGGTGCAGTATTTACTTTAATTGGTGATGCTTGTGTTGCTAAAGGTGAATGGGGTCATGCAGTATACCATTTATTACACTTTGTAAGATATGGATTATTAGCATTTGGCGCTATGGGATTCTACCCATGGGTATTTAAAAAATTAAACTTTTAATGTTATAGAATGTTTGTCATAGTCGATAAAAGATTCGTTTTTAAGTTTGATTAAACTTCTAGATAAACTTGGTCTAGGTATATTTAATAATAAGGCAAGGTTTTCCTTGCTTTTTATTTTGATTGTTTTATTATTTTGTTTTTTAGATTCTTCAAATAAATAGAATAAGATTCGATCTTCGATATTCTTTTGACTATAGATTTTTATTTTTTCTTGATTGGCCATGCTTTTTTTAGATAAAAGTTTTAAATAGTTTTCCAATACATTTTTATCTTGTAATAAATCTAATAAATTGTTTTTATCTATAAAAGCGAGTGTAGTATTAGGGCTAGCGATAATGTCTCCAAGATATTGTGTGTTATTGCTAAATAACAAAAATTCTCCGAATGTATCGTTTTTATTTAAAACTGAAATTGTATATTCTTTATCTTTGTAGGTTAATGTAGATATATGTACTTCTCCTTCTAAAACTAATGCTAAATAATTGCATTCTTCTTTTTCGTTAAATATTAATGTTTCTTTTTTATAGTTTTTAATCATAAAATGATTAGAATAGTCTTTTGAAACATTTTTAAATAAAGGATGGTTTTTCATAAAATACCTCATTTCTGTAACATTTGTTACGATATTAATATTATAAAATACATATAATTAAAAGGCAATAAATATATTGGAGGTATTTAATTATGAAATTATTAAATAAATTATTATTAACTTTAGGACTAGTTGGAACTATCTCAGTTCTTCCATCATGTAAAAGTGTAGATACAACAGGAGTCACTATTATTTTACCAAATGGTACACCGACATTAGCATTAGGTACATTAATCAACGAAGTTGAAGAAGAAGTGGTTACAGATCCTACATTACTTCAAACTGCATTAATTACAAAACAAACAGATTTAGTAATTGCACCTTTAACTGCAGGAACAAATTTATTCTTAAAAGGAAAATCTAAATATATGGTAGAAGCTATTATTACAACAAATAATGCGTATTTAGTTTCTAGAGGAAATAATGAGTTAACACCAGAAAATTTACAAGGTAAAAGTATTGTTGGTTTCCAAGAAACAAACACACCTGGAATTATGCTTAAATCTTATTTAGAAAAGGAAAACATCAACGCGGAAACTCAATTTGAAGCTAATGTAAATGCTTCAGTTAATGCATTTAAAACAGGATTGTGCGAATATGCAGTTGTGGCAGAACCTCAACTAACTTCTTTAGAAACTCAATATACAGATTTAAACATTTTAAATTTAGGTGATGAATTATGTGAAGGAAAAAATGATTTTGTTCCTCAAGCAGCGATTTTTGTTAATCCAGATTCAAAAGATGATGAAGATGTTAAGGCATTTTTAAAGAAACTAGAAAAGAATATCAATACTTTAAATACAAAACCTGAAAAGTATGCTGAAGAATTAATTAGTTCAGAAATCCCATTCTTTTCTACATATAAAGTTGAAACTTTAAAAGTTGCTTTACCAAGATGCAATTTAGCTTATAAAAAGGCAAGTGAAAATAAAGAAAGTATCGAAAATTTCTATGATAATTGTGATAAATATGTTAATAATATGTTCCAAGGAGTAAAACCAAGTGAAGAATTCTATAACTAAAAAAAGTGGAGTCGTTTATTTTATTTTAGGTATATTATTTTTATTGTTTGTCTGGTTCATATCATCAAATATTATCAATAACTCTGGTGTTGTTCCTACAATTACGGAGGTTATGAATGAACTTGAAATTATCTTAGGAAATTCATCGACATATAAAATATTAGGAAATACTTTTTTAAAGATTTTAGTAGCATTAATTGTTTCATTTTTAATAGGATTATTCTTGGCAATTATTGCTTTAATATCTGAAAAAATCGAGTATTTTATTAGGCCATTTATTATATTTTTAAAATCTATTCCAATTGTGGCGATAGTTATGATTTTGATTATTATGTTTTTTAAACAAAATGTTCGTTATATCGGAACTATTGTAGCATCTAGTTTTGTTATGATTCCAATTTTATTTGAATCAATTTTAGTTGGATTTAAATCAATTGATCCATGGGTCATTAAATCAACAAAATTAGAAAGTAAAACAAACTTTAACATTCTTATGAAAATTCATGTTCCTTTAGCTTTGCCAAATATCTTAAGTGGTATTATTTCTTCTTTTGGTATGGGATTAAAAGTTATGGTAATGTCTGAAGTAATCATGAATCCTAATAATTCTCTTGGTCAACTGATAGGGTTTTATTCATCAAATGGAGAAATAGGAAAAGTTGTTGCTTACTCGATATTATTATTAGTAATAGTTGTAATTATTGATTATTTATTAAAAATTTTAAATAAAAGAATCAATTTGATTGAAAATTAACATTTATTAATATAAAATGTTTTTGTAAAGCGTAAGCAAGAAAAAAGAAATATGGTTTTATATAGAGAGAGTTTGTTTGGTGAAAAAACTTTAAAACATATTTGTAATGTGCCCTTGCTAGTTTTTTAGGGAAATAAAAGTATCTAAGAACGTATCTCGGCGTTAACGAGTTAAGTGTAGTAGAAATACTATAAGTAGAGTGGAACCGTGCAATTATAGCGCCTCTATATGAGGTGCTTTTTTATTTGAAAGGAGAAAGATTATGGAAATTAAATTATTTAATTCTGAAAGTAATCAGTTAGAAGTATTAAAACCTTTAAAGGAAAATGAAGTTTCAATGTATGTTTGTGGACCTACTGTATATGGTTATGTTCATATTGGGAATATGCGTCCAGTTATTACATTTGATATTTTAAGAAGATTTTTAGAATACGTTGGATATAAAGTAAGTTATACATCAAATGTAACTGATGTTGACGATAAGATTATTAATGCTGCAATTCAAGAAGGCATTAGTGAAAAAGAAGTAGCAGAAAAATATGAAGCTAATTTCTTTGAGTGTTGTGAAAAAGTTAATGCTTTAAGACCTACTAACACTCCGCATGTTACAGATACTATGAATGAAATTATCGATTTTATTCAAGATTTAGTTAATAAAGGATATGCATATGAAAGTGATGGAGATGTTTATTTTAGAGTAAGCAAAAATGATGAATATGGATGTATTTCTCACTTCAAGAAAGAAAATCTAAAAGTCGGTGCTAGAATCGAAGAAAATACTAAAAAAGAAGATCCATTAGATTTTGCGTTATGGAAAAAAACAGATGTAGGTATTAAATGGGATTCTCCATGGGGTAAAGGTAGACCAGGTTGGCATACAGAATGTGTTGTTATGATTAACAAGAATTATGAAGACGGAAAAATTGATATTCATGGTGGCGGCTTTGACTTAAAATTCCCTCATCACGAAAATGAAGTGGCTCAATCAGTTGCATGTCACGGGCACCATATCGCATCAATTTGGATGCATAATGGCTTCATTAATGTTGATAATGTAAAAATGTCTAAATCATTAGGTAATTTCAAAACAGCTAACGAAGTGTTAAGTAAGCACGATGGAAATATTATTAGAATGATTATGATTTCATCTCACTATAGAGCACCAGTTAATTTCTCCGATGAAGTAATGGAAAATGCTGCTAAAGAATTAAATAAAATCTTAAATCCTGTTAGACAAGCTCAAATCCAATTACAAATTAATAGTGTGAAATATGATGAAGTTGATGATGAAAGAATGAATAGATTCTTATTAACTCTTGCAGATGATTTAAACACATCAAATGCAATTAGTGTTATTCATGAAACAGTCAAAGAAATTAATATTTCTTTACGTGGTAAAGATTATGTAAAATTAGCACTTGTTACAAAGACTGTGATTGAAATGCTTTCAGTTTTAGGAATTAGAGTTGATTTAGTTTCTTTAGATGAAGAAGCATTAGATTTATTTAGAAAATGGGAAGAAGCTCGTAAGAATAAAGACTTCCAAACAGCGGATATTTATCGTAATTTATTAATCGAAAAGGGATTATTATAGGAAAAAAATAGGAAAAAGACGAGACTCAAGGAGGTAGAAAATATGTCACAATATATATACGGGAAAAATGTCGTATTGTCTCGATTAGAAAAAGGGGACGATATTGAAAAGATTTATTTGATAGAAGGCTTTAAAGATAAAAAAATTCTAGAAAGAATAAATTGCCCTAAAGAATATGTTAAAGCAAGTCGTTTAGATAAGTTATGTGGTTGTAGCTACCACCAAGGTGTTGTTGCAAAAGTTAAAGTTGTTCCTTATACACCTTTAGAGGAAATCTTAGAACAATGTAAGGCAGTCGAGCATCCTTTACTTGTTATTTTAGATGGAGTAGAAGATCCACATAATTTAGGTGCTATTACTAGAAGTTGTGATGCTATTGGAGCAAATGGAATTATTGTTCCTAAGCATGGATCGGCACCATTAACTTCAACTGTTGTTAAAGTTTCGACAGGTGCAATTGATTATGTTCCTATTGCACAAGTAACAAATTTAACAAATACATTGAAGAAATTACAAGAGTTAGGGTTTTGGGTAGTAGGGGCTGAAGCTCATAACTCACAAGATTATCGTACTGTTGATTATAAATGTCCTATTGCACTTGTAATGGGTAGTGAAGGCAAAGGCATTTCTCGATTAGTACTAGAGCAATGTGATTTTAAGGTCAACCTTCCAATGGTAGGCCATGTTAATTCATTAAACGTTTCTAATGCTACAGCAATTCTTTTATATCAAATATTTAATGACAGAAATCCCGCAAAATAGAATTGTTGGGAGATAAAATGAAACAGGAAATATTGAAACAATTTAAAGAGAAAAAAGACGAAAAATTATTTATAAAATTACAAGAAGAATATGGCGGATTAGTTATTTATTACGCTCAAAAAATTAATAATAAAACAAGTATTTATGGCGAAGAATTGGAGGACTGTATTCAACAGTGTTGGTTGTGCTTTTTAAAAGCAATCGATAAATATAATGTTGAAAGTGGTCACGCTTTTTCTGCATTTTTGGTGAGTTGCTTAACTCATCATATGTTAAATCATTTAAGAGATTTTAAAAGAAAAAGAGGGAATGCAAGTGTATATTCAATCGATAATTATATGGTTGATGATGATTCCCTTTCTTATTTAGAAGTTTTTGAATCGGACTTGTTGTCTCCGTCTAAAACATATGAGTATAAAGAAGTAATAGAAAAATTCATAAAGATGGATGGAGCGACAGATTTAGAAAAACAAATATTTTTACTTCATTTAAAAGGATACACATATACTGAATTATCTAAAAAATATTCCATATCTAATAAAAAGATTGATAATATAATTCGAAAGGTAAAAAATATATTGAAGGAAAATTAAAATAATTATTCCATATTATTGATTTTTATAGTCAAGTATGTTAAAGTTAACTAGACACGAAGGTGGTTTTTTTATGCGTGAAAAAGTAATTTTAGTTTGTACTCAATGTTTATCAAGAAACTATACTACAACTAAACAAAAGTATGGTGTAAAAGAAAGATTTGAGATTACAAAGTTTTGTAAAAAATGCAATGCACATACAGTGCATAAGGAAAGTAAATAGGTGATAGTATGAATAAATTTGCTAATTATTGTGTTGGAGTTGTAAAAGAAGGAAAAAGAGTTCGCTGGCCAAAAGGTAAAAACTTTTCAGAACACGTTGTAACAGTTTTATCTTATATGGTATTTTTTGCTACATGGTTAGTATTATGTGACCTTTTTGTTGCTTGGTTATTACAATTAGCTAACTTTAACTAATGGAGGGTTAGAACATGAGTAATTATGGTGAAAAACAATGGTATGTTGTTAATACATACTCTGGTAGAGAAAACAAAGTAAAAACAAACATCGAAAGACGTATTGAAAGTATGGGAATGCAAGACTTCATTTTCCAAGTATTAGTTGCTGAAGAAGAAGTACCTGTATTAAAAGAAGGAATCCCAACAGGAAAAGTGAAAATCAAAAACACATATCCTGGATATGTATTCGTAGAAATGATTATGACAGATGAAGCTTGGTTTGTTATCCGTAATACACCAGACGTTACAGGTTTCATCGGATCAAGTGGCGGCGGTGCAAAACCTTTCCCAGTACCTAAAGAACAAATCGATAGCGTACTTAAGAAAGCTGGTATCGTTAATAAAGATATGTATGCAGACTACTTAGTAGGAACAGAAGTAAGAGTATTACGTGGACCAATGATTGGTAGTAATGGTACAATTCAATCAGTTGATGTAGAAAAAGGTACAGTTTCAGTTACTGCTACATTCTTTGGCCGTGCAACAACAGTTGAATTAGAATTCGCTGATATTGAAAAAATCTAATTTAGAAAAGAAAGTTCGCTTTTGCGGACTTTTTTAATTTTTTAATAAAAAAATACTTGCATAATTGAAACTATTAGTTTATACTATTTGATGCGTATGTATGTACGCGTTTAACTTTGCGTGGGTGGGAGAAGAAATTCGTAAACCACGACACGGACAAAGATACTAAAAGAAGGAGGTATGTCTCGTGAGTAAAAGAGTCGCAAAAGTAGTTAAACTAGAAATCTTAGGTGGACAAGCAAAACCTGGTTCAGCATTAGCATCTGCTGGTATTAACATGCCAAAGTTCTGTGCTGCATTCAACGATCAAACAAGAGATCGTATGGGCGAAGTAGTTCCTGTAATCATTACTGCTTATGAAGATAAGTCATGTGATTTCGTATTAAAAACTACACCAACAGCTATCATGTTAAAGAAAGAAGCTGGAATTAAATCAGGATCAGGAAATCCATTAAAGAATAAAGTAGCTACAATTACTAAAGACCAAGTACGTAAAATTGCTGAATACAAAATGCCAGACTTAAACGCAAATGACGTAGAAGCAGCAATGAGAATCGTAGAAGGTACAGCTCGTAATATGGGCATTGTTGTCAAAGAATAGTTAAAGTTTTATAGGAGGAATATTAAAATGGCAAAACAAGGTAAGAAATTCTTAGCTGCTGCTGCTTTAGTAGAAAAAGGTAAAACTTATACTATTACTGAAGCAATCGCATTAGCTAAAAAAGCAAGTTATGTAAAATTTAACGAAACAGTTACTGTTTCATTCAACTTAGGTATCGATGCACGTCAAGCTGATCAACAAATCAGAGGTGCTATGGTATTACCACATGGTACAGGAAAATCAAAAACTGTATTAGCAATCACTAGAAACGAAGAAGCAGCAAGAAACGCTGGAGCAGACTTCGTTGGTGGAAAAGACATGTTAGATAAAATCAAAACAGAAAACTGGTTTGGTTTCGATGTAATCGTTGCTACACCAGATATGATGGGTGAATTAGGTAAATTAGGTAAATTATTAGGTCCTAAAGGCTTAATGCCAAACCCAAAAACAGGTACAGTATCACCAGATATCGCTAAAGCAATCGCTGAAGTTAAAGCTGGTAAAGTTACATACCGTGCTGACAAAGAAGGTAATATGCACGTAGTAGCTGGTCAATTAAGCTTCGATGACGCAAAATTATTTGAAAACATCAAAGCAGTTTGTAACCAAGTTATCAAAGTAAAACCACAAGCATGTAAAGGTGTTTACATCAAAAACTGTGTATTATCATCAACAATGGGTCCATCAATCAAAATGAACCCAGAATCAAACTAATCTAGATAATGTTTGATATTCGCAGAGTAATCTGCTAAACTAAAATAGTAATTTCAATATACCGTAGACAGTAACGGACAAGGGTCTTAATAAAGTTACCGAGGTGTGTAAATCGTATAAATTATGCGTTTTAACCCACCTTTGCGTGGGTTTTATTCTTATATACTACACGAGTATATTGATTACTTATATAAAATTAATCAAGGAGGTGTAATGATGAATAAACAAATTATTGCCGGTAAAGAAGCTGTAGTTTCTACAATTACTGAATCAATTAAAAATGCGCAATCAGTTTCTGTTGTTGAATACAGAGGTTTAACAGTTGCACAAGTTGAATCATTAAGAAAAGAATTACGTAAAGTTGGCAGTGAGATGAAAGTATTCAAAAACACTCTTGTAACTCGTGCTGTTGATTCATTAGGATATCAAGAATTAAATGATACACTAGTTGGACCAAACGCAATCGTTTTCTCAAACGAAGATGCAGTAAGTGCACCAAAAGTATTAGCAAAATTTGCTAAGAAAAACGAAAACTTAGTTCTCAAGGGTGGAATCGTTGACGGAAGAGTAGTCAACGCAGACGAATTAAAGGTAGTTGCAACATTACCAAACAAAGAAGGTTTATTATCAATGCTTCTTGGATGCTTAACTTCACCAGTTGTGAAGTTCGCATGTGCAGTTAAAGAAATTGCAAAAGCTCAAGAACAAGAATAATCAATCAAAGCGTATTATAGGAGGAAATTTAAAATGGCAAAATTAACAAATGCAGAAATTATTGCAAGCTTAAAAGAAATGACAATTTTAGAATTAAATGATTTAGTAAAAGCTATCGAAGAAGAATTTGGTGTTACAGCAGCAGCTCCAGTAGCAGCAGGCGCAGCAGCACCAGTTGAAGAAGAAGGACCAAAAGGACCAGTTAACGTTACAGTTGTATTAACAAGTGCTGGACAAACAAAAGTAGCAGTAATCAAAGCTGTTCAATCAATCACAGGCTTAAGCTTATTAGAAGCTAAAAAATTAGTTGACTCAGCACCAGCTACAATCAAAGAAAACATTCCTGAAACAGAAGCAGCTGAAATTAAAGCTAAATTAATCGATGCTGGCGCAGAAGTTGAAGTTAAATAATTAACCCAAACTATCTACACAATTTAATGATTTAAACCTGCTTTACCCAAAGCAGGTTTTTGCGTAATTAGGAAGGAGTGATTTTATGCCTCATTACTTTGAGTATGACCCAAATATGGTCTCTAATAGACATGAAATAAAGTTCGAAATACTCGGTAGAAAATTTAATTTGATGAGTGATAACGGAGTCTTTTCAAAATCTGAATTAGATGACGGTACTCGTACGTTAATTGAAACTTCATTTAATCATGGATTAAGTGGAAAAGTATTAGATTTAGGTTGTGCAATTGGTACAGTTGGATTGGTTTTAAAATCGCTTCTTAATGATTTGCAAGTAACTATGGTAGACGTTCAACATAATGCTGTAGAACTTGCGAAAGAAAATATAAAAAGATTGAAATTAGATGGGATCGAAGCATATGAAAGTGATGTAGTTGAAAGTGTTCAAACTACTTTTGATTATGTTTTGACAAACCCTCCAATTAGAGCTGGTAAAGCAGTAGTACATCAATTTTTTGATGGTGCATATAAGGTTTTAAAAAGTAATGGTGTTTTACTAGTTGTAATTAGAAAAAGTCACGGTGCTCCAAGTGCGAAAGTGTATCTAGAAAACTTTTTTGGGAACTGTGAAATTTTACGTAGAAATAAAGGTTTTTATATCTTGAAAAGTATAAAAAGTTGTGAATAGATAAATTATGCACAATTATTTTTTAAATATTTGTTGATTATTTGAAAAATATAGTGTATACTTATAAAATGCCTTTATATGCATTTTTTGCGTTTTCACGCGCGCATATATGCATGTATGTATAGAAAGAAAAACGGGGTGAATATTAGTGGCAACTAAAGTAATTAATCAGCCTAACGTATCTGCTGAAAGAATTGATTTTTCAAAAGTAAGCGGAACATTACCTCTACCTAACTTGGTAGAAATTCAAACAGCTTCTTTCGCTAAATTCATTGATAGTGGATTGAGAGAAGTATTTAACGATGTATATCCAATCGTCTCTCCAGGTGAAGATTTGGAATTACATTACGTATCATGTAGATTTGACGAATCTAAATACTCTGTAGAAGAATGTAAAAATCGTGATATGACATATGCTAAACCTTTAAAGGTTACATTACGTTTAATCAACAAAGGTGAAGGCGGAGAAATAAAAGATAGTGAAGTATTCATGGGAGATTTCCCTTGGATGACAGAAAGTGGCACATTTGTTATCAACGGTGCTGAAAGAGTTATCGTTTCTCAATTAGTTAGATCACCAGGTGCATACTTCAGCAAGGGTTTAGATAAATTTGGTAAAGGATTATATGGTGGTGACATCATTCCTTCACGTGGAACTTGGTTAGAATTCGAATCAGATTCTAAAGAAACTATTTTTGTTCGTGTTGACAAAACTAGAAAGATTCCAGCAACAGTTCTTTTAGAAGCATTAGGCATTACTTCTAAAGAATATATGATTGAACTATTTGGTGAAAATAGACATTTATTAAACACAATTGAAAAAGACAACAGTTTATTAGAAGGAACAAATCCTGAAACAGTTATGAAAATGGCTGCAATGGAAATCCATAGTAAATTAAGACCAGGTGAACCAGCTACTGAAGAAGGATCAAAGATTTTATTAAAACAAAGATTCTTTGATGCTAAACGTTATGATTTAGCTAAAGCAGGTCGTTTCAAATTCAATAAAAAATTAGGTGTTTATAATCGTTTAATTAATCGTGACTTAGCAGAAGACTTATGTGATGTTAATGGTGAAGTAATTTACGAAGCAGGAACACACATTGGTAAAAAAGAATTAGCATACTTAAAATCAATAGAATTATTCGAAAAAGGTGCTCATAAAGTTGAATTAAACTGCAACACAGAATTAGATGATTCTAATATGGTTCAAATTGTTAAAGTTTATACAGATGATAAGCATGACAAAGTTACAAATATTATTGGTACTGACTTAAGCATTACTAAGAAACATGTAACAATCCCAGATATCGTTGCTACTTTCTCATATATGATGAATATCATCGAAGGTTTCGGTGATACAGATGATATCGACCATTTAGGAAATAGACGTATTCGTACAATTGGTGAATTATTACAAAATCAATTCAGAATTGGTCTTTCAAGAATGGAAAGAAGCGTAAAAGAAAGAATGACTATTGCTGAAGCAGGAACAGTTACAGCTCAAAACTTAACTAACATCCGTCCTTTAACATCAGCAATCAAAGAATTCTTTGCTTCATCACAATTATCACAATTCATGGACCAAAATAACCCATTAGCAGAATTAACAAATAAACGTAGATTATCTGCTTTAGGTCCAGGTGGTTTATCAAGAGAAAGAGCTGGTATGGAAGTTCGTGACGTTCACGTATCTCACTACGGTAGAATCTGTCCTATCGAAACTCCAGAAGGTTCTAACATCGGTCTTATCAATAACATGGCAACATATGCTAGAGTTAATGAATATGGCTTTATTGAAACACCATATAGAAAAGTAAACAAAGATACTTTACAAGTATTAGAAGAAACTCAATATTTATCAGCTGATGATGAATTTGATGTAGTAATTGCTCAAGCTAACTTAAGATTAGGTGAAAACCAAGAAATCTTAGATGACTTAGTAGTTGCAAGACACCGTGGTGAAAATATCATGGCTAAGAAAGAAGACGTTGACTATGTTGACGTTTCTCCAAAACAAATTGTATCAGTTGCTGCTGCATGTATTCCATTCTTAGAAAACGACGATGGACAACGTGCTCTTATGGGTGCTAACATGCAACGTCAAGCTGTCCCACTATTAAAACCACATTCTCCATTTGTTGGAACAGGTATGGAACATACAATTGCTAGAGACTCAGGTAGTGCTGTAGTTGCTAAAGCAGATGGTGTTGTTACATTCGTTGATTCAAGAAAGATTGTTGTTGATGATTTCCAAGGTAATAAACATACATATAATTTACAAAAATATGTACGTTCAAATGCTGGTACATCAATCAACCAAACACCTATCGTTAATTTAGGTGATAAAGTTGTAAGACAACAAATCATCGCTGACGGTCCAGCTATGGAAGGCGGAGACCTAGCATTAGGTCAAAACGTAACTATCGCATTCATGACATGGAATGGTTATAACTATGAAGATGCTGTTATCATGTCAGAAAGAATGGTTAAAGAAGACGTATACACATCAATCCATATTGAAGAATATGACATTGAATGTAGAGATACAAAATTAGGACCTGAAGAAATTACATTAGATATTCCTAACGTAAGTAACGATTCAAAAGTTAACTTAGACTATAGAGGTATCGTAATTCCAGGTGCTGAAGTTAAAGAAGGAGATATCTTAGTTGGTAAGATTACTCCAAAAGGTCAAGGCGAACCTACTCCTGAAGAAAAATTATTAATGGCTATCTTTGGTGAAAAAACTAAAGAAGGTAAAGATAACTCATTAAGAGTTCCTCACGGTGGTGCTGGTATTGTCTTAGACGTTAAATGTTTCTCAAGAGCAAACGGAGATGAACTTCCTCCAGGTGTAAACGAAGTAGTTCGTGTATACATTGTTCAAAAGAGAAAAATCTCAGAAGGTGACAAGATGGCAGGACGTCACGGTAACAAAGGTGTTATCTCAAAAATCCTACCAGTCGAAGATATGCCATATTTACCAGATGGCACACCAGTAGATATCATGTTAAACCCATTAGGTGTTCCTTCTCGTATGAACATCGGTCAAGTATTAGAAGTACACTTAGGTATGGCATGTAAAAAATTAGGTATTAAAGTTGCAACTCCTGTATTCGATGGTGTTACTAATGAAGAATTATTAGCATTAATGGAAAAAGCGGGTATGGCAAAAGACGGTAAAACAGTTCTTTATGATGGACGTACAGGTGAACCATTTGATGAAAGAATTACTGTAGGTGTTATGTATATGATTAAGTTAGCTCACATGGTTGACGATAAGTTACATGCTCGTGCAATTGGTCCATATTCAATGGTTACACAACAACCTTTAGGTGGTAAAGCACAAAACGGTGGTCAAAGATTTGGTGAAATGGAAGTTTGGGCATTAGAAGCTTATGGTGCTGCTCATACATTACAAGAAATCTTAACAGTTAAATCAGATGATATGATCGGTAGATCAAAAACATATGAAGCAATTATTAAAGGATTACCAATTCCTCCAGCTGGCGTACCTGAATCATTTAGAGTTTTACAAAAAGAATTACAAGCTCTTGCAATCGATGTTAAATTATTAGATGAAAATCTTGAAGAATTAGACATGAAAGAAATTGCAAAAGAAAACGAAAAAGAAGAACGCAAATTATCTGAATCAGTTCGTGAAGCATTAAGCGATGTACGTACTGAAACAAGATATGTAAGCGACGATGAATAAGGAGGGTAAGTGAAATGTTTGATATTAATCATTTTTCAGCTATTCAAGTTGGATTAGCATCTCCTGAAAAAATCCGTAGTTGGTCATATGGTGAAGTAACAAAACCAGAAACAATCAACTATCGTTCACAAAAACCTGAAAGAGACGGCTTATTCTGTGAAAAGATTTTCGGTCCTAGTAAAGACTACGAATGTTATTGCGGAAAATATAAGAAAATCCGTTTCTCAGGCATCGTTTGTGAAAAGTGTGGAGTAGAAGTTACTACAAAGTCAGTTCGTAGAGAAAGAATGGGTCATATCGAATTAGCAACACCAGTTGCACACATTTGGTATTTAAAAGGCATTCCTTCACGTATGGCTCAAGTATTAGATGTTCCACCAAAAGATTTAGAAGAAGTAATTTACTTTATTTCTCATATCTGTTTAAATCCAGGTAATACAACACTTTTACAAAAAGGTGAAGTATTCGATGAACAAAAAGCTAGACCTAGATTTGTATCTATCGTTAGAGATATTCAAGCTACTTTAGATCCTGAAAGCAATGAATATAAAGATGCAAGCTGGTTAGTTGATAAAATGGAAAATACAAAAGAAGCTTTTGACTTCTACACATATTCAAACTTCATCTCTAAATATACAGGAGCTGAATTCGGAGTAGGTGCTGAAGCAGTTCAACGCTTATTAAAAGAAGTTGATGTTCAAGCTGAATTTGATAAAGTCCAAAAAGAATTACGTGAAACTCAAGGTCAAAAGAACCAAAAAAGACAAAAACTAATTAAACGTCTAGAAGTTCTTGAATCATTCCGTCAATCAGATAACAAACCTGAATGGATGATTCTTGATGTTTTACCAGTAATTCCACCAGATTTACGTCCAATGTTAGCATTAGACGGTGGTAGATTCGCAACAAGTGATTTAAATGATCTTTATAGAAGAGTTATCACTCGTAATATCCGTTTGAAAAAATTATTAGAAATCCACGCTCCAAGCGTAATCTTAATGAATGAAAAACGTATGTTACAAGAAGCAGTTGATGCTTTAATCGACAATGGTCGTAGAGCAAAACCTGTAAGTGGTGCATCAGGAAGAACATTAAAATCATTATCACACACATTAAAAGGTAAACAAGGTCGTTTCCGTCAAAACTTATTAGGTAAACGTGTTGACTATTCAGGACGTTCAGTTATCGCTGTTGGTCCATCATTAAAGATGTATCAATGTGGTATTCCTCGTGAAATGGCTGTTCAATTATTTAAACCATTCATCGCAAGTGAAATGATTAAGCAAGGAATTGCTACAGGTCATAAATTTGCAGACCGTTTAATCGAAAGATATGACGAAAGAGTTTGGGATATTGTTGAACAAGTAATTGTTGACCACCCAGTATTATTAAACCGTGCTCCTACATTACATAGACTTGGTATTCAAGCATTCGAACCAGTTTTAGTAGAAGGTAGAGCAATTAGATTACACCCATTAGTAACTCCAGATTTCAACGCTGACTTCGACGGTGACCAAATGGCTGTTCACGTACCATTAGGTAAAGAAGCAATTGCTGAAGCAAGAAAATTAATGTTAGGCGCTGGAAACATTTTAGGTCCTAAAGATGGTAAACCTATCGTTACTCCATCTCAAGACATGGTTTTAGGTAACTACTATTTAACTCTTGAAGAAAACCAAGAAGACTTCTGGGAAAAAGAATATACATCTAGATTTGGTAAAAAACCAGTCGAAGAAATTAAACTTATCGAAGAAGATTTCAAAGGTGCTAACATTGTTGCATTACAATCATTCTCATTCGATCAAGAAAAAGGTGTATATAACTATAAAGCATTAGCAACATTCTTCCCAATGGAAGATGGTAAAGAAGAAATCGTTAATGTTGAAAAAGAAGGAACTATCGATCCAAATACAGCAAGTGTTGACGAAAAGATGGTTAACTTAGAAAAAGCAGACAGATATTTCTTATTTGCTAATAGTGAAGGTAAAGTATTCTCAACAGTAGAAGATGTAATGTTAGCTTATGAAACTAAACAATTACACATTCATAACAGAATCGCTGTTAGAGCTGCATCTTTAAAGAATTCTACATTTACTGAAGAACAAAATAAATGCTTCATTATGACAACTCCAGGTAAGATTATTTTCAATAGAATTTTCCCTGAAGGATTCCCATATTTAGCATGTTCTGAAGCAGCAAACTTCATTGCTACACCAGATAGATTCTTTATCAAACCTGGCGTAAATGTTAAAGAATATATCCAATCACAAAAAGTGAACGGACCTCATAACAAAAAAGACTTAGGTAAAGTAATCAATGAAATCTTCTCTAGATTCGGAACACATGAAACATCAATCATGTTAGACAAGATGAAAGACCAAGGTTTCCAATACGCTACAATTGCTGGTATCACAGTTTCAATTGATGACATCGCAATCGTTCGTGGTAAAGAAAAACTTTACGAAGAAGCTGAAAGAAAAGTTGAATTATATAAAGAATTATTCAACCGTGGTTTATTAACTGATGAAGAAAGACATAAACACGTAATCACAATTTGGGAAGATGCTAAGAAAGAAATTCAAAAAATCTTAAACATCCAATTAAAGAGTGACGTTAAGAACCCAATCTATATGATGGCTGATTCTGGTGCTCGTGGTAGTGCATCTCACTTCTTACAATTAGCTGGTATGCGTGGTCTTATGAATAAGCCATCAGGTGATATTATTGAACTTCCAATCAAATCTTGTTTCCGTGAAGGATTAAAGGTTTCTGAATTCTTCATTTCTACTCACGGTACTCGTAAGGGTGGTGCTGATACTGCTTTAAAAACAGCTGAATCAGGTTACTTAACAAGAAGATTAGTAGACGTTGCACAAGACGTTATCGTAAGAGAAGATGACTGTGGTACAGATCATGGTACTGTAGTTTATAAGATTATTGATACATCAGATGGATCAACAATCGAACCATTCTTCGATAGATTAGTTGGTCGTTATCCAATGCATGACGTTGTTAACCCAAATACAGGCGAAGTAATCGTTGATAAAGATACAATGATTGATGAAGAAACTGCAAAAATTATCGAAGCTGTAGGTATTACAGAAGTTGAAATTAGAACATTATTTGGCTGTCAAACACATGATGGTGTTTGTGCTAAATGTTATGGTAGAAACTTAGCAACTGGTTTACAAGTAACAAGAGGAGAAGCAGTAGGAGTTATGGCTGCTCAATCAATCGGTGAACCAGGTACACAATTAACAATGCGTACTTTCCACACTGGTGGTGTTGCTGGTGGTAGCGATATCACTCAAGGTTTACCTCGTGTTCAAGAATTATTTGAATCTCGTAACCCTAAAGGTGAAGCAGTTATCTCTGATATCACAGGTACAGTAAGCATTAATGATGATGATATTGACCGTCCAATCGTTACAGTTGCAAATGAATTAGAATCTATGGAATATGCAATCCCATATGGTGCTAAATTACGTGTAAAAGATGGCGATAAAGTAAGAAATGGTCAAAAGATCACTGAAGGTGCTATCAACCCTAAACGTTTATTAGAAGTAAGCGATGTTGAAACAGTTGAAAAATATATCTTAAAAGAAGTACAAAAAGTATATCGTCCAAAACAAGGTATCGAAATTTCAGATAAACACATCGAAGTTATGGTACGTCAAATGTTTAAGAAAGTCTTAATCATTGAAGGCGGAGATACAGAATTACTTCCTGGTAGAAAAGTAGACATCTTCCACTTCACAAAAGTCAACCAAGAAGCATTCTTAAACGGCAAACGTCCAGCAGTAGCTAGACCAATCGTTTTAGGTATTACAAAAGCTTCATTGGAAACAGAAAGCTTCTTATCAGCTGCATCATTCCAAGAAACAACACGTGTCTTAACAGATGCTGCTACAAAAGGTAAGATTGACTACTTACACGGCTTAAAAGAAAACGTTATTATCGGTAAATTAATTCCAGCAGGTACAGGATTAAATCCAATCGTAACTGAAGAGGAAGAAGTTGAAGTAGAAAACGTTGAAGCTGTAGAAGAAAACTTACAAGAAGTAAACGAATAAGAATAAACCTCTAGTAAAACTAGAGGTTTTTTTATTTTTAAATTTTATTGACATTGAACATATATTTAATTATAATTATTTTATAAATTGACATTGAAAAGAAAAGTAATTCATAGATTTTTATGAGTAGAGAGCTTGGTTAGGTGAAAGCAAGTGATAAAAAGATGAATGAAAATGGTCTTGGAGTCGCATTCTTGATATGTAAGGAATGACGTGTTCGCCCGTTAAAGCGAGAAGGTATGATTGTACCTAGTAAGGTTAGTCTAGTGATAGACTAATGAATAAAGGTGGTAACACGAAGTATTTACACTCTCGTCCTTTAAGGAATGAGAGTTTTTTTATTGTTTTATAGGAGGTGTGAAAATGATTAATATCTCACATTTAAAGAAAAATTTCGGTGACTTCGCAGTTTTAGATGATGTTTCTTTACACATTGAAAAAGGTGACGTCTATGGAATTCTTGGTTTATCAGGTGCAGGTAAATCAACATTAATTAGATGTATCAATGGATTAGAAACTCCTGATAGTGGTGAAATTCGTTATAAAGATGAATTGATATTCGGAGAAAATAAACAAATAGATCGCAGTCAAAGAAGAAAAATTGCAATGATTTTCCAACAATTCAATTTACTTCAACAAGTTAATGTTTTAAAAAATGTTAATATTGCATTAAGTATTGATTCTAAGCAAAATAACTATGATAAAGAAGAAGTAAAAAAACTCAAGGAAAAGTACAAAGTTTTATTAAAGAATTGTTCGAAGGATGAAGCGAAAACTTTAAAAAGAAAATGTAAGGAAGAAATTGCAAAAGTTAAGTATAAAGAAGCTTTTGATGCTTTAGAAAAAGTTGATTTAGTAGATAAATGGGATGCATATCCTTCTCAATTATCTGGTGGTCAAAAGCAACGTGTTGCGATTGCACGTGCTTTAATGACTAATCCTGAAGTTTTACTTTCAGATGAAGCTACAAGTGCATTAGACCCTGAAACAACTACATCAATCCTAAATCTATTAAAAAAGCTTAATAGAAAATATGGATTAACAATCATACTTATTTCACATCAAATGAATGTAATTCAAGAAATATGTAATAAGGTTGCAATTATTGATAAAGCAAAAATTGTGGAGCAAGGATTATTAAGTGAAGTATTTTTAAATCCTAAAACAAGCACTGCCAAAAAATTAATTTATTCAGGAAAATTAAATACTGAATTATCAAATGATAAATATATTAGATTAACATTCTCAGGTAATACAGATGAACCATTAATCGCGAACATTGTACAAGATTGTAATATCTTAGTTTCAATTGTATATGCGAATACATGGTTGGTAGAAGAAAAAATATATGGTCAAATTATCTTTAAACTTCCTTCAAAGACCAAGGATATTCAAAAATTAAAAGATTATTTAGACAATAAGAAAGTAGAATACATGGAGGTGGGCAAAGATGAACTTGGAAAATCTATTTAAGGCATTTGTTGATACTTTGCTTATGACAGGTATTTCGACGATTCTTGCCTATATAATCGGCCTTCCTGTAGGTGTGTTATTAAATGTAACTTCTAAAAAAGGAATTAGACCAAATAAAGTAATTAATTCAATCTTAGGAACAATTGTAAATGTATTAAGATCAATTCCTTGCTTGTTGTTAATTATTATTTTGATTCCTCTTTCTAATGTTATTTTAGGAAAAGGAGAATGGTCAGGACATTGGTATAGTATGATTATTCCTCTTGTTTTCACTTCATTTGCATTTGTTGCAAGAATGGTTGAACAAGCATTAAATGAAGTCGATGCAGGAGAAGTAGAAGCTATTAAATCATTAGGTGCAAGTAACTGGCAATTAATCACTAAAGTTATTATACCTGAATCAAGAACTAGTTTGATTTCTGGTTTTGCAGTTACTATTGTATCTATTATTGGATATACATCATTTGCTGGTTATATCGCAGCAGGTGGATTAATTGTTGAAGCATTTAACTTAGGTTATTATGGAACTGATAAGTTAGGAATGTGGATTTGTGTTATATTTGTAGTTGTTATTGTTCAAGTCTTACAAGAAGCAGGACTTGCTATTGCTAAAAAGGTAGATAAAAGGAGAGTGTTAAAATGAAAAAAGTAAACTTATTTCCGGTAGTTTTATTAACTGTTGCATCACTTCTTACTTCATGTGGAAATGATGAAAACACAATTAGAGTTGGTGCATCCCCAACACCTCATGCTGAAATCTTAAATAGTGATATTGTTCAAGATTATGTAGAAGCACAAGGTTATAAACTTAAAGTTACAATTTATCAAGATTATGTAACACCAAATAAGGCTTTAAATGATGAAGGAATTGATGCTAACTATTTCCAACATACTCCATATTTATTAGAAGAAGTTGAAGCTAAAGGTTATGATATAGTTAAAGCTTGTGAAGTACATTATGAGCCATTAAACCTATATTCAAAAACTAAGGTTGAAGATTTTACAAATAAAACAATTTCTATTATTAATGATGTTTCTAATGTTGAAAGAGCATTGGCTTTATTAAAAGCAAATAACATTATTGGTGGATACACAATGGATGGATTCAATCCAAGTAAGCCTAATGACTATATTACTGATTCTAAGGTTACTTTGGAATGTTTAGATCCTGGTTTACTTGCTAATAAAGTAAACGATGATGGTATTGCAGTTATTCCTGGTAACTATGCTTTAACTGCATGGGGAGCTAGTAAATCTGTAGAATATAAAGTTTTAGGTGAATCTGAAGCTGTAGCTGGTCAAAAAGCAAATATTATTGCTGTAAGAAAAGAAAATTTAAACAGTGAAAAAACAAAAGTATTATGTGATGCATTATCACAAGCTGCATTAGCTGAATTCATGGTTGAAAAATATGGTTCAACTGTGGTTTATTCATATAAGGATTTTAGATTATAAACTAATAAAGAGATTATAGTATAACTATAATCTTTTTTTTATTGACTTATATTATTTATATGATAATATATACATGTAAATTTATAGAGGACGCGATGTAGAAGAGTATCTTATCTAGAAGGCATTCAATGATGATATGAAAAAGGCAACCATCGCCGAACGAATTAAGAAGGCGTTTTTAGTTCGTGGGGTTATAGGAAATACCTATGACACTCCTACTTGATTTAAGTAGAGGCGCTAATATATTACTTATAAGCGTCTTAAAGGCGCTTTTTTTATTGCCTAGAAAGGATTTATTTATGAGTATAGATTATATTATTTATGGACTTTTATCATTAGTTCCACCTATACTTATCATTACATTAGTATTAAAAACTAAAGATATTAAGAAGTCATTTTTCTTTGGGATATTATCAGCAATGTTAATTCTTCCAATTACAAATGGTGTTACAAGTATTGTTGATGAAAGATTAGTTGTCAGTTTTGATGGTTATACAATTGGAAGTTATTTTGAAGGATTATATTTAGGTATTAAAACTGTTTTTGATTCGATATTTGATATTTTCTTTGAGGATGGAGGATTGTTTGGCTTTATTAATGGCTGGAATATGTCTATTATTTTCTTCTTATTTGCATTAGGAATTATGACATCTTTTATGGTTATGAGTGGAGGAACTAAAGCATTAACAGAATATTTAAGCAAGAAAATTAAAACAAGAAAAGGAACATTATTGTTAACTGCATTTTTAGGAATAATTATTTTTATTGATGATTATTTTAATGCGTTAGTTGTAGGAAACGTTTCAAAACCTTTATGTGAGAAACATAAAATTTCCCGTGCTAAATTATCTTATATTGTTGATTCAACAGCTGCACCAATTTGTGTTATCGCAATTGTATCTAGCTGGGGAGCTGGAATTGTTGGTAACTTAGGTGCTGCAATTGAAGGTAATAGTGCTTTAGCAGGAAATAATGCAATTGTTGCATTCTTCAGTGCAATTCCATATCAATTCTATGTAATTACTGCTTTAGCATCTGTCTTTATTATGATTTTTAAAGATTTCAATATTGGCGAAATGAGAAAATGTGAAGAAGAAGCTCTTGTTGGTAATGATTCTTCAAAAGTTGAAGAAGAGCTAAATTTAGATAAGAGTGTTACAGATGGAAAAATCTTTAATATTATTTTCCCATTATTATCATTAGTTGTTGCTACAATTGGAGCAATGTTAATATCTGGTTTTGTTGGATGTGAAGGTAATGTAACATTCTTAGGAGTATTAGAAAATATTGATGTTGCTTTATCTTTAAGAGCAGGTGGTATTGCAGCTCTTGTTTCTTCATTTATTCCTGTAATTCCATTATTGAAAAATAAAATTATTGATAAAAAGAAATTAGGTTCAACAGTAAAAGAAGGTTTTGGATCTATGCTTCAAGCAAATGTTATTTTATTGTGTGCTTGGTTAATTTCCACATTAATAGGTTTATTAGGATCAAAATATTTCTTGGCTGAAGTAATAATTGTCTCTAAATTCCCTGTTGAATTTTTACCAGTAATTATCTTTGTCTTTGCTGCATTTATGGCATTTTCAACTGGAACTTCATGGGGAACATTTGGTATTTTAATTCCAATTGTTGCAAGTATTATTTCTTCAGTTGCCCCTGATATGTTTGTACCTGTTGTCGCTGCAACATTAAGTGGCGCAATCTTTGGTGACCATGCATCACCTATTAGTGATACAACATTGCTTTCAAGTGCTGGATCTGGATGTGTTCATACAAAACACTTCTCAACTCAACTTCCATATGCCTTAATGTCTGCTATTATTGCATTATTAGGATATTTGGTATTTGGTGTATTTAAACTAATATTTAAAGCTAATTTGATTGGTTTATTAGCAGCATATGTAATTATTTTTGCTTCATATGTTGTGATATTAATTTGGTATAAAAAGAAATATAAATTAAGCAAATAAAATAGTGAATTTAAAAAAATGTAGACATGAAAATTGCCTACATTTTTATTATTTATTAAACTGTTTTTTCATATAATCAATTCGTTTTTGGATTGCACATTTTGTTATACTTGAGTTTTGAACGATGTCAAATCCATGCATTGTTTCTTTAGTTTCATTAATTATTACTTCTATTTTATTATTTGATAGTAAATTTGCATAAATAAGTGCTTCATCATGCAAACAATCAAACTCAGCAGTTTCAATATATGCTTTTGGTAAATTAGATAAATTTTTAGCCTTTATAGGTGATGCATAACTTGATTCTAAACTTTTATCTTGAACATAAGCATTCCACATAATTTTTGACAGTTTACTATTCCACATTGGAGTATTGGTATAAACTTTATTAGAATTTGAATTCATATCAATGTCTATTACTGGATAAATTAACAGTTGAAATAATGGTGGTTGAATAAGTCTATCTCGAGCTAAAAGACAAACTGAAGCAGCCAAACACCCACCAGCACTATCTCCACCTACTGCTATTTTGTTTTTATCAATATTTAAATAATCTGAGTTATCAATAGTCCATTTTAAAGCAGAATAACAATCTTCAAGTGGAGTAGGATAAGGATTTTTAGGTGTTATTCTATATTGAATAAATATTACCTTGCAGTTAACATTAATTGTATATTCTTTTGCATTTTTATAATGATATCCAGCAGCTCCTAAAAAGAAACCACCACCATGAAAATAAACTAAGCATGGTAGTTTACTAGTATCGTTTTTTGGAGAGAAAACTAAAATGTCTATTTGATTGCTGTCGTAACTTGTTATTTTTTCTTTTTTAACGAAAATATCTTTATCTTTAAAAATCCATTTTGGAGGTTTCATAAAAGATCCAATCCAACCAGCTGTTTTGGCTTTTTTAAATGGAGGAGTAAAAAAAGAAAAAGGAAAGAAATCTTTATTTATCGAATATTTTTTCATAAAAAAACACCTCCATTAATCATAAAATATCATATATAAAAAAAGTGTTCAAGATTTTGAATATTTAATTAAGTGATAAAATATGTTAAAATATTTAAGAAAAAGAGGATATATTATGAAAGAAAATTACTGTATATTTGCTGGAGGATGTTTTTGGTGTATTGCTATGCCGTTTTATGAGACAAAAGGAGTTATCAAAGTTTTATCAGGGTATAGTGGCGGAAAAGAAATTAATCCTACATATAAACAAGTTAAAGCGCAAGAAACATCTCATAAAGAATGTATTAAGATTATTTATGATGAGGAAATTGTATCTTATGAAGAATTATTAGATATTTATTTTAATCATATAGATCCATATGACGATGGAGGACAATTCATCGATAGAGGAGAAAGTTATACAACTGCGATTTTTTATAAAAATCATGAAATGTTAAAAAAAATTAAAGAATATATTTTAAGAATTGAGCGAGTAAGTAATAAAGAAGTAAAAGTAAAACTAACAGAGGAATGTGAGTTTTATTTAGCTGAGGAATATCATCAAGAATATGGACTAAAGAATCCAGATGCAATAGAAAAAGAACTAATTGAGTCAGGAAGAAAGAAGAGAGTTTAAAAACGGAAAGAATAAAGTTTATAAAGTTATCATTATATTCATTTATTATTTCTTTAGTAACATTTGCTACTTTAATGTTTTTCTTATCAGTCTCATCATTGTTGATAATGAATATTTTTTGTAAAAATAAAAATTAAAAAGTATGTAAATTTTAAGTAGAATTTAAAGGTGGTAGTTATATGAAAATTAAAAAAATTATATCGTTAATTGGGATTTGCTTATTATCTGCTTGTAGTATTAATTCATCAAGCACATCAGCGAGTACATCTTCAAACAATTCATCAAGTTCTTTGACTTCTGTTTCTTCTAGTACTTCAAGTGTAGTATCAAGCTCATCTAATAAAGAGAATTTAGCTGAAAATTATGAATTAAAAGAACCCGATTTTGAAACACCAATTAGAAACAGTAAAGAAGAATTTACATTTGATGATTTTTTCAATTTAGGTAATACTGTTTTAATTGATGTTGATGTCAGTAAAGATGAACTTTCAAAATTACAAGCAGATTATCAAACAGGTTTTAAAAGTGAAATTTACCATAGAGCAGATCATGTAAGTATAAGTATTATCAATAATGGAGTTACTTATACTTGGGAATATGATAATGTTGGTTTGCGTCAAAAAGGCAACACATCTAGACAAAGTATTTTCAAAAATGATGATGAACTAAATCAAAATCACTTTAAATTATCTTTTGATGAAACTTTTACTGATACTAGTATGTATGATGCTAGCTATATCGCTCAATATGGTAATGAAGAATATGGAGATAGAGAATTTCTTGAGATGTCAGGTATCGATATCAAATGGGATAAAAATTTTGATTCAACTCATATAAGAGAAGCATATTCTTCATATATTTATCATGCTGCTGGAATAATAACTCCTCATGTTGGATTAGCTAATATGGTCTTTAATTATGATGGGAAAAGTCATGATTTTGGTCTTTGTATGGTTTATGAAAAAGCTTCAAAATCACTTGTAAAAAGAAGTTTAAAAGAAGAAAGTGTTGTTACAATGACTTCTTGGAGCGATGAGAAAAAAGGAACATTTGGTGTTCCTGATGAAAATTATGGAGATTTATATAAATGTAGTTATGGCGTCGGTGAAGGCGGTAGC
Organism: Bacilli bacterium; assembly: GCA_017457045.1. Next base: position 59,389 of record JAFTIF010000002.1, read on the forward strand.
AATGGAGCAGATTTAACTAATGAATCAATTAAAGGAAAAAGAATTGGGGTTGGAAATATTACTGGTTCTTATATCCCGACATACGAAAGAAAAACAAATGAAGATGTCTCATATGATGATTCATTGCTTAAGAAATTTATTGTTGGCATTAATATGTATAATGCAACTTATGATGATATAGCAAGTTTAGTTGATTTAGAATATTTAGCTATTGAAGAAGCAGTATCATTTATAATTGGAAATCCAGATGCAATGAGATATAACTATAATAATTACATGATTTATATGCGTAGAACTGATGGTAAAGCTGTAATTATTCCAATTGATAACGATAGATGTTTTGGTATTACAAAGGACTGGAACGTAAGAGAAGCGATTAAAAACGATAAAATTTTAAGCAGTGCCACAAGCAATGGTAATCAAAGAAATCCACTTTTAAATAAAACTATATTCGCAGAAGATAATCCTTGTAAACAATTATATTTAGATTTTACAGCTAAAATTTTAGATTCTAAGTGGGTATTGAATGAAACATTTAATAAATATTTTGATAAAGCATATGCTTCTTACAAAAACTATTTAGGAAGTAATCAAGAATTTTCATTAAGTGGAACATATAACATTACATTTGAAGAATATATAAGTTGTAAAATAAAAGCCGCAAAAATAAGTGATACATCAAATGATATTATCGATAATTTATACATTGTAGGAACATTTAATAATTGGGGTAGTTATTCTAGTTCTGAACTAGATTTATATAAAATGGAATATATCTCAAAAGGGGTTTATAAAGTAGAAGTAGTTATTAAGAAAGTTGAAACTGAAAATAATAGAAACTATATTAAGTTTAAGTTTAATAATGGTTATAACAATTATAATGAAATTGACTGGACATTAAGTAGTGATTTAAAAACATTAAATAAATCAGTTGGTAAAAGTGTTTTTGTTTATGATGTTAATGTTAATGATAAATTAATAGTAACAATTGATGTGAATAATAATACTGCAAGTGTTGAAGTAAAATAAAAAATCTTGGGAAACCAAGATTTTTATTTTATATTCATGCGTTCTTTAACTATTGCTTCTAATACATCAACACAAGCTTCGACACCTATCTTTGAATTAATGCAGATATCATATGATGACGAGTGACCCCATAGTTTGTCAGTATAATATTCGTAGTATTCTTTTCTTTGTTTGTTTTTCTTTTTGATTATTTTTTCAGCTTTTTTTGGATCGATATTATAATATTTTGTAGCTCTTTCAATTTTATCTTCCATAGGAGCAGTGATAAAAATGCTTAATACATTTGGATAATCTTTTAAGATATAGTCAGCACTTCTTCCTACAATAATACATGATTCTTTTTCTGCAATAGATTTAATTGCATCAAATTGAGCTAGAAATACTTTACAGCCTAATGAAACATCATTTGTAATAGGATTGATTCCTGAATTAAAGAATGTTTCTTTCTTTTCGTCATATTGTTTAATAAATCCTTCTGCAAGACCACTTTTTTCGGAAATTTTTGTTAATAATTCATTGTCATAATAGTTAATACCAAGTCTTTTAGCCAAAAGCTTTGCGATAAAACGACCACCACTACCATATTCGCGGCCAATAGTAATTATGTATTTCATATTTTCACCTCATTATTAATTTGCTCTTATCTTAATTATATTTTAGCAAATCAAAAAAGATTTGTAAAATTTTAAATTTTAAAGTAAATAATAAAAAAATATAGTATAATTAAATTAACAAGAAAGAAGGAAGTAAAATATGAATCATGAAATAATAAAAAGACAAAAATTATTAGATGAAAAGGGCAACCTTAACGAACCTGGATATTCAAAAAAAGAAATATTTGAATACGATAGAAGTCAAATTAAAGCAGTTAAATGGAAAATCAAAGAATGGGATTATTATTTTGTAGGAAATAAAGATTATGGACTTTGTTTAACATTTGGTGATAATGGTTATGTTGGATCTTTAGCATTCACACATTTAGACTTTAAAAATAGAACAGAAATCGATGCACCTGATATTGTTGCACTTCCTTTAGGAAAATTTAAATTATCAAATACAAGTATGATCGGAGATGCATCATATAAAACTAAAAAGACAGAAATTCATTTTGATAATGATGGTACAGTTAGACATTTATATGGCAAAAGAATTGGTTTTACTAAAGATGGTAAGGATTTAATTTTTGACATTGAGTTATTCAATGCTCCTGAAGAAATTATGTGTATTGCTACACCATTTGAAAAGAAAAAACACTTTTATTACAACCAAAAAATTAACTGTTTAGAAGTTAGAGGATATTATCAAATTGGTGATGAAAGATTTGAGTTAAATAAAGAAAACGGTTCATTAGGAGTATTAGACTGGGGAAGAGGAGTTTGGACTTACGATAATACATGGTATTGGGGTTCTTTATCTACATATTTAGAAGATGGAACTAGAGTTGGTTTTAACTTAGGTTATGGATTTGGTGATACAAGTGCTGCTAGTGAAAATATGATTTTTTATGATGGAAAAGCTCATAAAACAGATTTAGTAGATTTTGGTATTCCTGGTGATAAAGAGGGAAAACCTAGATACATGGATGAATGGAACTTTACGTCAAATGATAATAGAGTTAATTTAAAGTTTACTCCAATTTATGATCGAAACTCCCCATTAGATTTTAAAATTATCGCAATGCTTCCACACCAAGTATTTGGTTTATTTAATGGAACATTAGTATTAGATGATGGAAAAGTTGTTGAACTAAAAGATGCTTTAGGTTTCGCTGAAAAAGTCCATAATAAATGGTAATCTATTGATAAAATTTCAAAAAAGAATATAATAATAAGGTAATACAAAGTATTACCTTTTTAATTGTTAGGGGTTGTTTTTATAAGTGATAGTAGGGATTTTACTCAAGGAAGTATTATAAAGAAACTAATTAGTTTTATGGTTCCTGTTTTAGGTGCTTTATTTCTTCAAGCAATGTATGGAGCGGTTGATATATTAATTGTAAGTTGGTTTGGTACTGATCCTGGAATATCTGGCGTTTCAACTGAAGCAATATTACAGGTCTAGTTACATTTGCAGTATCTGCTTTTGTAATGGCGGTTACAGTATTTATTCTTTCTTATTACGGCTGTAGTTGTTTCTATATTAACAATTATTTTTGCAAAAGATTTGGCGATTCTTATGAAATTCCCAAAAGAGGCAATTAAACTAAATACAACTCTTACTTTAATTGGACTTGCAGTTCCTTTATCATCTTTATTTGGTATCATAATAAACACAATATATTTTATAATTTTTAGAAGAAAAACTAGAGAACAAGAAATTCAAATTGTATAGAAAAAAGCGGATGATTTTCCGCTTTTTATTTTTATTAGTCTGTAAAGTTATCGAAGTAACCTTGAACGAGAATGATTGGTGTACCTTTGTCACCAGAGCCACTTGTTAAGTCACATAATGAACCAATTAAATCTGTTAGTTGACGAGGTGTTGTACCTTGGCTTGCCATGTTGCCTACAAGGTTTCCTTTTTTTGCTTTGATTGATTTTGAAATGGCTTCTTTTAATGCTTCACCTTTTAAATCTTTGAAATCATTGTCAGCTAAATATTTTAATTTTAATTCGTTAGGTGTTCCTTTTAATCCGTCTGTGTGGAAAGGAGAAACAACAGGGTCTGCTAATTCCCAAATTTTACCTTGAGGATCTTTAAAAGCACCATCGCCATATACCATTACTTCAACATGTTTTCCAGTACGTTTTAAGATTTCAGCTTGGATGCCTTCAACTAAACCTTGGCTTGCGCGTGGGAATAATTTAATTTTATCTTCTGTTGATTTATTTGAACCTAATAAACCATAATCTTCATTATAACCACTTCCATTGACTGGTGCATTTAAAATGTCGTCCATTGTTAATACAACTTTCGCGCCATTAGCTTTTAAAATTCGTTTAGTTCTTGCTCTTGTATGAATATCACATGCTAAAACTGTGTCTGTGTAGTCTAAAATTGTTTTTGCTTGGTTAGCAAATACGATTTCGACTTCAGCACCTGCTTCTTTAACAAGATTTGCGTAATAGTCTACATAGTCAACACCTGTGAATTCATGAACACCATATCCGAATAATTCACGATATTTTTCTAGACTCAATACATCTGAATAAGGATTTACTCCTGCTTCATCTAATTGATCATATGTAAGTAAAGCATTACCAACTTCATCACTTGGGTAGCTTAACATTAATACAACTTTTTTACATCCCATTGCAATTCCTCTTAAGCAAATTGCAAATCTGTTTCTAGAAAGAATAGGGAAGATAACACCAACTGTACCGCCACCTAATTTTGCTTTTACATCATCAGCAATATCTTGAACACTTGCATAGTTTCCTTGTGCTCTTGCTACGATTGATTCTGTTAATGCAATAACGTCTTTATCTCTTAATTCAAAACCTTCTGATGCAGCAGCACCTAAAACACTATCACAAGCAATTTTAATTAAATCATCGCCTTCTCTAATGATAGGGCAACGAATGCCTCTTGAAATAGTTCCTACTTTTCTTTCCATAATCGATACCTTCTTTTCTTTAACATTTGAATACATATAAATTATATATTCTTAATTTATATAGTTCAATAAAAAAAATAAAAAAAATACATGTAAAAATATGTAAATTAATTCACAAAGAAAAACATATAATGACTTATCAAAAGCATTTATTTGTTGTAGAATATTAGTAATAAGTAGTTGAGAGGTAGTTGTTATGAAAAAAAGACAAGAATTTAAAGATTTGAGAATAGTTGATAATTTTTATCAAACATCATCATTTTTTCCAATGCCATTAACATTAATTGGTACTTTGGATGAAAAAGGAGAATTAACTAGCTATGGAGCTTACTCATTAATTTTCCCATATTACATTGCAGGAAAAGAATATTATGCAATGGTTTTAGAATGTAGAAATAGTTCTAATACATGTAAAGGTATTTTAAGACATGGCAAATGTACTATTAACTTCTTGCCACATACAAAGAAGAACTTTGAAGAACATGTTCGTTTAGGATTCCCAGGTGATACTCCTGAAGAAAAAATGAAAGATTTTAAATTCACTTCAATAGATGGATTATCATGTAAAGATCATCCAAATGAAGCTTGGCCAAAAGTAATCGACGAAGCATATCAAGTATTTGAATGTACATGGGTTAAAGAATTAGATAACGCACAAGATGATAAAGTTCAAGAAGAATATGAAGGACCATACCATAACTTTAATGGTATTACATCTAAATTTGGTGCACACTTCATTTTAAGAATTGATCATATTTTAATGAAAGAAGATTATTACAATGCGATTGTAAATGGTGTAACTAGAAATAATTTCTGTCCTCTTCCAACAAACTGGGGCTATAGAGATTCTAAAAACTTCTGGTGTTCAGATTATAAAAAACCAATCGCTGAAGGTATCCCTGATAAAGAAGTTGATATTACATCAGTTAGATATGCTGCAGATAGATTAAATACTGATGTTAAGTTTTCAGATGATGCATTAAAAATGTTAGTCAAAGTTCCAAGACCATTCTTAAAATTAGTTTTACAAGGTTGTGTAACTTGGGCTGAAGAAAATAACTGTAAGTTAATCACTGAAGTTGAAATGAAAATTATTAATGATAAAAGAAGTGCAGAAAAGAAGAAAAAATAAATAATTAAGTCTCGAGAAATCGAGGCTTTTTTTAAGCATTTATAATGCATAAAAAACATATTTTTGTTATCATAATAGTAAGGAGATGATTTAAATGAACGCTATTCAAGTAACAATATTAGCATGTGTAATGATTTTTATTTCTACCGTATTAGGTAGTTCGTTAGTATATATTATAAGAAGAAAACTATCTGCGAAAGTTTCTAATGTAGTATTAGGAGTCGCATCAGGTATCATGGTGTCTGCAGGTATATTTGGTCTACTTATTCCAGCGATGGAAGAGGCAGAAATAATTTATGGTGATTTATCAATATTACCAGTTGTAATCGGATTTATTCTAGGAGGAATATTTTTAAACATTTTGGATAAAGTTGTTCCTCATTTTCATAATGAAAGAAACGAAGAAGAAGGACCAAAAAGTAATTTAGCTAAGCAACTAAAATTCTTTTTAGCAGTTATGATTCATAATATTCCAGAGGGACTAGCAGTTGGGTTTGCTTGTGGATTGGCACTTCAACATAATTCACCTGAAGCAATTGCGAGTGTATTAGCACTAGCTTTGGGTATCTCTATTCAAAACTTTCCAGAAGGTCTTGCAATTTCTGTTCCGATGTATGAACAAACAGGTAATAAAAATAAGTCGTTTATGTATGGTGTTTTAAGTGGCGTAGTTGAACCGCTATTTGCAGTTGTTGGGATATTTTTAGCAGCTTTATTCCAACCACTTTTACCTTGGCTACTTGCTTTTTCAGCAGGCGCAATGATTTATGTAACAATTGAAGAGTTACTTCCTGCAGCTAGAAAAGAAAATCATGAGCATTATGGCTTATGGGCCTTTATGATTGGTTTTGTCATAATGCTGTCACTAGAATTGCTATTATAAAAGTGATATAATAACTTTGTTATTATGCAAAGGAGTGTTTAACATGGATGAATTAATGAATCGTCAAAACACTATAAAAGAGATCAAATCGACTATTATTGTTCTAATGATTTGGATAGTTGGAATGATAATTTTTGGGTTTATAAATTTTGATTTAATGTATTTAATTATCAACGGAGCGTTGTTTGTTTTTACATTGATTATTTTATTTTACTATTTAAAAAAGTATAGAAAAATTATGGACAAAATTGAATTTTATATATCTGATAAATATGAAGTAAAAGATACGATGGACTGCTTGATAGTTGATTATTACAAACAAGTTATTGATGAAAAAATAGAAAAAGAAATTGATGCTACATGCTATTCAATTTTAAATGATAAAGAGCTAACTTTAGAACTAGAAAAGAAAGATTATATTTTATTTGTTAAACTTATCAATGGTGAAGTTAGTTATGCAGTAAGTGCATTGGATGAAGAATTTTACTCAAGAACAACTAGACTTTATGAAATAACAAAAAATGAAATTTTATCTGATGAATATTTTGCAAAAGTGGATGGTAAAGATACGTTTGTAATTACATCAATCAATAATGAAGAAATATATAATTTTATAATAAAATTTATTAAAGAAAAAATGGCTCAAGTTGATGAGTTATTTTCTGTTTATAATGAATCTTTAAAATTGTTAGATAAGGAGGACTAATTATGAGATTTATTAAGATAGCTTACATTGGTGGAGGATCGAAGATGTGGGCTAGGATTTTTATGTCTGATTTAGCTTTATCTAATGATTTGGGTGGAGAAATTGCTTTGTATGATATTGATATAGAAAGTGCAAATAGAAATAAAGCAATTGGTGAAATAATTAATAGCAATAAAAAATGTAAATCTAAATTTGACTATAATGTTTATGAAAATATAGATGATGCTTTAATTGATAGTGATTTTGTTATTATGTCAATTCTTCCTGGAACATTTAAAGAAATGTATAGTGATGTTCATGCACCTGAGAAATATGGTATTTATCAATCTGTTGGAGATACTACTGGACCAGGTGGTGTTTTGCGTGCAATGAGAACAGTTCCTTTATATGAAGAATTTGCTCGAAAAATCAAAGAATGCTGTCCTAATGCTTGGGTAATAAACTTAACTAATCCTATGAGTATATGTGTTAAAACACTTTATGATGTTTTTCCAGATATCAAAGCATTTGGATGTTGCCATGAAGTTTTTCATGCACAAGATTTTTTGGGATTAGTAGCTGAAAAAGTCTTGAATATTCCTCGTCCTAGTAGAAAAGATTTCTATACTGATGCATCAGGTATTAATCATTTTACTTGGATTAGTGAAGCATATTATAAAGGAATCAACTTATTGGATTTAATTCCTGAATTTGAAAAAGAATATTATGAAGAAGGATATTATGAAAGAATAGGCGAAGATCGTTTTGCTTTTAAATATGATACTTATGCATATGGTAATAAAGTTAAAATGGACTTATATAACAAGTATGGTGCCTTAGCTGCTGCTGGAGACAGACATCTTGTAGAATTCGTAGATAATACTTGGTATTTAAAAAATCCTCAACATGTTTTAGATTGGAAATTCCAATTAACAACAGTTGAACAAAGAATTAAAGCACAAGAAGACAAGATAAGTGAAACAATAGCATATGTTAATAAAGAAAAAGAGTTTGAGTTATCTAATTCTAATGAAGAAGTTGTAAGCTTTATGAGAGCAATACTAGGAATGGAAAAAGTAGTTTCAAATGTAAACATGCCAAACGTTGGACAGATGAGTCAACTACCTTTAGGAAGTGTAGTTGAAACAAATTGCTTATTCTCAGAAAATTCTGTTAAGCCAATTGTTGCTAAACCTTTACCAGAAGGAGCTATTAAACTTGTTGAAATTAACAATAAAAATATTGATGATACATATGAAGGAATCAAGAACAGAGATTTAGATAAATTATTTGAGGTATTTAAGAATCAGCCTCTACTTATGCATTTAGAAAAAGATAAATGTTTAAAGTTATTTAAAGAGATGATTAAGAATACAAAAGATTATTTAAAAGAATATTATAATTTAGAAGACTACATAAAGGAGTAAGACTTATGCGTAATATTTATATGATAGGTGATTCTACTATGCAATATAATAATATTTTCACTTATCCTCAAACTGGATGGGGACAAGTGTTACATTTGTTTGCAAAAGAAGATGTTAGAATTTATGACCACGCTAAAAATGGAAGAAGTAGTAAAAGTTTTATAGATGAAGGACTATTTGATAATGTATATAATCAACTTCAAGAAGGAGATTATGTTATTTGTCAATTTGGCCATAATGATGAAAAAGATGATCCTTTAAGACATACAAATAAGGACACTTCTTATTTAGATAATTTGGAATATTTTAGAACTAAGTGTTTGGAAAAAGGGGCTAATATTATTTTTGCGACATCAATCACAAGAAGAAAATTTGTCGATGGTGTATGTTTAGATACACATTTGGGATATCCTCAAGCAATGAAAAGATACTGTTTAGAAAAAGGATATGAATGTATAGATTTAAATGAAATCACTTTAGGACTATATAATGTTTTAGGTGAAGAAGAAACTAAAAAGTTTCATATGATTTTCCCAAAAGATACTTATGCTAATTATCCAATGGGAAAAGAAGATAATTCACACTTATCTTATGAGGGTGCAATTATGGTAGCTCAATCATTTGTAGTTGCTTTATCACAAACAAAATCACCATTAAATTTATTTTTTCATAATTTAAAAATGGAATTTAAAGTAGATCAAAATATGTTGAAAGATTAAGTATTTATAAATTGTTTATTTATAAAATATTGCTGAATTATTCTTTAAAATGTTAGAATTATAATGAGGATGACATTATGGAATGGTGCAAAAAAAGACATAGAATTATACAAAATATAGTACGTGTTATTTTTAAACCGTACTTAAAATTAAAATATAAAGTAGATATTATAACACGTGACGATTTTAAAGAAGGTGCGGTTATTTTGTCGAATCATGTCAATGTATTAGATATGTTTTATGTTGGAGTTTGTTATAAAAATCCAATTTATTATATGTCTAGCATTGATCTTTTTGAACACGCATTTTTAGGTAAACTATTGGAGTATGTTGTTGCTCCTATTCCTAAAGAAAAAAGTAAAAAAAGTGATATTGCATCAATTCGAAATTGTATCAAAATATCTAAGGAAAATGGAATTATTTGTATCTTCCCAGAAGGCAATAGAACGTTCAGTGGGAAGCTTGGTTATGTAGATCCTTCAATTGTAAAACTAATTAAATTATTAAAGAAACCTTTAGTTCTTTTTACAATTGAAAATGGATATGGTGTAGATCCTAGATGGAGTAATAAATCACGCAAAGGCAAACTTAACTTTGGACCTAAACATGTTTTAGAATATGATAAATATAAAGATATGAGTAATGAAGAGTTATACGATTTAATTGTTAAAGAATTGTCAGTTAATGATTTTACTTATTCAATGAAATTTAAATCTAACAAAAGAGCAGAATATTTAGAGAGAATATTATATATTTGTCCTAAATGTGGTAAGCTTCATACCATCTATTCGGATAAAAATGTTGTTAGATGTAATGAATGTGGTTTGGAAGTTATTTATAATGAAGATCTATCATTAACTAGCAATTATAATGATTTTAAATTTAAGAATATTTCTGAGTGGTATGATTATCAATTAGAAGTAATTAAAATGAACGATTACGATGATTCTTTGATTTATCAGGATGAAGTTGGATTGTATCATCCTAGACTTTACAAAAACAAATTAAAACTTGGTAAAGGAAATATTAAACTATATAAAGATAAAGTCGTCATTTCAACCAATAAGCAAGAATATCTTTTTACTTTTGATGATATAGAAGCAATGACTTTGTTAGGAAAGAAAAAAATGAATATTTATCATAAAGGGATAACTTACCAAGTATTTGGTGATAAAAAACTTTGTTTATTAAAGTATGTTAATCTTTATTACATCCTAAAAAATAAAAAAGGAGGAATTGAAGATGGATTTGTCGGCTTATAGTGCATGGGAATTTATTATTCAAGGTTCGATTATTGTCGTTTCAATTGTTTTAGGCAATATTATTAGAAGAAAAGTAAAATTTATTAGTAACTCTTTGCTACCTAGTAGTGTTATAGGTGGATTACTTATATTCATTTTAAAATTTATTCCTGGTGTTAGCACTGCTATTGATTCAGGGATGATGGAAATTATTACTTATCATTGTCTAGGAATTGGCTTTATTGCTTTAGCTTTAAAAACTGGCAAGAAAACAAAAGATAAAAATAACAAGTTAGTTGTTATGGATGCGGGAATTATTACTGTTTTAGGTTATTTAATTCAAGCTATTATTGGCTTAGGTATTACTATTCCTTTAGCTGTAACATTCATGCCTGATTTGTTTCCTGCTGCAGGATTACTTTTACCGATGGGATTTGGTCAAGGAACTGGTCAAGCTTTGAATATGGGGAAAGTTTTTGAAAATTTAGGTTTTGTTAATGGAACAACATTTGGCTTAGCAATTGCTGCGGTAGGATTTATTGTTGCTTGTATATGTGGTGTAATTTATTTGAATTATTTAAAATCTAAAGGAAAACTTAATGAACAAGTAAAAAGAATTGCGTTAAATAATGAAATGAAATCTAATATTTATGATGAAGATGAAGCACCTTTAAATGAATCAGTTGATAAATTAACAATTCAACTAGGATTAATTTTTATTGTTTACATGATTACATATGGAGCAATTTCTTTGGGATCATATTTGTCAATTGAATATTTAGGTAATTTTGGTAAAAATACAGTTTCTCCTTTGTTATGGGGATTTAACTTCTTATTTGGTTCAGTCTTTGCAATGTTAGTAAAAAAAGTTATGGAAGCTTTAAAAAGAAAAGGTATCATGACTCATCAACATGTAAACAATTATTTAATGAACAGAATTTCTGGTTTGTTCTTTGATGTTATGATCGTTGCGGGTATAGCTGCAATTGATTGGAAAAACCTAGAGGGATTATTAATTCCATTAATTTTAGTATGTGTTATTGGTACTATAGGAACTTTCTTCTTTATTAAGTTTGTATGCCATAAAACATTTAAAGGTTATGAACATGAAGCATTTTTCTCAATCTTTGGTATGTTAACTGGAACGGCATCAACTGGTATGATTTTACTTCGCGAAATTGACCCTAATTTTGAAACTCCAGCAGCAGATAACTTAGTATTACAACAAGTACCGGCTATTGCGTTTGGTGCTCCAATCTTGCTTTTGATTCCTTTTGCTGGAGAGAGTTTGACGAATGCCCTTATTGTATTTGGCATTGTAATTGTATTGTTTGTTGTTTATAACATTATTCTTTTAAGAAAATATATCTTTAAAAAGAAATCAGCATAGATAAAAATCTATGCTTTTTTTATGTATTTTACATAAAAGTATTCAACATATTATAAAAAAATGTTATAATTTTTAAGTTAAGAAATGAGGTCTTATTATGAACATTTTAGAAAGATTAGCGGAAGTTATTTTCCCAGATATACACGAAACTATTGAAGATTTAGAAAAAAGATATCCTGCAAGATATTTAAAAGAAGGTGCAAGAGTAACTAGATTTGCTCCATCTCCAACTGGATTTTTACATACAGGATCACTTTTTACTTCTTTTATTGATAAATTAATTGCTAACCAAAGTGGAGGAGTATTCTATATTCGTTTGGAAGATACTGATACAAAAAGAGAAATTAAAGGTGCTGGAGATTCTTTATTAAAAGAAATGGGCGTTTTTAATTGTTTACCTGATGAAGGTTACTTTGGTGATGATAATGAAAAAGGCGAATATGGTCCATATCGTCAATCAAGACGTGAGATGATTTATAAAACAGTTATCAAGGAAATGATTAAGAAAGATTTAGCATATCCATGTTTCTGTACTCCTGAAGATTTATCATCTTTAAGAACTAAACAAGAACAAGAAAAATTGATTCCTGGTTATTATGGTGAATTTGCTAAATGCCGTAAATTAACTGTTGAAGAAGCAATTGAAAAAATTCAAAATGGTGAACATTATGTTATTAGATTCAAATCTAAGGGAAATCATTTAAATAAAGTTGAAGTAGATGATGAAATTAGAGGACATTTAGAATTAAGTGAAAATGATCAAGACATTGTAATTTTAAAAAGTGATAACTTACCTACATATCACTTTGCACATTTAGTAGATGATCATTTTATGCATACAACTCATGTTATTCGTGGAGAAGAATGGCTACCTAGTTTACCTATTCATTTGGAATTATTCTCATCATTAGGATTTGAAGCACCAAAATATGCTCACGTTCCTGTTATTATGAAAGTAGAAAATGGTAATAGAAGAAAATTATCAAAAAGAAAAGATGCTGAAGCTGCAGTATCATTCTTCTTAGAAAAAGGTTATCCAACAGAAGGTTTCTTAGAATATTTATTAACTATCGCAAATTCTAACTTTGAAGAGTGGAGATTAGCTAATAAAGAAGCTTCAATGTATGATTTTACTCTAACTTTTAACAAGATGAGTTTAGATGGAGCATTATTTGATTTGGCTAAAGTTCAAAATATCTGTAAAGAATTATTATCAAGATTAACTGCAGAACAAATTAGTGCTAAAGCAATTGAATGGGCTAAAAAATATGATCAAGAATTATATTCATTAGCTACTCAAGATGAAGAATTCTTTAAGAGTATTATGAATATCGAAAGAGGCGGCGAAAAACCTCGTAAGGATTATGAAAAGTATTCTGATATTTTACCTTTAATTGGTTTCTTCTATAAAGGTATTTATGAAAATATTGCTCAAAATGATTGGGAATGGAATCCAAATATGGATAAGGAATTAATTAAAGATGTATTAAATACATATAAAGGTGTTGTTAACTTAGAATTAAGTGAAGAAGAATGGTTTGCTCAAATGAAAGAAGTTGCAATTTCAAAAGGTTTTGCTGGATCACCAAAAGAATGGAAAAAGAATAAAGATGCTTTCAAAGGACATGTTGGTGACGTTGCAGAAATGCTAAGAATTTCTATGAGTGGACGTAAACAAACTCCAAATTTATATTATGTTATGAAAATTTTAGGTAAAGAAGAAGTTGCTAGAAGAATTGATGTAGCAATTAGCAAATTATAAGAGGTTTATATGAACGATCGTAAAATTAGAGCTTTTATGATATTAGGCCAATCTATTGGTTTATTACTAAGCTTATTAGGTTTTTATTTGATGTTTGATACTGAAGATTATATTTACATTATCTTCGTATTTATAGGCGGAGGATTATTACTATTTATTCCAAATTATTTTGGAAAGAAATTAGATAATTCGATTCTTGATAGACTTGAAACAATTAAAAGAGATAAGGAACAAGAAATAGCTTATTTATTGTTAAAAAATAAAACAGAGCATTTATTACCATTAGATGAGTATAAGTTTGATTATGATTTATCACTTAGTCATCTAAAAATCGGATATGCTCCTAGAAGTGGAGTCTATGTAGTAAAAAAAGCAGTTTATGTCGATTTTTACAAAACATATTTTTCAATTACTTTGCCTAAGAATAGAGTGCTAAATAAAAAGTATTCTGATTTTAATACTATTGAAGAAACATTAAGTTTTATTAGACAAACACTTAAAGAGGAAACGAATAAAGAATAAAGGAGGATTAAAAATGGAAGTAAAATTTTATAGTCCGAATATTGTTGTTACCGAAGATGCTGATAAATTATTAAGCACACTCAACGAAACAAAAACTAAATACAGCAAGAAAAATGGTATTATTTTCTTTAATGCAAAGTTAACAAAAGACTCACCAGAGTTTACTGTTAATGTTCGTTATTTAGAAAATAGAGTTTTAGCTATTAACATGGGATATAATTATAAAAATAATAGTGTAGAGTTTGAACAAAAGCATAAAGAATCTTTAACAAATTATATGTTATCTAATTATGGTGAATCAAATAAACATACAACTGATGAAAAAATCGGAAGAGACTCATACAAGTGGTTCATGGAAAATGAAAGTATAACTTATAATTTCAATGGCGCAGGTTTTAATGAGGAATATCGTAGAGAAACAGATATTTTCCTTCAATTTATTTTTACAAATGATTCTAATGTAAAATTTACAGCAGCACAGCTTATTAAGATTTGTGTTATAGCTGGTGTTTTACTAGCAGCAGTTCTTTGCTTATATTTTGTGGCGTTTGAAGAACTTGAATTGAAAAATATATTAATAAGTGTAGGAAGCGGATTAGGTAGCATAATTGTTTTCTATGTTATTGGAAGATTTATTATGGGTGGATATATTTATTCCGAAAAAGAAATTCAAATTGGCGAAAAAATGTTTGCTGAATTTGAAAAGGAAAAAGAAATCGAAGCAAAATATCATGGTAAGTTATTAATAAGAAATATAATGGGTGATAGTTTAGCTAAAGGTCGAATTTATATAACAAAAGACAAATTATTTATCACGCGTCTAGGTTTGTTTAAAATAAAAACAGTTGAAGTTGAATATAAGAATTTTAAACAAATTGAAGTTAAAAGAAACGTATTAATTTTTAAGTTTCCAAATAATAAAAAGAAGTATTTTGAAGTTAAAAATGAGCTAGTAGCTGATGAGATTTATAAAGTATTTAAATTGCATATTAAAAAATAAAAAAACAACCTATTTTGTAGGTTGTTTTTCTATTTCTATATTGTGATTTAATTTATATAAAATTTCGACTGCAGATATCCATCTAGTGGCTTCTTCTTTAGTTCCTAAAATAATGCGGTAAATAGCATTTCTATCTTGCAATTCAAATCGTTCGCCTGCTTTGAAAGGTAAGATAGGATATAAGTTAATATCTAATAATCTATCGAAGGCTTCCCCGTTAGCTTCACCTATTAAATGAAAATGAGTTTTGTTTAATGATATTTTTCCATGTCCAACTGTTTCATATTTTTTCTTTTTGAAATTAATCATTTGGATTTCGCAAGTATCTTCTAAACAGAAATTATCATTATTAATAATATCCTCTTTAATTAAGTTTTTAATTTTTAATGACCATTTACTAGGATGTTTAAAAATTACACTATCTTCAGTTCCTTTTTCAAGGAATCCGTATTCATTTGCAATTGCAGTATTTCCACATTTGCTACAAACTAATTTGTTTTTGTCTATAACTTCATTAGTGTGGTAAGAATTACATTTAGGGCACCAATATAAAACTTTTTCTAAACCTTCTATATTGTCTCCGCCTTTGTATTTGATCATCAATTTTTCTTGATTTTCATATGCATCATAATATAGTTCTTCTTCAATTCGTTTTTGAATTATTTCAGCATCTGTTTGTTGTAGTTCTTCTTTAGAATAAAGTTTTTTGATAGATAAATCTATTCTTCCTTTTCTCCATTTTTTACCCCATTTTGGATTCGTTAAGTAACTGCCTTTTGTATATGCGATATAAACGTCTTGATTCAACCATTTTGCTGTTTTTCCTGTTGCAAGAGGAATCGGTGTAGTAACTCCGTTTTCAGTCATCATTCCTGCAGGATAAATAATTAAAGGTATTTCATTTTCCAATGCTCCTTTAATTATTCTCATATCACTGAGAGATGTTTGGAATTGTTGCTTAGGAATTACTCTAGATGCATCTAAAAGTGGTTTGATAGGATTTATTTGATAGAAAGAGTTGCTTATTACAAAGTGAGCCTTTCTTTTTAGTGCTGCTGCTAAACAAATAAAGTCAATAGATGTTTCGTGGTTTGCTAGAATTAAGCAAGGCCCTTTAACTTTTTTAAAGTCTTCTTTATTAACTTTGAGATTTAACATGAATTTAGATAAAAATTTTGAAGCAAATACAAATAATCCCCATACTAAAGTATTTGGTTTTTTAATTCTCTTTTCATTCATTTTTCTGTACCTCATAAGTATTATATCACTTTTAACTAGTAGAAAGGAAGAAAATTATGTATAATGAAAGTAATTTAGGAGGAATTTATATGGATTTACAAATTGCAAATTCCTGGTGGATGTATTTATTAGGCATCATTGTTGTAATCTTTGTATTAGTTGGATGTTTATTCTTTATATTTAGAGCATATAAAGAAGCAAAAGAAAATAATATGGATCCAGCTGTATTAAGACAAGTAGCATTTAATAGTGCGGTATTTACTATTTTACCATCTATTAGTATTTTAATTGGTGTAGTTGCATTATCAGGAAAACTAGGTATACCTTTACCTTGGATTAGATTAACAGTTATTGGGGCCCTTCATTATGAAGGAACTGCGGCACAAACAGTTATTGATGCTTTTAGAAAATTAGGGGTTACATCAATAACAAATGAAGTGTTTGTCACAATTGCTTTTGTTATGACTCTAGGAATTCTTACAGGACCAATTTATTGTTTATTTGGATTTAAAGCTTATGATAAGAAAGTTTTATCAAAAGCTAAAGAATCAGAAGAAAAGAAAGTAGAAGAAAATACAGTTGAATCAAAACCTAAGAAAAATTTTGGTTCAATTCTATTTAATGCAGTATTTATTGCTATGATTTGTTCTTTCTTAGCAGTTGATACAGTAAAATTAGGCAGTGATTATAGATTACAAATCGGTAATAACTCATATGAGTATATTGATGAAGAATATGAAATTAATTCTTCATTTACAGAAGAAGAAATCGTTGTTTGGACAAGTAGTGATGAAAGTGTTGCTACTGTAGATAATAAAGGCAATGTACATGTTTTAAAAGAAGGAAATGTTACAATTACTGGAACTAGTGGTGGAACAGTTGAGACATATGAAATGATTTTAACTAAAAAGACATATATGCCAGTGGTAGTAATTGTCGTTACATTCCTTGCGATGGCCTTGTTTGATTTTATTGAAAGAAAATTCAAGCAAGAATGGCTAAGTAGTTTTTCATTAGGATTAAGTATGCTTGTCGGTATGGCAGCAGCTGTAATTATAGGGTAGGTGAATAGTTATGAAAAAAGAAATGACATATAATGATAGAAATCACCTATACGGACGTATTTTCTTGGCTATTGCTATTGTAATTATTCTTATAATTCCAATTACAATTGCATTAGTTTTAAAAGCAATGCCTAACTGGGGTGTTGTTGCTGCAAGCTTATTAGGATTAATTGTATTTATTATTGGTGGATTTATTGAAGTTGTTACTTATTCACCAATGCTTGGAACAGTAGGAACTTATTTAGGTTTCTTTACAGGTAACTTGGTTAATTTAAAGGTTCCATGTGTTGTTAATGCTAGAGAATTAGCAAAAGTCGCTCATGGTTCAAAAGAAGGAGAAATTGTTTCTACAATCTCTGTTGCAGTTAGTACAATTGTTACAACTATTGTAATCGCTTTAGGAGTTGCGTTACTTGTACCACTAACTCCAGTATTAGAAAGTCCAGTTTTAAAACCAGCATTTGAAAGTGCATTTACAGCATTATTTGGTGCATTAGCATATAAATACTTTGTTAAGGATCCAAAATTAGTACCAGTACCATTATTAATCTGTTTAGTACTTCAATTTACACTTGGCTTAGGAACAAGCATTTTAATTCCTGTAGCATCTATATTTGGAATTTTATTTGCATACTATCTATTTAAAAAAGAAAATAAAAAAATTGCAAATGTTAAAGAATAAAAAAGTTGGGATTTCCCCAACTTTTCTTTTTGCTTTAAATTTTAGTTAATAATCTTTGATAGAACTCTAGACATTTTTCTAAAGTCTCTACAGAGATTTTTTCATTTAATCCATGAATTCCTTTTCTATCTTCATTTGATACTTTAATAGGAGAGAATCGAATTACACAGTCACAAATTTCGTTATAGTGTTTTGCATCAGTTCCTCCTAACATAACAAATGGAGAAACGATTGTATTAGGATATGTTTCCATTGTTGTTTCTTTAATGATGCCATATCCAGCTTGCTTTGTGCTACATTCTTTATATAGTTTTGTAACATCGTGTGCAGTAACTTCAATTAAAGGATCTTTAATCACTTTTTTGATATGTTCGATTACTTCCTCAGCACTATTGAATGGTGCGACTCTTACGTTAATATTTGCTTCTACATGGTTAGGAATAACATTTGTTTGATTTCCACCATTAATAACTGTGAATGCAAATGTTGATGTAAGTAATGCGTTTGTGTCCGCGCTAATGATAGGGAATAGTTTTTTTACTAATCCTTTAAATAACCACATGTTTGCAAAAATAATCTTTAAGGCAAAAGATGAATTTCTACCCATAATATCTAGCATTTCTTTAGTTGTAACACTGATTTGTGGTTTCATGTGATGCTTTTCAAGTCTTACTAATGCTTTAGCCATTCTTATGACTGGTCCATTTCTTTTTGGAGTTGATGAATGACCACCTGTTGTATTAATAGAAAGTTTTACATTAACCATGCTTTTTTCAACAACTGCTAAGAACGCAGAATCTTTTTTGACGCCAGGAAAAGCATTGTTCATAATACCTCCACCTTCATCAAATACTAATGCTGGTTTAATACCTTCTTTTGCGAACCATTGAACCATTTCCCATTGACCATCACCATATACTTCTTCGTTTCCTCCAAAGCATAAATATAAATCATTTTTAGGAGTGTATCCTTGTTCTAAAGCTTTTTCTAAAGCACTTAATGCACAAGCCATTGTACATTTTGTATCAAGTGCACCTCTTCCATATAAGTATCCATCAACGACTTCACCTAAGAAAGGATCATGATCCCATCCATCTGTAACAGGGACTACATCGTAGTGTGACATTAATACTGTTGGGTTGTCACTTGATTCGCCTTTAAGTTTTAATTTAATAACAAGTTCTTTTGATAACTCATATTCACAATGTTTAAATACAGTTGGATATAGTTTTTGAACTAATTCAATGTATTCGTGGAACACTTTGTAATCTATTAGATTTTTATCTTCGTATGAGATAGTAGGAACTTTTAACATTTGACCTAGTTTATAAACTATATTGTCATCTTTTTTATCAAATGGAACGTTTTTGTTGTAGTCTGTTTTATCAAAAAAAAGCAAAGTTCTAACAATAATTACTATTATTAATATTGCTAAAGCAATACCTAATCCTATTAAAATTTCATCCCACATATTATGACCTCCTTTAGTCTTCTTTTTTATTATAAAACAAATTTATCATTTTATCATCCATTTTATGACAATAAGTGTTATACTATTATAGGTAGTTAGAGGATGTGTAAAAAATGATAACAATTATTAACTTTAGTTCAAGTAAAGACGCGAACTGTAAGAAAATAGCGGATTATATTCAAAACTTTGCTTCTGATAATGAAATTAAAGTCTATAATTTTGAAGAGATTAATCTGATGCCATGTGGTCATTGTGACTATGATTGTATTAAGAAAAATGGCAAATGCTTAATCAATGATGAATTAAATAGTATTTACGAATCAGTAAGTAATTCGGATGAGGCTGTTTATATTTTGCCTAATTATTGTGATTATCCATGTGCTAATTTCTTTTTATTTAATGAAAGAGGAATTGGTTTTTATGCAGGAAATAAAGAAATAAGACAAAAATACTTAAAAGTTAAAAAGAAATTTATCGTTATTTCTAACTCATGTGATGAAAATTTTAAAAAAGCTTTTTCATATCACGTAGAAGGAGAACCAAGAATCTTGTTTTTAGGAGCTAAAAAATTTGGGGGTAGCTCTTTAGATAAAAATCTTGCAGATAAAGATGGAGTTAGAAAACTAATTAAAAATTTTATTAAAGAAAAGTATTGTATCGAACATAGTGCGATGGCTGTAGTTATTTATAAGCAAAATATTCTATGTACTGAAGAAGAAATATATGGAAACTTAAATATTTCTCTTCCTAAAGGACATATTGAAAAAGGTGAAGATGTTGTAACTGCTGCAATCAGAGAATGCTATGAAGAAACAAATGTAAAGGTTAGTAAAGATGATATGGTTGAAATGTTAAAACCATATGAAGTTAAGTTTACAAACCATTATTATGAAATAATAAAGAAGATAATTTATCCTGTTTTATTTGTTGTAAATGAACCAGGAAATCCTAAACCTACAGAAGAAAAAATAACAAAAGTTGAATATATGAATGTTGGAAAATTTATGTCAATTTGTTCTTACCAAAATGTAGTGAATTTAGTTAAAGAAGTCATCTTAAAATTATCTAGTAAATTCGATGAAAATGTTAATAGTTAATGCAACTTTTTTAAAAAAAGTAAATTCGAAAAAAAAGTCGTTGTAAAATAAAGTCAAATAATGTAATATATATAAGGTTTTGATTATTTTAATAATCATTATTGTAAAGGAGAGCTAATTATGAAGAATAAATATGATGTCGTTATAGTAGGCGCAGGCCCTATGGGAATTTTTACTGCTTATGAATTAATTTTAAAAGCACCAGAAAAAAGTGTCCTATTAATTGAACAAGGACATGATATTTATCATAGATACTGTCCTATTAAAAATAAAAGAATTGAAAAATGTCCTGTAGATATCGATGGTAATAGTGGATGTTTACCTTGTTGTTCAATCACATGTGGATTTGGTGGCGCTGGAGCTTTCTCTGATGGAAAGTTCAACATCACAAGTGAATTCGGTGGATGGATGCAAGAATATGTAGGTAATGAAGAAGTAATCGACTTAATTAAATATGTTGATGCAATTAACTTAAAACATGGTGCACCTGAAGAATTAACTGATCCTCAATCACCAGAAGTATTCGAAATCGAAAAAAGAGCAGTTGCTGCTGGTTTAAAATTATTAAGAAGTGAAGTAAGACACTTAGGTACAGAAGTAAACTTAAAAGTTTTACAAAACATTTATGAAGAAATGAAAGGTAAAATTGATTACGCTTTCGAAACTAAAGTAAATGATATCTTAGTAGTTGATGATAAAGTAACAGGTGTTGTTTTAGCAAAAGGTGAACCAATTTATGCTGATTATGTAGTATTTGGTGTAGGAAGAACTGGATCAACACATTTAGCAAAAATCTTAAAGAAACATGGTGTTAATACAAAAAATAACCGTGTTGACATTGGTGTAAGAGTTGAAACTAATGACATCGTTATGGAAGAAATCAACCGTGTATTATATGAAGGTAAATTTATTTTCAATACTTCATTAGGTACTCAAACTAGAACATTCTGTTCAAACCCAAGTGGTCACGTAGTAGTTGAAAACCACCATGGTATTATGACTTGTAATGGTCACTCATATCATGATGCTAAATTAGGAAGTAAAAATACAAACTTTGCAATTTTAGTTTCTCATGAATTTGATGAACCATTCAATGAATCAAATGCATTTGCTGAACAAGTATCACAATTAGCAAACATGTTAAGTAATGGTAGTGTTATCGTTCAAAAATATGGTGATATCTTAAAAGGAAGAAGATCTACAAAGAAAAGAATTGAAGAAGGATTTGTTAATCCAACATTAAAAGAAGCTATTCCTGGTGACTTAGGTTTAGCCCTTCCTTATAACACATTAAAATCTGTTATTGAAATGATCGAAGCATTAAACTATGTTACTCCAGGTATCGCAAGTGATCATACATTATTATATGGAGTAGAAGCAAAATTCTATTCGGATAGAATTGATGTAAAAGATAACTTTGAAACAAAAGCAGTTAAGAACTTATTTGTTGGTGGAGATGGCGCTGGTATTACTAGAGGCTTAGCTCAAGCTGGAGCAAATGGTGTTCATATCGCAAGAACAATTTCTAAAAGATAGTAAAATAGACCACATGTAGTGGTCTTTTTATTTAAAAATAAAAAAATATGTTGTATAATATTTTTGGTGGTGATTTTATGTATAAATTTAACGTAGAAAGAGCTGTAAATAAATGTGTAGAATGGATCAGAAAATTCTTTGAAGAAAATGGTCCAACATGTAATGCGGTATTAGGTATTTCTGGAGGAAAAGATTCTTCAGTAGTAGCAGCGTTGTGTGTTAAAGCATTAGGTAAAGATAGAGTAATAGGTGTATTGATGCCAAATGGTGTTCAACCTGATATTGATTTTGCATATGGTATTTGTGAACACTTAGGTATTAAATATTATGAAATCAACATAAAAGAATCTTATGATGGATTAATTAAGGAATTAAAAAATAAGTGTGAATTAACAAATCAAGCTATAATCAATTTAGCACCAAGATTAAGAATGTCAACATTATATGCAGTAAGTCAATGTAACAATGGTAGAGTTGCTAATACATGTAACTATAGTGAAGACTATGTTGGTTATTCAACAAGATACGGAGATTCAGTGGGTGACTTTGCTCCGACTTCTACATTCACCGTTCATGAAGTTAAACAAATTGCTGCTTATTTAGGACTTCCTAAAAAATATTATGAAAAAGTACCATCAGATGGATTATGCGGTAAAACTGATGAAGATAATTTAGGTTTCACTTATGAAGTTTTAGATAAATACATTAGAGAAGGCATTGAACCAGATCAAAAGACAAAAGAAAGAATTGATTATTTACATAGAATCAATTTATTTAAATTAAGCTACATGCCGGTATTTGAATATAAGGAAGAAGAATAATTTATGATAAAAGGATATGTTAATTCAAGTGACTTAAAAATATATTATGAAGATAGTCAAACTAGTCTTGAACCTATCCTTTTTTTGCATGGAAATAATGAAGATCATACATACTTTAAAACAATAAGAGAATATTTTGAGAATTATTATAGGTTGATATTTATTGATAGTAGGGATCATGGATTATCTAGTAAAAGTGATGATAATTTAGATTTTGAAGTAATGGCAAAAGATGTTTATGAAGTTATTAAAAAAATAAATGTTAATAAGCTAAATATCATTGGATTTAGCGATGGTGCAAGTATTGCACTTCAATTAACATTAGATCATCCTGAAATTGTTAATAGTTTAGTTTTAGTCGGTGCTAATTATAACGTTCAAGGATTAAAAAAAGATATTCTTAATAAAATTAAGAAAGATTACATGAAAAATAGTCTTTTAGCATCAATAAATGAAAAAGAAAAAGATTTGAAAAAGAAGAATCTTTTAATGCTTAAACATCCTAATTTTCATGAATTAGAATTAAATAAAATATCATGTAATGTTTTAAATGTCTTTGGTAGCAATGATTGCATAGAGATTGAACATTCTAAAAAGTTATCTACATTATTAAAAGCAAAAGAGATTGTTTTTGATAATGCGAGTCATGATTTGATTTTAGAATATCCTGATTTGTTTGCAGAAAGAGTTAAAACTTTTATAAGAAGTAATGAGAATTGTTTTATAAACGATGATGTTGGATTAGTTAATTATGAATATATTGATAGTTTTATTAATTATTTGGATTATAAAGATGATTTGGTAAAGAAGGCAATGGATCTAAGATTAGAAATAAAAAATATCAATGAATTTGAAAAATACTTTCAATCAATTAATTATGAAGAAAGACTAACGATATTAGATTTAAAAAACTATCAAAGAGTAGGTTTTATAGGGTTAGTCAATGGTGAATTAGTTATAAGAATATTTTCATCATTCAGAAAAAAAGGCTATGGTTTTAAAGCGATAAACACTTTTATAAAATATCTTATAAATAAGGGCTATAGTTCCTTGCGTATTAATATTATGGAATCTAACAAGAATTTAGAAAATTTAGTAAAAAAATGTGGATTCAATAAAGATTATTTAGATAAAACAATTATTAGCAAAAGAACAAATGATGTAATTACATTACATAGTTATGTTTTTAGACTAGATAAATAACACTCATTGTGTTATAATACATCTCCGAGGTGAAGGAATATGAGCGATATAAAACTAAATAGACATGAAGAGATTTCCTTCACAAAGGAAGTTAAAGAAGAAATAACTCTTTTAAAAAGAGAAGACATTAATGAAAGAAAAGCACTTCTTTCAGCATTTATTAAAATAAATGGAAATATTTTAGTAAGAAATGGAAAATTATACATTTCAATTAAAACAGAAAATAAAAAAACAGCTCGTTTAATTTATGGAGAAATTAAAAAGCTTTATCCTGTTCAAATTAGAATCATTGTCTCAGAAAAGAAAAAACTAAGAATTCATGAAGATAGTAAAATTATCTTTATTGAGATTTGTGATGAAGACAAAGTTGTATTAAATGATTTACATATTTATACGTTAGAAGATGGCTTTAGAGCACTTCCTCCACTTAGATGGATAAGTGATATTGAAATGAAAAAAGCATATTTGTCAGGTGCGTTTTTAGCAGCAGGAAGTGTAAACTCTCCGGTTACAAAAAACTATCATTTAGAAATAGCAGTAAACAATAATGAACTCGCAGAATATTTATTAAGACAATGGAAGAAATTTGACCTTGACGGTAAGATTATTAAGCGTCGTGCACAGTATGTTGTCTATTTAAAAAAGTGTGAACAAATTGCAGACTTTTTGAAGATTTTGAGTGCTAGTTCCTCATTAATGAAATTTGAATCTGTAAGAATTCAAAGAGACCAATACAACTCTATTACAAGAATTGTTAATTGTGAAGTTTCCAATGAACAAAGAGCAATGGAAGTTGCGATGGAACAAATTGAAAAAATTAATTGGTTTAAAGAAAAAGTTGGATTAGACAATCTTGATATGCCTTTAAAACAATTGGCTATGTTAAGATTAGAATTCTATGAATCAACATATAATGAATTAGCAAAAGAGTTTGAAAGAGCCTATGGTGTTACTATTTCAAAATCAGGTATCAATCATCGTATGAAGAAACTCATGGAAACTATAGATTCCTATAGAAAGAAGGTATCTTAATGAATATCGAAAAAAAATTTGGCGAAAGAGTAAAAGAACTCCGTAAAAGTTTAAATATATCTCAAGAAGAATTGGCTTTTAGAGCTGGTCTTCATAAAAATTATGTCTCAGATGTTGAATGTGGAAGAAGAAATGTTTCGTTAAGAGCAATAGAACAATTCGCATTCGGATTAGGAGTTTCTTTAAAAGATTTAATGAATCTTTAAAGAAAATAGTGATTTTAGATTGTAATTAATGTATAATTACAAATTGTGTTATGAAGGGAGAAATACCATGGATAGCAAAATGAAAGAAAGATTAGAAACAATCTTACAAAGATGTACATATTTAGAAAAGATGATGGAACTTCCAACTGTTGCAAGTGATTTCCAACGCTATAAAATGTATGCAAAGGAACATAGTAACTTAGAAGAAGTCGCTAATACATATAAAGAATATTTAAAAATTGAACAAAACGTTGAAGAAGCAATGTTGTTAGTTAAAGATAGTGATCCTGAAATTGCAGAAATGGCAAAAATGGAAATTGAAGAAGGACAAGCAAGAAAAGAAGAAATTATTAATAATATTAGAATCATGCTTTTACCTAAAGACCCTAACGATGATAAAAATATTATCATGGAAATTCGTGGCGCTGCAGGTGGAGATGAAGGTAATATCTTTGCTGGAGACTTATTCAGAATGTACACTAGATACGCTGCTACAAAAGGATGGCATATTGAAATGCTAGACGCAAATGAATCGGAAGCAGGAGGATTTGCATTAGTTTCATTTATGATTCGTGGCGATAGAGTATATAGTGAATTAAAGTATGAATCAGGTGCACATCGTGTTCAACGTGTTCCTTCAACAGAAGCAAGTGGTAGAATTCATACATCAACAGCAACAGTAATTGTTATGCCAGAAGCTGAAGATGTAGATGTTCAAATTAGATCTGAAGATTTAAAAGTTGACACATATAGAGCTAGTGGTGCTGGTGGACAACACGTTAACAGAACTGACTCTGCTGTACGTATTACTCATATTCCTACAGGAGTTGTTGTATCATGTCAAGAAGGTCGTAGCCAAATTGAAAACAGAGAAAAATGTATGGCTATGCTTAGAACTAAAATCTACGATAAGATGCAAGCAGAAGCTGATAGTGTAAGAGGAGCAGAAAGAAAAAGTAAAATTGGTACTGGTGATAGATCAGAAAAAATCCGTACATACAACTATCCTCAAAACCGTGTAACAGATCATAGAATTGGTTTTACAATTCAACAACTTGATAGAGTTATGGAAGGCGATTTAAAGCCAATCGTTAATGCATTAATTAACGAAGACCAAAGATTAAAATTATCAGGACAAGGCTTATAGTATGAAGTATGTAGCTTTACTTATAGAACTTAAAAAAAAGCTAAATAAATTAGGATTAGAAGAAGCAATCGCTTATCTTATTATTGAAGATTTTTTAGGAAGAAGCTATCATGTTCATCTAGATGATGAAGTGAAAGAAAATCACTTAAATAGATTGAATGAAGACATTATTCCTAGATTAGAAAGACATGAACCTATTCAATATATTCTTGGTTATACATATTTTTATGGATTAAAAATTAATGTTAATAAAGATGTTTTAATTCCTAGAAATGAAACTGAAGAATTAGTAGAATGGTTATTAGATGATCACAAAGAAGATTCTTTGACAATATTAGATATTGGAAGTGGAAGTGGATGTATTGCGTTAGCAATTAAATCGCGTCGTCCTAATTGGAAAGTGATTTCTGTGGATATTTCAAATGAAGCTTTAATGATTGCAAAAGATAATGCTTCTAAACTAAATATTGATGTTGATTTTAGAAACTCAAATATATTAGAAAATATTAATGAATCTATAGATATTGTTATTTCTAATCCGCCTTATATTGAACAAAATGATATAAATGTGGATGAATCAACTGAAAAATATGAACCTCATTTAGCATTATATGCTGATGATGAAGGCCTATATTTCTATAAAGAATTTTCTAAGATACTTCCAATCAAAAAAGTAAGGGAATTATATATAGAATTTGGATTTCAACAAGCAGAGAATATTAAAGAAATTTATAAGAAATATGATGTTGAAATTCGCAAAGATTTAAATAAATTAGATAGAATGGCTAGAATTATTTTCTAGCCTTTTTTTGTATAAAAAATATAAATTAGGAAATAATTAGTTCGGGTGATGATAATGAAGAAATTTATAGGATTAGTATTATTGTTTGTTGTTGCATTTTTAAGTGCATCTAGTCTTAACAAAACTAAAGCAAATGAAGAAATACATTATAAGTATAAAATAGTTTCTAATAGTAATTCTTTAGATGATATTTTAAAACTATATGAGACTAAAGAATTATTGGTTATTAATTATAATAATGCGCTTGAAAATGAATTATTAATTCAAGATGTGTATCTTGGATTTAGTGAAGAAAAAATAAGACTAGAAAATAATATTTTTATTATCGTTATCGGAGAAGGTAACGGCATTTCTTTAGAAGGAAGTCTTAGAACTAACAGGTGTGATGATTCAACAATTAATAATCGTTATGCTTTACTTGAATGGTTAAGTAATTTAAAATAATATTGTTAAGTAGGTGGTTGTATGATCAAGTTAATAGCAATTGATTTAGATGGTACGCTTGTTGATGATAACAAGCATTTATCTAAAGAAAATATTGAGGCTATAAAAAAAGCAAAATCAAAAGGAGTGTATGTTATTCTTTCAACTGGTCGTCCTATTGAAGGTTTAAGAAAATATTATGATTTAATGTTTGTTGATACTATTGATGATTATGCTTGTACTTTCAATGGGGCACTTTGTCTAAATGTAACAAATAATAAAGAAATTTATAGTTCATATATTAAAGGAAAAGATGTTCATCTTCTAGCAAAAGAAGTTGATAAACTTGGTTTAGGAATGCATATTCTTACTCGTAGAGGTTGTATTACTCCTAAGAATAATAAATATATTGATTTAGAAAGATCATTAAATGGAATCCCACTTTATGAAGAAAACTTATATTTAATTCCTGATGATTATGATGTTATTAAGTTTATGATTGGAGATGAACCTTATAAACTTGATGAGGCAATCCCTAAACTACCTTCATACTTATATGAAAAGTATAATGTTGTTAAGAGTGCTACATTTTATCTTGAGTTTTTAAATAAGAGTTGTGATAAATGGATTGGAGTACAACAAATTGCTAAACACCTAGGAATAAAAAAAGAAGAAATAATGTGTATAGGCGACGCGGACAACGATTTAGAAATGATCAAAAACTGTGGATTCGGAGTTGCTATGGAAAATGCTTTTGAAAGTGTAAAAAAATACGCCAAGTTTATTACTAAAAGTAATAATGAACATGGCGTAGCATATGTGATTAATAAATTTATTAATGAAGACTAGAGTTTGTTCTCTAGTTTTTTTATAAATAAAAAACTCCGATTTAACTCGGAGTTTAGTTTGCAAAGTGGCGTCCACGGAGGGACTCGAACCCCCGACCTACGGCTTAGAAGGCAGTTGCTCTATCCAGCTGAGCTACGTAGACATCTTTTCAATGCTTAATTATATTAACAAATCTAAATATAAAAATCAATAATAAAATTGAAAAAAATAAGAAAAATAACTTTTTACTATTTCTTTTTAGTTTAAGATGGGGTATAATTGCTATGCAATTAAGGAGGAAGAGTTATGAATTTAATTGAAATTGAATTAAAAAATAAAATTTATGAAGCTTGTACAAATGTGTTTGAAATTGAAGTAGATAAGAATTTGGTCATGGTAGAAATGCCACGTGATCCATCTTTAGGTGATTATTCTACTAATATCGCAATGCGTTTAACAAAGGTTCTAAGACAAAATCCTCGATTAATTGCTGAAAAGATTGTTGCTTACTTAAATGAGCATCTTACAATTGTAAACTCAATCGAAATTGCAAACCCTGGATTTATTAATTTTAGATTAAGAAAATCAACTATGGCTGATATTATTAATGTTGTTTTAGATAAAGATGAACATTATGGTGAAAATGATTCTGGTAAAGGGGAAAAAATATTAGTTGAGTATGTTTCAGCTAACCCAACAGGAAATTTACATTTAGGTCATGCTAGAGGAGCTGCATGGGGAGATGCTACTACAAGACTGTTAAAAGCAAGCGGTTATGATTGTTTAAGAGAATATTATATCAATGATGCTGGTAATCAAATCCACAATCTTGCAGAATCTTTAATTTCACGTTATTTTGAGCTTTTAGGTAAATCTTATCCACTTCCAGAAGATGGATATCATGGAAAAGATGTTATTGAAATTGCAAGACAAATCGTTGAAAAAGATGGAGACAAATGGCTAAACGTAGATGAAAAAGAACGTTACACTTATTTTAGAAAATTAGGCGTTGAAAAAGAATTAGACAAGATTAAAGTTGACTTAAGAAACTTTAGAGTAGAATTCGATGTTTGGAGTAGCGAACAAGCTATTAGAGATGCAGGTAAAGTAGAAGAAGTTTTAACTAAACTTGAAGAAAAAGGTTTCACTTATGAACAAGATGGAGCTTTATGGTTTAGAACTACTGAATTTGGTGACGATAAAGATAGAGTGTTAAGAAAAACAGATGGTTCATTAACATACTTAGTACCAGATATTGCATACCACTTGAATAAATTAGAAAGAGGATATCCAAAATTAGTTGACTTATTAGGAGCTGACCATCATGGATATATTCCTAGACTTCAAGCTTCAGTAATGGCATTTGGTTATCCAAGAGAATCAGTTTGTGTCGATATTATTCAAATGGTAAGACTAGTTGAAAATGGTGTCGAAGTTAAAATGTCTAAGCGTACAGGTAACGCATTAACAATCAGAGATTTATGCGATGATATTGGTGTTGATGCTGCAAGATATTTCTTTGTTGCTAGAGCGGTTGATACTCACTTCGATTTTGACTTAGGTTTAGCAAGAAGTGCAAGTGCAGACAACCCAGTATTCTATGCGCAATATGCACATGCAAGAATTTGTTCAATTCTTTCTCAAGCACCAGCTTTAATTAGAAAAGAAGAATATACTTTATTAGAAAATGAAAAAGAAATTGCATTATTAAAATTAATCAATGAATTTACAAATGAAGTTAGCGATGCTGCTAAGTTAAGAGCACCTAATAAAATTTGTAACTATATTCAAAAATTAGCCCAACATTTCCATAGTTTTTACGCTCATAACAAAGTAAATGATAAGGATAATTTAGAATTAACAAATGAAAGAGTTGCATTATTAGAGGCTACAAGAATTACTTTAAGAAATGCATTAAATTTAATTGGAATTTCAGCTCCTGAAAAAATGTAATTTACATTTTAAAAAGGATTTGGTAAGATAAATACATATTGAAAACACATTGAAAAGAAGAAGTACTTAGTGAGTGTTTTATAGAGACTTATCGGATGGTGGAAGATAAGAACATAATTAAGGAAATACATCTTGGAGTGGCCTATCGAAATTATAGTAGACTAGGACGTATAAGCACGTTACGCGTAAGAGGTTCATTTATTTGAACGAATTAAGGTGGTACCACGAACAACTCGTCCTTATTTGGGCGAGTTTTTATATTTTAAGGAGGATTTATATATGGGAATTTATGAAGAATTAGAATGGAGAGGTCTTATTAAAGATGTTTCAGATCCATCCATTAAAGACAAGTTAAACGCTGGAGGAATGACTTTCTATATTGGAACTGACCCAACAGGTGATAGTTTACACATTGGCCACTTTTCAAGTTTTTTAATTTGTAAAAGATTAAAAGATGCAGGACATAATCCAATTGTATTAGTAGGTGGAGCTACAGGTTTAATTGGTGATCCAAAACCTGATAGTGAAAGACCAATGATTTTAAAAGAAACTGTTGAACATAACTTTAATTGTTTAAAGTCTCAATTAGAAAATTTGTTCGGTTGTGAAGTTGTTAATAACTATGATTGGTCAAAAGATATTAACTTCATTGATTTTTTAAGAGACTTTGGTAAATTCTTTAATGTTAACTATATGCTAAGCAAAGATATCGTTGCAAGAAGATTAGATCAAGGTATCACATATACTGAATTCTCATATATGATTATGCAAGCATTAGAC
Organism: Bacilli bacterium; assembly: GCA_017457045.1. Next base: position 91,019 of record JAFTIF010000002.1, read on the forward strand.
TTCTGGTATTTAAATAAAAACAAGGGAGTTACAATGCAAGTTGCTGGTCAAGACCAATGGGGAAATATTACTGCAGGTATTGAACTTGTTCGTAAAAAAGAAGGAAAAGAAGTTTATGCATTCACAATGCCTTTATTAACGAAGAGTGATGGAACAAAGTTTGGTAAAACAAATGGTAAAGCTATTTGGTTAGATAAAGAAAAAACATCTCCATATGAAATGTATCAATTCTTTATTAACTCTGAAGATTCAAAAGTTATTGATTATTTAAAATTCTTAACATTCTTACCAAAAGAAACAATTGATGAATTAGAAGAAAAGAATAAAGTTCAACCACATTTACGTGAAGCACATAAAGCATTAGCTAAAGAAGTTATCACATTCTTACATGGAGAAGCAGCATATGAAGAAGCTATTAATACTGCTAAAGCATTATTTAGTAATGGTGGTAGCGCTGCTAACATGCCAACAGTTGAATTAACAGAAGCTGATTTTGTTGATGGAAAAATGGATGTATGTGATGCATTAGTTAAAGCAGAATTATGTATTTCTAAATCTGATGCAAGAAGAACTATTCAACAAGGTGGAGTTAGTGCTAATGATGTTAAAATCACTGATTTCAAGCATTTATTTGATATGAATGAATTTAAAGATGGCGTAGTTCTTAAAAAAGGAAAGAAAAACTTCAAAAAATTATTATTAAAATAAGCACTCATTTGAGTGCTTATTTTTCATTGTATATACCATATGTTTTAGTAGTTGGATCTAAAAATAATTCTATTTTAGGAGGGTTAAAAGTTAAGACTGAAAACGCTAAACTAATCGATAATATAACAATTACTCCTTCTGGATTTTTTATATAATAGTCAGTTGATTCTTTATTTATTAGTTTATAAAAACAAAACTCTTGGATAAGACATGCTAAAATAAAGATTATTATATTCACAATTGTTGTAGGATTTACAAAAAGCTTTATAAGATAATATAAAATGGGTATAGTAATGATTCCTGCAATTGAGGAAACAGCCGCTTTAACAAAATAATCTTTTTTATTGATGAAGAAAAATCTTATTATAATTGTTATTAAAAATGGATAAAATACTAGTTTTAAATGTTCAAATATAGATTCGTTAACAGGAGTAAAGATTCCAACAAGAGGAAAAGGGAACCAATCATACATAAAATGGTTTAATGTTCCTATTCCTATAACAAATAATGAGGATATAATACTAATACTTTTTTTCATATAAATTCTCCTTTTTAGATTTTATCTAAATTTTTATTAAAATATGACAATTTGTCATTAAAATTATTTGTGTAAATATGTTTTTATATGTATAATTATTATGAACAGTTGGAGGTGACCAAATATGTTATTAGCAAGTAAAGTGACTGATACAATCGGTGTAATTTTCGTTATTTTAGTGATCGTTGCTGCATTCGGTATTTCTATTTGGCAATGGATTAGTATCAAAAATAAAAAGAAAGCTGAAGAAGAACACAGAAGACAAATGAAAGCAGAAAAGTTAGCTAGAAAGAATAAAGGTAAATAAAATGGACGATAGATATAATTATAATTACGAAGATTCTTATTTATCTAAAGAAGAAAAGGTAAACAAAATATACAATGAAGTTATTGAAAAACATAACAAGCAACAACGAAAAACTCTTAGAATAGTTTTTCCTATACTAGGAGTTTTATACATCGTCATGGGAATTATTATTGGTTTAGCTTCTGAAATTTATGAAATTTGTATTTTATTTTCTTTATTTGGATTGCTTTTTATAATCTTAGGTTTAGTCATCACAGCAAAAATTAAATCTAAGCATTATACAAATGAAGAAATAGAGAAGAAATTTTCATATTTAGGAAAAAGTGGCAATACTGGTTCATATATTTTATATGATGCACGTATAACATTATTAGAAGAAGAAATAAAAGAATTGAAAAAAACTATAAATGAATTAGAACGCAAATTGAAATAGAAAGGAACATTTATGAAAGTAGCTAATTGGAAACAACGCACATTAGTATTTTTTATAGATTATGGAATATTGTTTTTAGCATTATTCGTTTTAAGCATGTTCTTTAAAGATGAACAGTTTAAACTTGCGTTTTCTGATTTATGGAATGAAATTAAGTCTTTTAAATTAGATGGTGAAGATATTATTTTGTTTTTTGAAAGACTTTCTACAATGACAGCGTTGTTTTTTACAATAGGAGCATTAATAATTTATTTTTTATATTTTATTTTTCTTCCAATTGCTTGGGAAAAGCAAACTATCGGAAGATGGATTGCAAAAGTAAAGGTTATAAAATTAAATGGTTCTCACCTTTCGTTTGGTACTTTATTGATTAGAGAATTTTTAGGAAAAATGTTCTTAGGATTTATGACATTCGGTATCATTTGGTTGGTTTCAATTATTATGATGGAAATTGCTACTGTAAAAAGAACAATTCATGATAGAATGGCAAATACTTTAATGGTTAATGTAAAAGAAGAAAAGGAATAAATATGATAAGTTTTGTTGGTACACTTAATGATAAGTCTTTCTTAGATTTAGATTTAGACGCATTTGTTTTAGGAAATAAAAAATACGCAGTAAGATTAGCTGCGTCTTTTGACTATGAACAAATTAAAGAACTTATTTCTAAGATTCATGAATTAGGAAAAAAAGCTTACATAAGTGTTAATAAATTATTTACTCAAAATGAATTAGATGGATTAGAAGATTATTTAATTTCTATTAAAGATATAAATGCTGATGGAATATTATTTAGTGATATGGCAGTGTATCAAATTGCTAAAAGAAATGGATTTGATAATATATTAATTTATGATCCAGATACATTACTTGTTAATTCATATGATGTAAAGTTTTTTAATGAATTAGGAATTAAAAGTGTAGTCTTATCAAAAGACATTTCACTTGAAGATATTGTTGCATGTGGCAAAAGAAATCCTTCATTTATTACAGTTCCTGCGTATGGTCATTTTCCTTTATTTTATTCAAAAAGAAAACTCGTGGAAAATTATTTCTATGCATATGAAAAAGACCCTGAAAAATATATAGAAAATCAAAATTTATTAACTCAAGAAATTACTCGCGATGAGATGCATCCAATCTATCAAGATGATAATGGAACAATTATTTATAGTGGTAAAAAACTATTCTATGCAAATTATTTAAAAGATTTCATTAATTCAGGAATTAATCAATTTTTATTAAACTTTAATTACTGTGATTATGATGAAGCAAAGAGTATTATTTCGTTATATAAAGAAGCAATAATGAGTGATAAAAAATATGATGAATCTAGTTATACAACTGGATATTTATTTAGAAAGACAGGTGTAAGATAATGGATAAAAGATTAGAATTATTAGCACCTGCTGGAGATTTAGAAAAATTAAAAGTAGCTGTTTTATACGGAGCTGATGCTGTATTTATTGGAGGTAAAAAACTTAGTTTAAGAGCTAAAGCTAGTAACTTTACTGTTGAGATGATTAAAGAAGCTTGTGACTTCGCACATGCTCACGGATCAAAAGTTTATATTACAGTTAATATTTTGCCTCACGAAGAAGATATGGTTGAAGTTGAAGAGTATTTAATGGCATTAGATGAAGCAGGAATAGATGCTATTATTGTTTCAAGTATGGCTATTGTATCTATTGCAAAGAAGATTAATGTTTCTTATGAACTACATCTATCAACACAACAATCAACTGTTAATCTTGAAGCAATTAATTTTTATAAAGATTTAGGTTTTAAAAGAGTTGTTTTAGGAAGAGAAACTACTTTAGAGGAAATAGAATTAATTAAAACTAATACTGACATGCCACTGGAAGTATTTATCCATGGCGGAATGTGTTCAAGCTATTCAGGAAGATGTAGTTTAAGTAACCATATGACAAGAAGAGATGCTAATCGTGGTGGATGTGCACATTCATGCAGATGGAATTATAGATTATTTGAAAATGAAAATTCTTTAGAAATAGATGGACATATGTTTAAAATAGGATCTAAGGATTTAATGAGTTTTAGTGTTATGCCAAAGCTTATTGATTTAGGAATTGATTCATTTAAAATCGAAGGGCGAATGAAATCTTTACACTATATTGCAACTATTGTTAAAGCTTATCGTGAGTTTATTGATGGATATTTAAATGGTGAAGATGTTGATAAATTAATCGATAAAGCAACTAATGAAGCTAAAAAGGCTGAAAATAGAGATTCTTCAGTTGGGTTCTTCAATGGACAAGTAACTCATGAGGGAGGACTTTATTTTGATGGTGCTGAAATACCACCACAAGATTTTATTGGCATTATCAAAGGATATGACCAAAATAAAAAAATGGCCAAATTAGAACAAAGAAACTATTTTAAATTGCCTTTAGAATTTGAACTAATTCAACCAAAAGGTGAAACAAAAGTATTTGTTTTAGATAAAGTATATGATGATGAAGGTAATGAAATTGTGGAAGCAAAACATGCTATGCAAACAATTTATCTTCCAATTGATGAAGTTAAAGAGTATTCAATATTAAGAAAAAAGAGCTTGTAATAAGCTCTTTTATTTTTACATTGTTTTTTCTTTTTCTTTTAAAAATTTTAAAATTTCTTTTGGAACATATTGAGAATACTCTGCATGAAATGACATTAATTCTCGTACTGCGCTGCTAGAAATATATAAACTTGAAACATCTGGTAGGAATACAACAGTTTCGACTTTACTATTGATTTGGTGATTAAAATGATATTGAGTTATTTCATAATCGAAGTCTTTTGCGTTTCTTACGCCTTTTACTAAAGCGTTTGCATTTACTTTTGTTGCATAGTCCATTGCTAAACCATAATGAACATCTACTTCAACGTTAGGGATATCTTTTGTAATAATTTTTAGCATTTCCAATCTTTCTTCTAAAGTAAATAAAGAAGCAGATTTAGATTTGTTAATGCAAAGTATTACATAAACTTTATCAAATAATTTTGATGCTTTTTGAATAATTTCTAAATGACCTATTGTCATTGGATCAAAACTTCCTGGATAGACAGCAATTTTACTCATTTTTATCCCTCTTTTCATTAGTATTTAACCACTTTTTGAGAATAAAATCAATCTCTTATTGTTTTTGGGGTATTTTCAATTTTATTTTGTCATAGTTATTCTTCATTTTTTTATTATATTGATGTATAATAAAAGAAATGAGAGGAGGAATCATTTTATGGTAAAAGCTCCATTATTAAGAAGATTAGTAGCTTGGATTATAGATGCTATTATTATTGGAATTGTTGTTGTTATTGTTTTATTATGTACATCACTAACAGCAATTTTTAACTTAATTAAAGAAGGAACCTCTTTAACACTTACTTTATATTCATTAATCGAATTAGTTCAGGTAGGTTTAGTTATTGAAATTTTATTTATCCTATACTATATTTCGATTCCTGTTAGAAATAACGGACAAACATTCGGTAAGAAAATGTTGAAAATAAGAATTGTTAAAGACAATGGAGATGATGTTAACTTTTCAACATTATTCATGCGTCAAACAATTGCGTCTCAATTAATATCAGCATTAACATTTGGTGCTACTTATATAGTAAGTGCTTTACTTGCTTTATTTAGAAAAGATAAAAAATCAATTGGCGACATTTTCGCAAATACAAAAGTTGTATTTATTGAAGAGGAGGAATAATAATGTCAACACCGCATAATAGTGCAAGAGATAATGCTTTTGCAAAAACAGTTTTAATGCCAGGAGATCCTTTAAGAGCAAAGTATATTGCTGAAAATTTCTTAGAAGATGTTGAACAAGTAACATCAGTAAGAAATATGTTTGGTTATACAGGAACTTATAAAGGAAAAAGAGTATCAGTTATGGGTTCTGGTATGGGAATGCCTTCAATTGGTATTTATGCTACAGAATTATTTAAATTCTATGGTGTAGAAAATATTATTCGTGTAGGAAGCTGTGGCTCATATCAAGAAAATATCGATTTATATGACGTTATTTTAGTTCAAGGATGTTGTACAGATTCTAATTTTGCTTATCAATATAATTTAAAAGGTGGTACATTTAGTGCTATTTCTAATTTTGAATTATTACATAAAGCATATACAGTAGCACAAGAAAAGAAAATGCCAGTTCACGTAGGAAATGTTGTTGCAAGTGATGTTTTCTATGGTGAAGAATCAGATTCATGGAAAAGATGGCAAAAAATGGGAGTCCTAGGTGTAGAAATGGAATCTTATGCTTTATTTGCTATCGCTGCTAGATTAAATAAAAAAGCATTAACTATTTTAACAGTATCAGATTCACTTGTTTCTCATAAAGAAACATCTTCAGAAGAAAGAGAAAGAAACTTCAATCAAATGATTGAAATAGCATTAGAAATCGCTTAATTTATGCTTGGTGAATTAATCTTTACATTAATTATTGTTATTCTTGTTGTTCTATCTGTTGGATATATTTTTAAAGATTCTTTAAAAAATATTTATATAGGTCTTAGAAAAAATGCAAGAATACGTAAAAAAATAAAACGTTTAGTTAATGAGAATGATTACTTATATTTACATGATTTGTGTTTGAGATTAGATGCAGGTAAATATATAAATGTTGATCACGTAGTAATTGCTGATAAATACATTTATATTATTGAATCTAAGTTCTGGCTCGGATATGTTTTTGGTAATGATGAGGATGAAAAATGGTTGTTAAACGATGGAAAAGGAACAATTTATGTTGATAATCCATTGAAAACAGCAAGATTTAAATCCAAAATAATGGCTAACGTTTTGAATATCTCGGCTGATAATTTTGTTAATATTGTATGTATTGCTGACTGTGGAAAAATTAAAGAAGTCAATATTAAAGATAATGCCTATAAAGTTTTAGGAGAAAAAGAAACTTTGACTTATATTTTAGAGAAAGAAAAACATGCTCGTATAAATGTATATAAGAGTGAAGAAGTGGAAAAAATCGCTTTAAAACTTTATGATTATCATAAGGCTAGCTTAGAAGACAAAGCTTATTATCAAAAACACAAAAATAAATATTAAATTAAAAGAAGATTCAAAACGAATCTTCTTTTTTAATCCCTTAAATCCATAAAAAGAATCATAATATTAATTAAACCAGAGATACCTACAATAGTATATATTGCTCTAGATACGAATGATGCGACACCAAATAATGAATCAACAAGATTGAAATCGAATAATCCAATTAATCCCCAGTTGATAGCACCAATAATTGTAAACACTAATGCGACCTTTTGTACAATTCTCATATTTTTTCCTCCTTATACTTCATTATTTAATATGCCCACAAAAAAATATTTAATACTTTCATCATTTTTAAGTAATTTGAAGCATAGATATAAATAGGCGATATAGTAGAGGTGGAGAAAATAAAATGTGGAAAAAAATAATCGCGGGTTTATTGGTTTTAGTAGTAGTTGTGGTTGCAGCTTTTAAAATTTTCTTTAATAACGGTAATGTTGAGGATCTAGCAACAAAATTAGGTGAGTCATTAGAAGAATATTTTCTTAAAGGCACAATGGAACTCACAAATGGTGAAGAAGTTAGAAATTTTAATGTTGAAGTAGGATATGAAAAAGAAGATGAAGATGATTTATTTAGAGTATCATTATTAGATACTACAGTAAATCAAGAACAATTAATTATAAGAAATAAAAAAGGAGTTTATGTATTAACACCTAATCTTAATCAAGTTTACGAGTTCAAAGGTGAATGGCCATTAAATACACCTAAACCTTATATTTATCAAGCTATGCTAGATACATTGAAAAACACTCATGAAGTAGAAAAATTAGATGACGGATATTTAGTTACTTCATTTCCTGATTTTGCTAATAAAAATCAATGGTACAAAGAAGAAATAAAATTTGATAAAGACTTAAATCCTTTGTTAGTTCATATCTATGATAGAGATGATGTGCTTAGAGTAAAATTAGTTGTAGTAGAATTTAAAAAAGATACTGATTTTTCGGATGATTATTTCGATGTGGATAAAAATTTAGAAGATAGTAAAACTACTTCGATGGAAGTAACAACTACGAATGAAGATTTACCATTATATCCTGCAAATGCTAATTTAAACGCTACATTAAAAGATTCAACTGTAGCGAATATTAATGGTCAAGAAGTTCATATTTTAACATATGCTGGAGAAAAACCATTTACTGTTGTTCAAAGATTATTAGATCAAAATGAAACAGTTGTTACAAGTGTTATTGAAGGTGAAATGATTGATCTTATGAATGGAGTAGGATTCATTCAAGATGATACTATTATATGTATTTATAATGGAGTAGAATATAAAATATATTCAGACACACTTTCTGTAGCAGAGCTTATTGAAGTTGCTAACGGAATGGAAGTTGTAGTAACAAAATAAAGGGGAAACCCTTTTTTTGTTTATAAAATATTAATCATTTTATTAATAAAATGTTGTATAATAATATAGTACGTTGTAATATATATCGTGAAATTGTATTAATTATTTTTTTGAAATGAGGGATATACATGAATTTAAGAGAAATATTCCAAGAAACAAAGGGAGTATGGAAAAAGAATAGATCGACTTTTTTAGGCTTTTCAATGGCTATTTTTGCAGTGTTTTTTGCTGTAGTAGCAGGTTATATGTTTGTTGAACCTGAATGGTCTTTATTAATTGTTGGATTAACTGTTGTAGTAGTTTTACCATTGTTTGTTGGAATCGATTATATCGCGAAAAAAGCAGTAAACGGTGAAGAACTAGATTATCGTGATTTTTATTTAGGACATCGAAATTTTTTAACAAGTTTAACTCTTGAGACTAAAGTAATATCTAGAGGTATCTTATTTGCTTGTTTAGGTATGTTTATTACTACATTTGTATTAAATTTCATACTTACATATTTTATTATGGTAAGTAATCCTGAAATAATGAATATTGTTGAAGGCATTGTTGATAATAAAAATACTTTTATGGATTTAATTAGTGCATTGTCAGCAATTAGTTGGTATGAATTAGCATTAACAATTGTCGATGGAGCATCATTATTGATTGGTGGAGCATTCTATATTTGGCAAGGTAAAAGATACACATTCCTTCCTTATATTTGTTTTGAAACTAGATTCAATCTTCCAACTGCAGTTTATTTGTCAAAAGAAAGTTCAGATAGTATAAGAAAATCTTTCTTTGCATATAATCTATTGTATTATGTTTTAATTTTACTAGTAGCAGGACTTTCAGTTGGAGTATATTATTTATTTGCATTATTTGCTAGTGAGATGATTTCTTTAGCAGTTTCATTCGCAGTTGCTTGTTTATTATTATCTCCAGTATTCTTATTCTATAAAGTAAGTACATACGTAATTTACACTAAAAACTTTAAAGAAGAAATTGATAAAGCTTTCAAAATTAAATTAGAAGAAGCTAAACAAAAAGGAAATTTATAAAAAATATAAGATGGTGAATAAAATGTAATAATATCTTACTGATTTTTGTAAAAAAATAGTTGCAAGAAAATTAAAGTTATGATATTATTTTATAGCACGAATGGAGTAGTACTCAAGTTGGTGAAGAGGTATCCCTGCTAAGGATATAGTCTGGGTAACTGGAGCGAGAGTTCGAGTCTCTCCTACTCCGCCATCGTTCGTGGCGCGTTGGAGAAGCGGCTTAACTCACATGCCTTTCACGCATGCATTCACGGGTTCGAATCCCGTACGCGTCACCATTCATATTTGGTCTAGTGGTGTAGTGGTTAACATGCCTCCCTGTCACGGAGGAGATCGCGAGTTCGATCCTCGTCTGGACCGCCATTCATTGCAGGTGTAGTTCAATGGTAGAACTTTAGCCTTCCAAGCTAACTACGCGGGTTCGATTCCCGTCACCTGCTCCATAAGAAATGAAATTACCCCCATTTATTGGACTGAAAATGTTACAATGAAATGGGGGTTTTATTATGAAATTAACAATAAAAGAAAAATTAATAATTGCTAAAGAACATGTAGATAAAGGTGTTCCAATACATGAACTCGCAAAGAA
>JAFTIF010000016.1 GCA_017457045.1 Bacilli bacterium
AAAAAAGATTTCATTTATCAAAATTCAAAACTATTTTATTGGGTTATCTTTTTGTAATTTTAATTGGTGCTTTTTTACTTTCATTACCAATATCATCTGCAAGTAAAACATGGACTTCTTTTATAGATTCTATATTTACATCAACTTCAGCAGTTTGTGTTACTGGTCTAGTTGTATTTGATACTGCAACTCATTGGTCGATGTTTGGGCAAATGGTAATTCTGTTATTAATTCAAATTGGTGGTATGGGAGTAATAACTGTAGCAATTTCATTTATTATGCTATCAGGGAAAAAGATAGGTTTATTTAGTAGAGATGCACTAAAGGAATCAATATCAGCTTACAATGTGGGTGGCATTGCTAGTTTAACGAAATTTATTTTAAAAGGAATTTTTCTTTTTGAGTTATTAGGTGCAATAGTAATGATGCCATTTTTTTGTAAAGAGTTTGGTTGGAACGGTGTATGGATGTCAATTTTCCATTCTATATCAGCTTTTTGCAATGCGGGTTTTGATATAATGGGAAAATATTCTGGAGAATTTTCATCTCTTACAATGTTTTCTTCAATGTCCATTATCAACATAATAATATGTCTATTAATCGTTATTGGTGGTATTGGTTTTATTGTATGGAAAGATATATATGATTATAAATTGAATTTTAAAAAATATAGATTACAATCAAAAGTTGTAATTATTATGTCAATAATTTTAATAATTTTACCTGGACTATATTTCTTCTTTTTTGAGTTTAATGACCTAAATTTAAAAGAAAGAATTTTAGTTTCTATATTTCAAGCTATAACACCTAGAACAGCTGGATTTAACACTATTAGTCTTAATGGTGTAAGTGAAGTTGGGTTAACAATCTTAATTATCTTAATGTTAATTGGTGGTTCTCCTGGTTCTACTGCTGGTGGTATGAAAACTTCTACTATAGCTGTTATATTTGCATCAATCATTTCAGTATTTAAAAATAAATCAAATGCTGAATTATTTAAGAAAAGAATTAGTGATGAGAATGTTAAAAATGCATTTGCGATTTTTTTCCTATATTTATTTATATTCTTATTTAGTGGATTAGTAATCAGCAAAGTTGAAAATGTTCCGGTATTAACAGGTTTATTTGAAACAGCTTCTGCAATTGGAACAGTTGGACTTACTTTAGGTATTACGCCTACATTAGGTTTAATATCAAAAATAATTCTAATTATGTTAATGTTCTTTGGTCGCTTAGGTGGATTGACACTAATATACGCTACATTAGGAGAAGGGAAACAACAACATTATAAATATCCAGTAGAAAAAATTATAGTTGGTTAGGAGGAAACAACATATGGATAAGAAAACAATACTTTTAATAGGTTTAGGTAGATTCGGACTACATATAGCAAAAAAATTACATGAACTTGGACATGAAGTGATGGCAGTAGATGTAAATGAAGAAAGGATTAATCAAGCCGTTCCATATGTGACAGATGCACAGATAGGGAATAGCACAAATGAAGAGTTTTTAAAATCCTTAGGAATTAATAATTTTGATTTATGTATTGTTACTATTAGTGATGATTTTCAAAGTTCACTTGAAACAACAAGTTTATTAAAAGAATTAGGTGCGAAAAAGGTTGTATCAAGAGCAGAAAGAGATGGGCAAGCTAAATTTCTTTTAAGAAATGGAGCGGATGAAATAGTATATCCAGAAAAACAACTTGCTTCATGGATGGCAATCAAGTATAGTGCAGATCATATTTTAGATTATATTGAGATAGATAATGAACATGCAATATTTGAAGTAAGTGTTCCAAAAGATTGGATAGGTAAAACCATTGGTGAAATTGATATTAGAAAAAAATATGGAATTAGCATTTTAGGGATAAAAGATGGTAAAAAATTAAATGTTAATGTAACTCCATCTCAAATACTTAGTTTAGAATTATCTTTATTAGTAATAGGAGATTATAAGAAATTAAAGAAGTGTTTTAAAATATAAAAAATGATTAAGTATGGAGGTAGCTTATGAAAGATATAATTATATTAGTTGTATTTTTAATATATGGAATAATGGGCTATTTTCTAATGAAAAGACTAGATGAATTTATAAAAAACAATAAAAGGAATAATAGAAAATAAAAGTTAATATAATTCAAATTATATAAAAAATGGTATAATAAGATAAAATATTTTTGTTTTGCAAGGGAGATAATTATGGCACATAATATTAAAGAAACTCAAATAAATGAAAAACAAGAACATATTTTAGTTGGTCTTTCATCATCTCCTTCAAATGAAAAGATTATTTTAACTGCTTATAAAATGGCAAAAGCGTTTAATGGAGCATTAACTGCAATTTATGTTCAAACTACAGATTTAAATACTATGAATGAAGAAGATAAGGAAAGGTTACAAAAAAATATTTCTTTTGCTGAAAAACTTGGTGCTAAAATAGTTACTATTACTGGTGAAAATGTGCCTTTTCAAATTTTTGAATATGCAAGATTAACAAGTGTTACTAAGATTGTAGTTGGCAAAAGTTCAAATCACAAGAGAAGTTTAATAAAAAGACAATCTCTTGTAGATCAATTAATGCTTTTGGTTTCAAATATAGAAATGTATATAATTCCTGATAGTAATATGCAATATAAAGAAGGAAAGGCACTATTAAGAAGAAAGACAATAATCCCATCATTAAAAGATATCTTATTTACTATAATGTTATTATTAATAGAAACTTTAATTGGCTATTTATTTATGAAGATTGGATTTACTGAATCTAATATAATTATGATTTATATTGTAGGCGTTCTAGTCACTGCTATTTTAACTAATAGTCAGATATGTTGGATTGCTTCATCTGTTTTAAGTGTTGTATTATTTAACTTTATGTTTACATTTCCTCATTTTTCTTTAGTTGCTTACGGAGAGGGTTATCCAATTACATTTGCAGTTATGTTAATAGTATCATTAATTACAGGTAGTATTTCTAACAAAATGAAAAGTCAAGTGAAAAAATCAACTCAGACAGCGTATAGAACTAAAATCTTATTTGATGCAAATCAATTAATTCAAAACGCTGAAAATGATGAAGAAATACTTGGCGTTACAGTTAATCAAATTCAAAAACTATTGGATAGAGAAACATTTGTATATTTATCTAAAAATAAAAAATACTATACTATATCACTTGACCCTTCAGAAGAATTAGAGAATATTAATAAAGAAATTATTCAGTTAGTGCTTAATAAAAATATTAAAGCAGGATATGGTACTGAATATTACAAAAATGATAATTATGTCTATATTCCTTTAAGTGGTAATAAGAATATGTTTGGAGTTGTTGGAATTAAAGTAAAAAATAATCCAATTGAACCATTTGAAAATAGTATTATATTATCAATAATTGGGGAATGTGCTTTAGCTATTGAAAATTATTACAATTTAAAAGAAAAAGAATTAAATGAAATTTTAGCAAAAAACGAACAAGTTAGAGCAAATTTATTAAGATCTATCTCACATGATTTAAGAACTCCTTTAACATCAATTATGGGTAATTCTGATAATTTATTAACAAATAATAAAATATTAGATGAAGATATTAAAATTCAGATGTATTCAGAAATTTATGAAGATTCTTTATGGCTAATTAATTTAGTAGAAAATCTTTTATCAATCACTAAATTAGAAGAAGGAAAAATTAAATTAAATTATACCACTGAACTTATCGAGGATATAATTGATGAAGCATTAAAACATATTAATAAAAATAAAATTAAACATCATATAAAGGTAGAACCATTTAATGAATTACTTTTAGTAAATGTTGATGTTAGATTAATTATTCAAGTTTTTATTAATTTAATAGATAATGCTATTAAATATACACCAGAAGGATCAATGATAAACATTAATGTTTCAAAAGATGAATCGAAAGTAATAGTCAAAGTAATTGATAATGGTCCAGGTATTAAAGAAAAAGATAAAGATAGAATTTTTGAAATGTTCTATATTGGAGATAACATTATAGCTGATGGAAGAAAGAGTTTAGGACTAGGTTTATCATTATGTAAATCTATTATTAATGCACACGGATGTGAAATTAAAGTATCAGATAATAAACCAACGGGCACAGTTTTTACATTTGACTTACCAATTAAGGAGGTAACAATACATGAATAATAATCCACTAATATTAATTGTTGAGGACGATAATCATATTAAAAATCTTATCTCAACAACTTTAAAAGTTAATAAATATAATTATTTAGTTGCTACTTCAGGTAATGAAGCAATTATTCTTGCTGTTTCACATAAACCGGATATTATTCTTTTAGATTTAGGACTTCCTGATATGGATGGTGTTGAAATAATTAAAAATGTAAGAGAATGGTCAAATATACCAATTATTGTTATAAGTGCAAGAAGTGAAGATACAGATAAAATTGATGCTTTGGATTTTGGAGCTGATGATTATATAACTAAACCATTTTCAGTGGAAGAATTACTTGCTAGAATTCGTGTTGCTACACGAAGATTAAATAGTATGAATGAAAAACAAGCTGAATCAATTTTTAAAAATGGAGATCTAACTATTGATTATAGTGCAGGCTGTGTTTATTTATATGATAAAGAACTTCACCTTACTCCAATTGAATATAAATTATTGTGCTTACTTTCTAAAAATGTAGGAAAAGTATTAACTCATACATATATTACAATGGAAATATGGGGCACTACTTTGGAAAGTGATGTTGCTTCTTTACGTGTTTTTATGACAACCTTAAGAAAGAAAATCGAACAAGATTCTGTTGAATCTAAATACATTCAAACACATATTGGTGTTGGATATCGAATGTTAAGAATTGAATAATACTATCAAAGTACCACTCTAAGTATTAAGTGGTATTTTTTTTGATGTGATGATTTTCCAATATTGCAACTTGATAAAAATAGTTTGTCATTTTAAATATTTGTTAGATTAATTCCATTTAAAGATCATATTAATATTGAAGCAACAGGAATTGCTAAATATAAAAGTGAATTATCTAGTTATAAAATTACACCTAAAAGTATGTTATAATTATATATAAATCAAGAAGTTCCAGTTTAAATATTAAAAAAAGTGTTCTTAGACACTTTTGAAAATAAAGATTGTAGGTGATTATATGAATAGTGTAAATAAAACGTTATATATTCCTTTATATGGTAAATCTTATGTTAGTAAAAAGAATTTATTTCTTGATGATAAAAAAGCAGAAGAAATATGGGAAAAAGAAGGATTTTTATTAAAAGGTAAATCTAAGTCTAAGTGGCTTGCATATTATATGGGAATTAGATCTGCCGTGTTTGATGAATGGTTAAAAAATCAAATGACAAATAATCCAGATGCTGTAATTATTCATATCGGTTGTGGAATGGATAGTCGTATTTTTAGGGTAGGAAATGACAATCATAAATGGTATGATATAGATTTTTTTGACGTAATAGAAGAAAGAAAAAAATATTATACTGAAAACGAAAACTATAAAATGATTGCTGGTGATGCAAAAGAAGATAAGTGGCTTTTAAATATAAAAGAAAAGCAAAATGCCATTGTTGTTATGGAAGGATTAAGTATGTATCTGACTATTGAAGAAATGAGAAATTTGACAGATAGTCTTTGTGAACATTTTGAAAATCTAATAGTATTGATCGATTGTTATACTGCGTTAGCAGCAAAGCTATCAAAGCTAAGAAATCCTATAAATGATGTTGGAGTAATTAGTGTTTATGGTATAAATAATCCTGAAGATTATCAAAGTGAAGAGTTTATTTATGTAAAAGAACACGAGATGACACCAAGAAAATATATTGATGAATTAAAAGGTTTTGAGAAATTTGTTTTTGCAAAACTTTATGCTGGAAGTGTTTCTAAAAAACTATATCGTTTATATGAATATAAAAAAGAAAAAAGTATAAGAGATTAAGGGTGATTTTTATGTTTGAAAAATTTAAAGCAAATATTTTATTTAGTAAGTTATTAGGTAGACCTAATATCGATAATGCATATAAAATGGTTCCCGAGACAGACTCATGGTATAACACCATTAAAACAGTTCATGACTCTTTAGAAAATATTAAAACTAAGAATCATGAAGTATTAGAAATAACAAGTGATGATGGTTTAAAATTAAAGGGCATTTATTATCCAAATAACAGCGATATTACAGTTATTTGTGTTCATGGATATACAAGCCACGCTGAACGAGAATGGGCTTTTCCTGGACTATTTTATTTGTCTTTAGGAATAAATGTTTTGATACCTTATCAAAGAGCACATGGTTTAAGTGAAGGTAAATATATTTCCTTTGGAGCATTAGAACACTTGGATATGATTTCTTGGATTAATAAAGTGAATGAAATTAATCCTAATGGAAAAATCATTGTTCATGGTTTGAGTATGGGTGGAGGTATTGTATTAGATTTATCCAAACACGAATTAAGAAATGTTAAATGCTTGATTGCAGATGCTCCAAGTCCTAGCATAAAAGGATTTTTTGAAGGAGTATCACAAGCGGTATTTAAAAAAGATTATAAGAAGGTTTCTGCACATGCAATTAATAGATTTAAAAAAGAATTCGGATATGATGTAGAAGAATTCGAAAGAATAAATACTGTGACAAATAGTAAGTATCCTATTTTATTATCTGCAGGTAGTGAAGAGCATTTAGAAGAATTATTTAATGCTATTAAAAATGTTAATCCTAATAAAACTGAAATTATTATTTTGCCTGGTTGTAATCATGGTAATGGAATGTATAAGCAAACTGAACTATACCAAAATACAATTAAAGAATTTTTAGATGAAAATTTATAGTTTTATGAGGTATTATTTATGAAACACATTGAAGTAGTAGCAGCTGCTATTATAAAAGATAAAAAGGTCTTTGTATGTAAAAGACCTGAGGGTAAATATTTAGCTGGACATTTTGAGTTTCCAGGAGGAAAGATTGAAGCGAACGAAACCTTTGATCAAGCTTTAAAAAGAGAGATTATAGAAGAACTAAATACAAAAATAAACGTTGGAAAACTTTTATTAACAGTGAATCATGATTATCCTATTTATAATGTCACATTAAGATTGTATGAATGCGAAGTAGTAGAAGGTAAGTTAGAATTAATGGAACATAGTGACGCTATATGGTGTGGCGTAGATGATTTTGATAAATTAACTTTTGTTCCTGCAGATGGTCCAATTATTAAATATTTAAAAGGATATTTGAAATAAAGAGTTAACTATAATGAAAAATAAAAAAGTAAGGAAATTACCTTACTTTTTTTATTTTGTATAACTAAAGAAATCTTCTAGTTCACTTACATATTTTTCGGGATCAACTAAATAAGCAATGCCATGATCTGAACCTTCAATATAAACGAGTCTTTTTTTGCTTTGACACAAGTCATATACATTTTTTGACATGTATGCTGGAACAATACTATCTTTTGTTCCGTGCATAAATATGATTGGAAGTTTACATTTTTTAATAGCTTCTAATGGAGAAATTTCTTCTAAATCAAATCCTCCATATAGTCTTGCACCTAGTTTGACAAATGGGTAAAAGATTTTAGGCGGAAGTTTCATTTCTTTAATTGTTTTGATAATTATATTTTTTGCTGAGTCATATCCACAATCAGCAAGTATGCCTACAACATTACTTGGTAAGTCATAAGAGGAGGCATTCATAACAGTAGCAGCTCCCATTGAAATACCTGTGATTAATATTTTTACATCTTTTCCAAAGTATTCAACACAGTGATTAATCCAACTTAAACAGTCTTTACTTTCTTTGATTCCAAATGTAATTACATGACCTTCACTATGACCACTTGCTCTTTGATCAATTACTAATGCATTTCGTTTACATAAATGAGCACGTTTGATGCCTGTACTTAAATCTCTTTCTCCAGTGCCTCTATATCCATGCATCATAATTTCCATAGGTAAACCTTTTTCAAGCTCGTAATATCTTCCTTTTAATGTTAATCCATCAAAAGATTTAATGCTCATTTCAACATAATTCATTTTTCTTGCATCTTCGATGTCTTTTACAATTGTAGGTCTATATTTTACATATTCTTCTCCTTTTGGTAAGAATACTTCATCCCTTTTGGCATGTCTATTTGAGTAGAAAGTCATGAAGAAGCATACTAAAGATGTTAATAAAACTAAAACAATTAAAGAACCTAAAACAATTAATACAATATAATACCATTCCATATAATCGCCTTCTTTACAACAAATAAAATATCATATTTTTCTTCGCTTGTCGAATTTTGTTGTTTGAATAATTAAAATAAAGTAAACTTTAATTAGTGGGGAATTTTTAATATGGAACGAATTGAAGTAAATTATAAAAACAAGAAACGATATAACACAGCTGTTTATCCAAGACGTCAATTGTTCTTTTTGACTTGGCTAATATATTTTTTATCTAAGATAGTTCTTAGTTCAACAAAATATAAGATTGAAAAGAAAAATATGGAAGATTTAGATGGTCCATATTTGATGTTAAGTAATCATATGTATTTTGTTGATTTTATGTTAGCGAGTGTTGGCTTATATCCAAGAAGAGTAAATAATGTAATTAATATTGATGGATATATTGGAAGAGCTTGGCTAATGAGGTTAATAGGTGGAATTTGTACAAGAAAGTTTTCTAATGACTTACACTTAATTAAATCTATTTTATATGCATTAAAAAGAGGAGATATAGTTGGAATATATCCTGAAGCTCGATATTCTCCATGTGGAATAACTTCATATATTCCTGATTCTTTAGCTAAATTAGTAAAACTTGCTAAAGTACCTGTAGTAGTTATAATTCATCATGGAAATCACTTAAGATCACCTTTCTGGAATTTTAGAAAAACAAGAAAAGTCCCATTATATACAACTATTACTAAAGTTTTAACAAAAGAACAAGTGCTTTCTATGAGCGTTAATGAAATTGATAAAGTAATTCGTGAAGCGTTTGTTTATGATGATTACAAATATCAATTAGAAAATAATATTAAGATCAGCGAAGATTTTAGAGCTGAAAAACTTAATAAGATATTATATCAATGCCCTAATTGTCATAAGGAGCATATGATGGAATCGAAAGGGACAGAGATTTATTGTACACATTGTAATAAAAGATGGAATCTCAATGAGGATGGAACTTTGTCGGCATTAGATGGAAATACAGAATTTTCTCATTTACCTGATTGGTTTGAATGGGAAAAAAGTAATGTAATCAAAGAAGTTAATGAAGGAACATATTCTTTTGAGGATGAAGTTGAAGTATATTCTTTACCTAGAACTAATAAAGTTATGAAGTTAGGAAAGGCAAAAGTAAGACATAATCCTATAGAAGGTTGGGTATTAGAAGGATTTTATCGTGGTCAAGATTATCGAATTATTCGAACACCTTTAGAAGCAAATAGTCTTCACATTGAATATGACCATGTTCATATTAAACCATTTGATTGCTTTGTTATTAATACTGAAGACGATTGTTACTTCTGTTATCCTACAGGAAAAGATGTGATAACTAAATTGGGTTTCGCAACTGAAGCAATTTATCAAAAACACTTGAATAAATAGAAATGATAAAACTTACTTTAATAGTAGGTTTTATTTTTTTATTGTGATACAATAAATTCATAAAAGAAATGGGGAATCATAATGAAAAAGTTTTTGACTAGTTTAGTTTTATTCTTTAGTGCATTATTTCTAGCTTCATGTGGCATTTTTTCTCCTGGTTCTTCCCAAAGTGGAGGATCTGGAAGCCAAGGAATACAATCTTCATATAAAGAGGCCTTTGTTTGTGAATTTGATGAACTAGGAAGATTTAATTTTAAAAACTTTGAAGGTGGAGATATTAAAGTTGAAATAGATGGTAAAGTGTACGACGTAAACGAATCATCTTTTGATTTAAATACACTTCCACTTTATGAAGGAAGATATGTTGTTAATGTTTATTATTACTATAATGGACAAATAGAATATGAAGCATCAAATGAATATTTTAAAGGTGATGAAAATAATAAAAATGAAGGTTTCATAATTACTTTTACTAATCATGATGGAAGTTTAATTAAGGAAATCTATGTTCCTAAGGGAACTATTTTTGAAAATTCATTGTTCCCAAGTTTTGAAAATAAAACAGGTGTTACTTATTCATGGGAATATGAAGCAAAACTCGATTCAATGGTTGAAGATAACATTGAAGTTAAATTAGTAGCAAACTATGTTACATATACTATTACATATCATCTAAATGGTGGTGAATTAGAAGACGCACTTGATTCTTATAATATAGGAATTGGTAGTTATTACTTTAATGATCCAGCTAAATCAGGATTTATTTTTGAAGGTTGGTATGAAAGTTCATCATTTAGTGGTGAAAAAATAGAATGCATAGATGTTAATAATCCTAAAAACTATGAGTTGTATGCTAAATGGATTGAATTGACAGGTGAAGCAAAAGCGATTATTGATGTGCTTGAAAATACTCTTGATGCTAAAGCATTAACAATTACCGCATCATATGAAAAGAATACTTATGAAATGGGTTATGATATTTCTAATGGAGCGTATTATTATTCAAAAACAAATGGTAAGATGGATTATGTCATTGATGGTGATATTTATTATGACTATAGTGATATGACTTACTATAATGAAAAAATAAGTGAAGATAATTATCGTGATCCATTATCTTTAAATGGTTTAATTTCGAACATTAAAGAAGTCAGTGTTAAAACATCTGGAACAACTTCAACATATTCTATTTCATTATTAGATTCTGATGTTAAGGTTAGTGCAGTTGTTAAAGATGGAATTCTTACTGAATTAACATATACTTATGGAAAAGAAAAAGAAACTTATAAAATTGAAACAACTTGTGAAAAAGTAAGTATTGATAAATCAAAGTTTAGTAAGAAAATCTTTGTTTATTTCTATATTTTAGAAATTAGAAAAGGTGAAGAAAATTATGCTGCTGATCAAGGAAGATATGATGTTAAAGCAGGAACTAAATTATTAGAAGTAGAAAATATTGCTAAGTTCCATGAAAACATAAGAGAAACTTTTGGCGGTTATTATTTAGATAAAGAAATGACACAACTAATTGAAACTGATTATGTTATCAATGATACTGTAGAAATCTATGCTGCAAATTATGGTAACTTAGAGGAAATATTAGAAGTATATGAATTCACTTTAAATGTTCATTGTGACTGTAAAGAATGTAAAGGTGAAGTTATTACATATAAAGATATTACATTTAATGAATTAAATAAAGTTAAACATTTTGAAGTTACTAAAGATGGAATGATTCATCCGTTTAGATTATTTGAGGAAGGAAAAGAAATTATAGGTTGGTTTAAATCACCTAATAAAGATGAAGGTGAAGCTTATATTCCTCAAATGGTATTTGATCATTTAAGTAGTGGTAAGTTCTATGAAGATTTAGTTATTGATATTTATTCTCATACTTCATATATTGAAACAGTTAAAGTAAAAGAATACTGTGGCTGTGATTTACATAAAGGTGAATATAATGAAATCATCGTTCCTAAAGGTGGATGGTATTGGGTATGGACATATAAACATGAGTTAGAAGGCTATATGTGTAATCAAATATCATTAAAAGAAGATTTAAGCGAATTAGCTGATGGATTTGAAATTCACGAAGACAGTTCAATTTACTTCAATTGGGTTTTAGATACAAGAGTTAATGTTAAAGTAGATTCACCAGATGATAAAACAGGTGAAAGTTACCGTGAATACTATATGGAACAAGAACAACTATATGACATTATTACTCAAGAGTATAGTGGAATGCATAATAACATGATGGTAAGTGGCTTCTATATGGATAAAGCATATACAATTCCATTTACAAAAGATACATTATTAAAAGATGGAGATACAATTTATCTTAAATGGACTCCTGCTAAAGAAGTAACATTTGTATTCTATGATGGAACACATGAAAGATTCGTTTTACCAGAAGATTTTGATTTATTGAATTATGATTGGGATCAATATGTAGGTAAAAAAGATATTGTTGGAAGACCAAAATTCCAAGACCAAATATTTAATAGTATCTATTGGCATTCAACAAGTTATGACTTTGTTTCATTATTTGAATTCTATAAAGATGATTCAAGAACAACAAAAATTACATCATTAAAAGGAATAGATACAGTTTATGTAGGATATAAAAATCATCCAACAGTAACAATTATCTGTGATCCTTCTTGTCAAGAAATGCATAATTCATATTATTATTGGTTTGGAGAGTGTTATTATAAACACCAAATAAATATAGATGAAAAAATTTATGATATTAAATATTATTTAGACCCTGAATTTACAGAAGAATTAAATAACGAATATGAATATCATTATGAAGACTTTACAATCTATGGAAGAAAAGAAATTTGTGAATATAAATTAAAGGTTAATTGTGGTTGTTTCTTACATCCTAATGGAATCGAAGGAAAATTCAATTCATTAGCAGAAGCTGTTAAAGATTGTGACTATGGTTATATTTATAATTATTTCCCTCAATTCTACACAAACAAGGAATATACAGATCCATTCTATTTTGGTGAAGAATCTGCATACTTTGAAATTCCTGAACTTTATGCAAAAGTAAAAGGAACTGTTACAGTTTACTGTGATTGTGGAATCGAGGGACATGATGGAAAAGGCTTTAAGTTAGCATTAATTGATGAATCTGATGAAGGTTCTCATAGAGTGTATGAATATTTATCAGAAGTTCATAGAGAAGCATTTATGGGAATGCCTGTTGAATACAATGTATACTTAGGTGAAGACAAAGGAACTCGTTATGAACCACATCATTTATTAAAAGATGGAGATAAGATTTATTGTGAAATAATTAAAGATCCTAATATTTTCCCAGTAACAATTCATTATGCTGATTATTATACAGCACATGACTTTGGTTATTTAGGTGATTATATTAACTTAATGACTGGATTTGATCAATATGTCGTTACTGGTTATTATTTAGATGAAGAATTAACAATTCCTGCACCTGTTATCAAGGAAGATGGATATTATAAAATTGAAGTAACAGACAATTTAGTAATATATTGTAAAACTAAATTAGCTGATAAAGCTACATTTACATACAATGACCCATATGAAGGAGAAGTAACTACAGAAATTTATTTAAACATTGAATACGCTGCTAATAACTTATATAGTTATTTAAATCCTGAATTTGGTTATATTTCATATGTAGTAGATGAAAATGGAAACAAAGTTGATTCGACTTCAATCCTTGGCCCTGGTGTATATAAAGAATACACATATAAACCTGAAGATTATGTAACAATTACAATTGAATGCGAATGTTACGATTGTTTGAATTTGTATGGTGGTAATCGTGACACATTAGAAAATGGTGATATCATTGGTCGTTCATATGAAAATCAATTCATCGTTAAAAAAGGTGAATGTATTATTAATATTTTAAATATGTATTATTCATTCCATTATAGTTATCAATATTATGTTAGAGATATGATTATTTCTTTAACAAAAGATGGAGAAGATGTTGATAAGAGAATTTTTGACTATTATGCTGGTGGAGAAATACCAGATGATATAACATTTAGATTCGAGTTCGAAGAAGATACTACTTTATATTTTAGAACCCCAAAATAAAAGAAAATCATCCTAAAATTTAGGATGATTTTTTATTTTGAAAATCTTTAATATTATTGATAACTTTTTCGCCAAGTCTAAGATAAGCTTGGTATGTTTTTCCTCCAGATGATCTATTGATTGTAAAGGTGTTAGGCAACTTCCAAATAGATTCATCTCCCGCTGTAGCAAGCGTATCTCCGAAGAAATAATGGTTATTTTCTTTTAACCAATTCTTTAATGCATCGACATCAAAACCTGGTCCTATTGAAGTGTTAAATAAAATTCTTTTTCCTTTCATTAAGTCGAATTGTTCTTTTTGTAATAGGAAAACATTTTTATTAAGTGCTAAGAATATTGCTTCAGAGTCTTTACATAAAGAGTTTAAATCTTTATAAGTTATCTGCAATTCTTCTTCAAGGTTTGGCTTACGAGTTCTACTATAATATGATACATCTGCTTTAAAGAATTTAAGTGTTTTTGCAATAAGTGTGCCACTTGTTCCTAGACCTATAACTCCACATTTAAGTCCTGTTATTTCATGCCCAATCGTGTCCCATTTGTATTCTTTATATCCTTGTAAAAATTCAACTAGTTCATGGATGATGTATTCAGCTACACCTTCATCACCATAATCTCTTACTCCAGTTACTGTGATGCCTAATTCGTTAGCTTTTTTAATATCAACATTTGCGGATTCTATTGAATATAATGAACAACACATTCCAATATATTTGACATTTTTGACATGTTCTAAAACATAAGAACTGATAGATGAAGTGTAAGATAATAAGACTGCATCAGCATCAGCGATTCTATTTATTATTTCAATATCATTTTTAGGCATATCTTGAAATAGAATAACTTCTTTTGCATACATCTTTAATTCTTCTTTATGTTTATCAAAGATATTAATAGGTTCTATTGCGACTAATTTATTAAACATAATTATCACATCCTTATAAAATAATAATAAACCAGTTTGTTAAATAAATCCATTTTAGATATAATATTTTAAAAGAAGGTGATTTAATGCTTAAAAAGAACCCTGTGTTTTTAGGGCTAATAACACTTGCTTCAACAGTAGTTGTATCAGTGTTAGCCTTAGTGCCTATTACTAAAAATAAAGATTTAGAAGCAATGACTTGGATGTCTAAAGTAGATGATAATACACCTGTTACAGAGTTATCTATTCCTGGTACTCATGATTCAGGTGCAACAAGATCTATTTTTGATGTGTCAGGTAAGTGTCAAGATACATCAATTGAAACTCAATTAAATATTGGTGTTAGATTTTTTGATATAAGACTTCAACTCGTTGAGGATGATTTTAGAGTAGTCCATAGTTTTGTAGATCAAAAATTGGAGTTTGAAGATGTTTTAGAAGATATGGTTGATTTTGTTGAAGACCATAAATCTGAATTCTTAATTATGTCTATTAAAGAAGAAGCGGATTCTATTAATGAAAGAAGAAGTTTTGAAGAAGAAATATTAGATGAATTCGAAGAATATAAAGATGTTATTTGTTATGATAATTCTTTACCTGCAACTTTAAAAGAAGCTCGTGGTAAAATCTATATTCTTTCAAGATTTAATACTTCAATTGGTATTCAAGCATATGGAGGTTGGCAGGATTCAACTTCATTTGAATTAAACAATATGTATATTCAAGATAATTATTGTATTAATGATGTTGAAGTTAAGCAAAAAGATATTTTAGATACAATTGAGTATTCTAAAACACATCAAGACAAATTGGTATTAAACTTCACAAGTTGTTATGATGAAACACAACTTCTTCCTCCTTTATATGCGGGAACACCTGCTTTAACTATAAATCCTTGGTTAGAACATCATCTAACTAATGAAGAAAAAGATGGCAATTTAGGCATAATGATTATGGATTTTATGACATTAGAGCTATCTAGAAGTATTTATAGGAGGAACATATAATATGAAAGCTTTAAATAATATAGCAAGTGTTTTACTTCGTGTTGTATGTGGAGTTATTATGGTGTTTGCTTTACTAATGGCAGTTATTGAAGCAAGATTTCTTTTTTCATTTGACTGGTCGATTTATGATTCCTCTTTCTTAGCACTTATAAGATATGTATGTAGATTGGTCTTAGCTATGTTCACTTTAATAATTTGTGTTATGGAATTGGATAACTTAAAGAAAAGTGATAGAAAAAAAGAAACATTTCTAATGTTTGCGGATATTTCTTTATTAGTTATGTCGATTTTAATCTTAATATTCTCAGCTAACTATATCGGAATTGTTTGCATTGTATTAGCAAGCTTATTAATTGTATTAAAAGCAAGTTTGAATTTAATAAGAATAAAATTAAAATAGTCATCCAACGATGACTATTTTTCGTGTTTTATAATTTGTTAACACGAAAACTTTTCGTGTTTTAAAATTGACTTTACGAAAACTTTTCATGTTTCAAAATAATAGGTGACGAAATATTAGTATTAAATAATTAAGATTATTAAAAGTATTCACACAAAAATAAGGTGAATATTTTTTTATATGCAAAAAATAAACTAGATATTTGATGTAAAATTTACTGTATATTTTGCCGATAGAAATATTTTTGTTGCCTGTATATATAAATTATATATAAACTCAGTCTAGGTAATTGACTTTATGCTAGAGATATTTTATAATGTTAAACGTTTAATAGTTAAATGTTTTAGAAAGGAGAAGAGTATGAAAAAATATGGACCTATAGTCTTTAGACTAAGAGTGTTATCTACACTTCAAAAAATAGAACATCGAAATAAATTAGATAAAATAAATCTTCATATTGGTCAACCAATGATGTTACAACTAATCTTAGATAATCCAGGAATAACTCAATTTGAATTATCGCAAAAGATGAATGTAACACCTGCGTCAATTGCGACATCAAGCAAAAGAATGGAAAAGCAAGGATATCTTACTAAGGAAGAAGATCCTAACAACTTAAGATGCAAAAGACTTTATATTACTGAATTAGGTAAATCTTTAGCATTAGAAGCAAGGAAAAGAATTGATGAAATTGATCAAAAGATGTTTAAGGGGATTAGTGAAGAGGAATTGGAAACTTTAACTAATATTTATGATAAGTTAATCATAAACTTAGCAGGTATAGAAAAGACTGATTCTAATTTATCTAAAGAAGAATTATTTGAAATTGTTAAAAATATAAGAGAAAAGGAGGAATGTAATAATGATTAGAAAGCTTTCAAAATATTATGGTGAATATAAAAAGTATGCTTTACTTACTCCATTATTTATGTTTTTAGAAGTAGCATGTGAAATTACTATTCCTTTAATTACTGCAAAGTTAATTAATGAAGGGATTGGTACTATTGATGAATTTGGATATTCAATTGATGGTGATATTAATAAAGTAATTTTATATGGTGTGATTACTATTTTACTTGCATGCGCATCACTTTGCTTTGGAGCATTGGGTGCAAAATATGCAGTTAAAGGTGCACAAGGCTTAGCAAAGAATTTAAGAGAAGCAGAGTTTAGAAAGATTCAAGATTTTTCAAGTGCAAATATTGATAAGTTTTCAACTTCATCTTTAATTACACGTATGACTACAGATATTACTAGTACATCTAGTATGTTCCAAATGTTAACTAGAATGACAGTTAGAGCTCCATTAACATTTATTTTTGCTATTATCATGGCATTTATTATTAATCCTAGAATTGCAGGTATTATTGCATGTGCAATTCCTATTATCGCAATTGTATTATTTACAGTTATGAGCAAAGCTCATCCTCATTTTAGAGCAATGCTTAAAAAGTATGATGGTATGAACTCTTCAGTTCAAGAAAACTTAATCGCTGTAAGAGTTGTTAAATCATTTGTTAGAGAAGATTATGAAATTGAAAAATTTGAAAATAGTTCATTGGAAGTTAGAAAAGCTCAATTAAGAGCAGAAAAAGTTATTATGTGGGCAAACCCCATCATGCAATTAGTTATTTGGTCATGTGTTGGTATTATTGCTTACTTTGCTGGTACTGAAATCATCATTGGTACTATGGAATTAGGAGACTTTAACAGTTTCTTAAGTTATTCAATGCAAATCTTAATGAATGTTATGATGATTGCAATGATCTTTATGAACCTTGTTTTATCAAGAGCTAGTATGCAAAGAATTTGTGAAGTCTTAGATGAAGAAATTGATATTAAAGATCCTGAAGATGGTGACTTAAAAGTAAAAGATGGATCAATTATTTTTAAAGATGTTGATTTTTCATATTTTAAAGATGAAAATAACTTAGCTTTAGAAAACGCTAGTATAAGTATTAAGTCTGGTGAAACTATTGGAATCATCGGAGGAACTGGTTCTTCCAAAACAACATTTGTATCGTTAATTCCTAGACTTTATGATGTTACTAAGGGTGAATTAATCGTTGGTGGTCATAATGTTAAAGAATATAAACAACAAGAGTTAAGAGACAATGTTGCAATGGTTTTACAAAAGAATGTCTTATTCTCAGGAACTATTAAAGAAAACCTTAAATGGGGTGATTTAGAAGCAACTGATGAAGAAATTATCGAAGCATGTAAAAAAGCTCAAGCACATGATTTTATTATGAGTTTTCCTGAAGGATATGAAACTGTTTTAGGCCAAGGCGGGGTTAATGTGTCTGGTGGCCAAAAACAAAGACTATGTATCGCAAGAGCATTATTAAAGAAACCTAAAATTATTATCTTAGATGACTCAACTAGTGCTGTTGATACTGCAACAGATGCAGCTATTAGACAAGCATTTAAAGAAACTTTAACTGATGTTACAACTATTATCATTGCTCAAAGAATCTCATCTATTCAAGATTCAGATCGAATCATTGTTTTAGATGAAGGTAAGATTGATCAAGTTGGAACTCATGAAGAGTTATTAAAAACAAATGAAATATATCAAGAAGTTTATACTTCTCAAATGAAAGGAGCTGAATAGAGTATGCCACCTAGAAGACATGGAGGATATCAAAAACCTCAAAATCTTAAAGCTTCTTTAGGAAGATTATTAGGCTACCTTAAACCATATACAGGTAAGCTTATTATAGTTACTATTTGTATTATTTCAGTTTCTTTATTATCAGTTGCGGGAACATATATGCTTAAAGTTTTAGTAGATGATGTTATCGCACCTTTAATGACACAATTTAAAACAACTGGTACATTTGATAGAGAACCTTTATTAAATGTTGTTATTGCAATGTTATCAATTTATGTAACAAGTGCATTCTTAAACTTATTATTCCACTTTATTATGATTCATATCTCAACTGGAACTTTAAAGAAAATCCGTGATGATATGTTTAAACACTTACAAACATTACCAATTAGTTATTTTGATACACATAGTCATGGTGAGATTATGTCAAGTTTTACTAATGATACTGATGCGATTAGAGAAATGTTATCACAAGGTTTACCTAATATGTTATCATCACTTGTTTCATTAATTGGTGTATTTGTAATGATGTGTATTTTATCTTTACCTTTAACTGTAATCGTTGTTATCTCTTTATTTGTTATTTTAAAAATTATTTCTTATTTAGGAAGTAAATCTAGAAAGAACTATGCTTTACAACAAAAAGGTATTGCTTCAGTAAATGGATATATTGAAGAAATGATCGAAGGACAAAAAGTTGTTAAGGTCTTCTGTCATGAAGAAAAGATTAAACAAGACTTCGATGTTATTAATGAAAATCTAAGAGAAGTAGCTACTAAAGCTCAATCTTATTCAATTGTTTTATTCCCTATTATGGGTAACTTAGGACACATTCAATATGCAATTACAGCAATTATTGGTGCTTTATTTGCAATTGTCTTTACAGATGCTCCACTTATTGGTATTACAGCTGGTACATTAATTTCATTCTTACAATATACTAAAAACTTCTCAAACCCTATCACTCAAATCTCTCAACAATTAACAGGCGTTATCTCAGCAGTAGCTGGAGCGGAAAGAATCTTTAGAATTATTGATGAACCAAGTGAAGTGGATGAAGGTTATGTTACATTAGTAAATGCAACAAAAGATGAAGAAGGAAATATTATTGAAACTAATGAAGTTACTAATATGTGGGCATGGAAACACCCTCATGAAGATGGAACAATTACTTATACTGAATTAAAAGGTGATGTAGTATTTGAAAATGTTGATTTCTCATATGTTCCTAATAAACAAGTATTATATGATGTTAGTTTATGGGCAGACCCAGGGCAAAAGATTGCTTTTGTAGGATCAACTGGTGCAGGTAAAACAACTATTACTAACTTAATCAATAGATTCTATGATATTCAAGATGGAAAGATTAGATATGATGGAATTAATATTAAAAAGATTAAAAAAGCAGACTTAAGAAGATCGTTAACTATGGTTTTACAAGATACTCACTTATTTACAGGTACAGTTATGGAAAACGTTAGATATGGTCGATTAGATGCGACTGATGAGGAAGTTATCGCAGCATGTAAATTAGCTAATGCAGATCACTTTATTCGTCACTTACAAGATGGATATAATACAATGCTTACAGGTGATGGTCAAAACTTATCTCAAGGTCAAAGACAATTATTATCTATCGCAAGAGCTGCAGTTGCAAATCCTCCAGTACTTATCCTAGATGAAGCTACATCTAGTATTGATACTCGTACTGAAAAACATATCGAAAAAGGAATGGACAGCTTAATGAATGGAAGAACTACATTTGTTATTGCTCATAGACTTTCAACTGTTAGAAACTCAAATGCTATTATGGTTTTAGAAAAAGGAAGAATCATTGAACGCGGAGACCATGATGCATTAATAGACTTAAAAGGTAAGTATTATCAATTATATACAGGCTTATTTGAACTTGACTAGTAAGAAGGAGGGTATAAACCCTCCTTTTCAATTTCTTTAAAAATTTTTAAAAAATATATTGCAATTTAGTTTATCTCATGGTAATATATTAACGCTGACCAGTTCAGCGAATATATGAAAGATGAAATGCTGACTTAGCTCAACTGGCAGAGCAGCCGACTTGTAATCGGCAGGTTGTAGGTTCGATTCCTATAGTCAGCACCATTTTTTTTAGAAGCCTTCTTGGCGAAATTGGTAGACGCACTAGACTTAGGATCTAGCGCCGCGAGGCGTAAGGGTTCGACTCCCTTAGAAGGCACCATTTAAAATGAAATTACCCCCATTTATTGGACTGAAAATGTTACAATGAAATGGGGGTTTTATTATGAAATTAACAGTAAAAGATAAGTTGAAAATTGCAAAAGAACATGTAGATAAAGGTGTTCCAATTCATGAGTTCGCAAAGAAATATAATTACAGCGCCTCAAATTTGAAATATTATTTTAGACTATATATTCGTTATGGAGATAAAGGATTTCAATATCAAATGAAAATATATCAGCAAACATTATTAGAACATGATATTATACAAAGTATGTCAAGGAAAGGAAATTGTTTGGATAATTCTCCGACAGAAAACTTTTTTGGGAGATTAAAAGAAGAAATGTATTATGATAAAGAAGATACTTATGCTTCTTTAAATCATCTTAAAAAGGAAGTTGAAAAGTATATAAAATATTATAACGAAAAAAACATAGTATCTAAATTATCTGTTCCTCCATCTGTTTATAGACAAATATTTTATGAACAATTATAATGGTGGTAGGAGTTCAATTATTATTGTCCAAATAAATGGGGGAACCTCAGATTACTAATCTTGATACAATTAAATGTGTCAAGATTTTTTCTTTTTATAGGGGTTCAAGTCCCGTTACACCTTTTATTTGCCCTGTGTGGGCTTTTTTTCTTTTTAAGGCTGTTTTTCAAGACAAAATTAATAAAAGAACACGTTTGAAGTTTTAACCTTTTAACGATTTCCCTCACTTTATAACGATTACTAACCTTTTAACGATTTACATATTGATTGTATAAATTATGATTTTATTGTATAATCAGCTGATAGATAAATTAGAAGTTAACGCTCGTTTCTAATACTACAAATGGTTTATTTCTCCCTACTAAACCATTAGTAGGTGTACTATGAAAGTTACATATATTATTATTAATGCGAAGGAGGTAGCTTATGGATCAATTAAAAATTGGTAAATTTATTGCTGAATTTAGAAAACAAAAACAACTAACACAACTACAATTGGCAGATAAATTAGGTATCACTGATAAAGCAATCTCTAAATGGGAAAGAGGTATAGCAATGCCCGATACTTCGATTATGCTTGAATTATGTGATATTCTTTGCATCAGTGTAAATGAATTATTAAGTGGGGAGAGGATAAACATGGAAAATAATAATAAAAAAAATGAACAATTATTACTTGATATGGCAAAAGAATTAGAGACAAAGAATAAAATAATTTGGTCGTCTATGTGGGCAATTATGATTGTAAGTATAACTGCTTTAATTGCAGGTATATTTATTGCAGCATTTTTGATACCAGAAGGAATTTGGCAACTTGTAACAATAATTGGAATATGTATTGTGTTTTTGATACCATGTTTTTATGCATTAAAACTTGAAGTAAGTGTTGGTGCTTATAAATGTAAAAATTGTGGTCATGAAATTGTACCTACATATAAAGAAGTATTGATGGCAAAACATAGAGGATTTACTCGCTACTTAATGTGTCCAAAATGCAATAAACGCACATGGTGTAAGAAAATATTAAAAAAATAATAAGTTTATTTCAGTTGATTAAATTCCTATTTATCGTTTAGAAATAGGGGTATGCAAAACGCCTCTAGGGTATGAAAAATTTAGGTAGGGGTATGCAATTGTATTAAAATTGTGTAACGTTTCCATTTAAGATTAGGTTTGATACAGTAAAAGTGTCAAACTTTTTTGTTTTTCAGGGGTTCAAATTTATTATTAGCAAAAAAAGAAAAATATTTTAAAAAAATATATATTTTTGAAGTTTTGGTCTATTTTATTCTAACCGCAAAAATATTGACACCATAAAGTTTTGCGGTTATAATTTGTGTAGGAGCTGATAATATGATAAAAAGAGAGTCGTTGTTAAACAAATTAATTGATTATAAAGATAAAGATATTATTAAGATAATTACAGGTATAAGAAGATGCGGAAAATCTTATTTACTATTCAATATTTACTATAAATATTTAATAGAAAGTGGTGTTGAAAAAGATCATATTATTTTAATTAATCTTGAATCTAAAAAGAATGAACATTTAAGGAATGCAGATGTTTTATATAAATATATTGAAAAAAATATTTTAGATGATGAAAAATACTATATTTTTATCGACGAAATACAAATGGTTGACAACTTTGAAGATGTAGTTAATGGAGTTAAAACGGATTTCAATTCAGATTTATATATTACTGGTTCAAATTCTAAATTATTATCTAGTGATATTAATACAAGATTACGTGGTAGAGGTATTGAAATAAAAGTATATCCACTTTCTTTTAAAGAATATTATGAAAATATAGGTGGAGATAAACAAACGGCTTTTAATAATTATGTATTATATGGAGGAATGCCTTATATAGCTACTTTAGATAAGGAATATGAAAAAGTTGAATATTTAAAGATGCTAAATGAAACTATTGGATTTAAAGATATTATTGAAAGAAATAAAATTAGAAATGAATCCCTTTTTAATTCTTTATTAGAATTATTGTGTTCGCAAATAGGCGGAGTAGTATCACCTAATAAAATTGCTAATACTTTGAAATCAAGTAATTATAAAACTGTTGATAATGAGACAATTTCAAATTATTTAAAACACATATGTGATGGCTTTTTATTTTATAAAGCATCTAGATATGATTTAAAAGGTAAGGAATATTTAAAAACATTAAATAAATATTATGTATGTGATTTAGGATTGAGAAATCAAAAGATAAATTTTAGACAAATAGAAATGACACATATTTTAGAAAATATAGTTTATTTAGAATTATTAAGAAGAAATTATATAGTGGATATAGGTAAAAATGATTCTCAAGAAATCGATTTTATTGCTAGAACACATAATGACTTATATTATATCCAAGTTTGTTTGTCTATTGAAAATCAAGAAACTAAAAAAAGAGAAGTTTCTGCATTCAAAGGATTAGATGATGGATATAAAAAGATTGTCATAACTATGGATAACAATCCGTTAATTAGATTAGATGATGGATACAAAATGATTCACATTTATGACTTCTTATTAAACGAAAATATACTTAAAGAAATTTGATAAATTAGAATTTGTAGGTGTGAATGATGAAAACTTTATATATGATTGGTGGCACTATGGGAGTTGGAAAAACAACAGTGTGCCAACAGCTCAAACAGGATTTACCGAATAGTGTATTTCTTGACGGAGATTGGTGTTGGGATGCAAATCCGTTCCAAGTAACTGATGAAACAAAAGCAATGGTGACAAATAATATTTGTTACTTACTCAATAATTTTCTGAAATGTTCTGCATACGAGAATATTATTTTTTGTTGGGTGATGCACGAGCAGAGAATTATCGATTCCATACTTAAGAAGCTGGATACACAAAACTGTGAGGTGAAATGCATCTCACTTGTAGCGGATGAAAAGACTCTGTGCGAAAGATTATCAATGGATGTAGAAAGAGGTATCCGTTTTGAAGATATAATTGAGAGAAGCATAGCAAGAATCCCGATGTATCAAGCACTCAATACCATTATAATTGATACAAACGCAAAGGATGTGGCTATGATTGCCAATGAGATTAAGCAGTTATAATACTGACAAATTAGAAGTTATCAAACTATTGAAAAAAACTATAAATAATGATATTTTTATAATAAAGATAGTTGTCATCGGAGAACTAGTGCCGTAGCACGATAGTTGATTAGGTGTCGAGTGAGCTCGGAATTGATGGTTATATGCCATGAGTTTCGAGTTTTTATTTTCAGGAGGAACTTAAAATGAATTTTAAATTAGAATTAATGAAAAATGAAGATTTAACAAAATTTAAAAAGGATATGCAAGAAGCATTTCAAAAAGGTTTTGAAGATGTTTACGGTCCTACAGAAGGAACTATATTACCAGAAAAAGATATTAATCAATCTTTGAATGCAAAAGGTGCTATTGCTTATAAAGCAATTGTTGATGGAGACTTTGTTGGTGGTGCTATAGTAGTAATCAATAGCGAAACACGACACAACCATCTTCATTTACTTTATGTAAAATATGGAATACAAACTAAAGGAATAGGAAAACTTATATGGGACGAAATTGAAAGATTACATCCTGAAACAGAGATGTGGGAAACATGCACTCCATGTTTTGAGAAAAGAAACATCCATTTTTATGTTAATAAATGTAAATTTCATATAGTTGAATACATAAGAGAAATGAATGAAGAAGGTTTTATCAGTGATGGGGGAGATGGAATGTTTACGTTTCAAAAAGTGATGAAGTGATTCATAAATTCCCATTTATCGTTTAGAAATAGGGGTATGCAAAACACAACAATTTAACGATTACTCAACTTTTTAACGATTACAAGGCTTAGGGTATGCAATTGTATTAAAATTGTGTAACGATGCCAGATTTGGAGATGATTCTCTTTTTTCTAAGAATAGAAATAGAGAATTTTTATTTTAAGTCAGTATTTATATTTGATTGTAGAATATTGTCTAAAATGATATAATTTACCCGTAATAAAAAAGATTATAAGGCATTACCTAACTAGAAGGATATCTAGTTTAAATGGTGATGCCTTTTTTCTTTTATAAAGGAGGAAAGGTATGGAAAAATATGAAGTAATTAAGTTTAAAGATGATGAATTTGAAATGGATGTTAATGTATCTCCTAATGAGGAGACTGTGTGGCTTTCTCTTAACGAAATATGTCTATTGTTTGACAGAGATAAATCAGTTATATCTAGGCATATAAAAAATGTTTTGAAAGAGGAAATAACATGCGAAAAACAAGTTGTTGCAAAAAATGCAACAACTGCTTCAGATAATAAAACTTATATTATTAGCTACTATAATTTGGATGTAATTATTTCAGTAGGCTATAGAGTTAAATCAAATCGAGGAATTTTATTTAGAAAGTGGGCTAATAAAGTATTAAAACAATATTTATTAAATGGATATGTTATTAACGAAAATAGAGTAGTTGTATCTAATGAGAACTTTATTAGACTCAGTAATGAAGTTGTTTCGATAAATAATCGTCTTATTAAGATTGAAGATAGGGTGTTTGATAACTATGATAAGCATTCTATATTATTTAATGGTCAGTTTTACGATGCTTATACACTTATTCAATCAATATTTGAAGAAGCAAATAAAGAGATAATAATTATTGATAATTACATAGATAGGACTATATTAGATAGATTAACTATAAAAAAAGAAAATGTTAAAGTAATTATTTATACGCATAAGGATAAATGTAAATTATTAAATAAAGACATCGAAATGTTTAATAAGCAATACAGAGAATTAATTATTAAATATATAGATAAAGTTCATGATAGATACATTATTATAGATAATCAAAAACTATATCATCTAGGAGCATCTATCAAAGATTTAGGTAAGAAGATATTCTCAATCAATGAGTTAAATAATGAATTAATCGAATTATTATTTACTAAAATATAAAAAGAAAACTATAGTTCCTTGATAATTATTTATAATTAAGGTAGTTTATTTTATGTATTTGTACTATAATAGTAGTCAAAGATTAAAGATAATAATTATATATTTATCTAGGAGGACAATATGGAAAAAGTAAGAATACAAGACGATTTATATACTCATGTAAATCAAGAAAAATTAGATCAATTAGTTATACCTGATGATTTACCAGCTACAGGTGGATTTAACACTCTACATGTTGAAGTAGAAAAACTTATGATTGATGAATTCAATCAAATGTGTGAAACATCTACATATCCAAATGAATATTTAGAAAGAGCATGTACACTTTATAAAGAAATTAAAAATGTTAAGAAAAGAGATAAACATGGTATTAAACCAGCTCTTAAATATGTTTCTATTCTTTCTAAATTAGATACAATTAGAAAGTTTAATAATAAGCTTCCTGAATTAGTATTAAATGATTTACCATTACCAATTAACATCGGTGTAGAAACAGATATGAAGGATACAAAGAATCATTGTCTTATGATTCAAGGACCAAGTGTATTACTTCCAGATGCAAGTTATTATAAAGAAGGCATGGAAGCACAAAAACAAGCATTATTAGGTTTATGGGCTCAAATGGCTCAACTAGTAATGGCTGAAACAGATTTAAGTGCTGAAGATCAAGCTAAATATATTGAAGATACTATCGCATTTGATGCTATCTTAGCAAAATTAGTTAAGACTCGTGAAGAATGGTCAGAATATGTAAATATGTACAACCCAATGAAAGTAAATAAAGTTGCTTCATATTTAAAACCATTATCATTCAAAAGATTATTAACTAAATTATTTGGTTATGTTCCTGAAAAGATTATTGTTGCAGAACCAAGATATTTTAAAGCTTTTAAAGAAGTATTTAATGAAGAAACATTTGAATTATATAAACACTGGGCATATGTTACAGGAATCTTATCTTCTTGTACATTATTAAGTGAAAAATTAAGAAATTTAGGTGGAATCTTTAATAGAACTCTTTCAGGAATTAAAGAAGCTGCACCAGTTGAAAAATTTGCTTATCAATTAGCTTCAAATATGTATTCTGAACCAGTCGGTTTATATTATGGTCAAAAATACTTCGGTGAAGAAGCTAAAAAAGATATTACAGAAATCGTATATCAAATTATTGATGCTTATAAAGAAAGAATCGCTACAAACGAAATCTTAGAAGATGCAACTAAAGAAAAAGCAATTTTAAAATTATCTAAGATTGGTGTAAAAATGGGCTATCCTGATAAAGTTAGAGATATCTTTAACCTATTAGTATTTAATCCAAAAGATTCATTATTTAAAATCGTATGTGATTTAAGAAGAATTAGATTACAATATTCATTTGAAAAATTATCAAAACCTACAGATCCAACAAGATGGCAAATGCCAGGTCATATGGTAAATGCTTGTTATGACCCATTTGTAAACGATATTACTTTCCCAGCAGCTATCTTACAACCTCCATTCTATTCAATTAAGCAAACAAGAAGTGAAAACTTAGGTGGAATTGGTGCAGTAATTGGACATGAAATTTCTCATGCTTTCGATAGTAATGGTGCTAAATGTGATGAAAACGGTAATATCAACAACTGGTGGACAAAACAAGACTATAAGAAATTCAATAAGAAAGTTGAAGCTATGGTTAAACAATTCGATGGAATTGAACTTCCATGGGGAGTTGTAAATGGAAGATTCACTGTTAGTGAAAATATGGCTGACAATGGTGGTGTTGCAGTTACACTTCATATTATGAAGAATATGCCTAACGCTTCATATGAAGAATACTTTAAAAACTGGGCACGTGTATGGTGTAGTAAAGCTAAACCTGAATATTCAGCATTATTATTAAAAGTTGATGTTCATGGACCTGCAATATTACGTGCTAATATGGCACCTAGAAACTTCATAGAATGGTACGAAACATTTGGTGTTAAGAAAACAGACAAGATGTATATTGCTCCAAGTAAGCGTGTAGTTATTTGGTAGAAATAAGCTCGACATGTTATTTAATATGTCGAGTTTTTAATTGTAGAATATTGTCTAAAATGATAGAGGAGACTGTGTGGCTGACACAAAAAGAAATTTCTCAATTGTTTGATACAACAAAACAAAATGTTAGTTTAGACATAAATAAAGCATTTAAAGAAAAAGAATTTGATAAAAAATCAGTTGTCAAGGATTTCTTTACAACTTCAAGTGATGGGAAAGTGTATAGAACAAAACACTATAACTAAGATGTTATTATATCAATTGGTTATAGAGCAAAATCTCAAAGAGTAATTTTATTTGGATATTGGTTAAAAAGTATGAATAGTATTTGTAGAATATTGTCTAAAATGATATAATTTACTTGTAATAAAAAAGATTACAAGGCATTACCTAACTAGAAGGATATCTAGTTTAAATGGTGATGCCTTTTTTCTTTTATAAAGGAGGAAAAGGTATGGAAAAATATGAAGTAATTAAGTTTAAAGATGATGAATTTGAATTGGATGTGAGGGCAGATAAAGAGAATGAAACTGTATGGTTGACACAAGAAGAAATGGCTTATTTATTTGATGTGGATAGAACTAGAATTTCTAGACATATTTCTAATGTTTATAAAGATGGTGAATTAGATATAAAGAGCACATGTGCGGAAAACGCACATATGGGTAAGTTTGGTTTACAAAACTATACGGTTAAGTTATATAACTTTGATATGATTATTTCAGTTGGATATAGAGTTAAATCTCAAAGAGGTATTGTTTTTAGACGCTGGGCTAATAAAGTATTAAAAGAATATTTAATTGAAGGATATTCTGTAAATAATAAAAGATTAATCGCACTTAATAAGACTATTGAAATCCAAAATAAAATGTTAGCTAATACTTTGGATATAGAAACTAATGAGTTAGAGAATATTATTAATTTGTATACTAATGCATTAACTCTTTTAGATAATTATGATCATCAATGTGTACCCAAACCAATAGGAAGCAAAGAAAATTATGCATTAGAGTATAATGAATGTAGAAAGTTTATTAATAATATGAGATTTAATAATGATTCTAAATTGTTTGGAAAGGAAAAGAATAAGGGACAATTAGAAGGGATTTTAGCCTGTATTAATCAAACTGCTTTTGGTGAGGATGTTTATAACTCTTTAGAGGAGAAAGCAGCAAATTTATTGTATTTCATTGTTAAAGATCATCCTTTTGTAGATGGCTGTAAAAGAATTGCGGCAGGGTTATTTTTGCTTTATTTAAGTAAGAATGCATTGCTTAATAAAAGTAAACTTGTTATTTCTAGTGGTGCCTTAACTGCGCTTACATTATTAGTGGCAGAGTCAGATTCTAAGGAAAAAGAAATAATGGTTAGAGTAGTTATGAATATACTTTTTAATAAAATGTAAAGAATAAATATAAGTGTAGATAAGTTTGTCTACGCTTTTTATGTAGATTAATTTGTGATAAAATATATATAATAAATTGGAGGTATATTATATGGCTGGAGTATCTGAAAGAAAACTTGAAGAAACAATAGATATGTTAAAAGATATTGAAGAATATATTATATCTTTAATGAAAAAAGCTGAAAGTAAGCATAAAGGAAGAAGGTTTAACTTTATCGATGTAAGACCAACTAG
Source organism: Bacilli bacterium (assembly GCA_017457045.1). The sequence goes on from JAFTIF010000016.1 coordinate 30,009, forward strand.
AGGAGTGGATTTATGCTACTATGGTTTTGATATAGAGGAAGTAATGAGGATTCGTTACAGATTCTTTTTAGAAAAAAACTTTAAAGCTGAACAAGTAGCAAAAGGTTATTACTCTTCATATATACTTACTATTGAAGCAACAATAGTAGATATGGTCTATCATCCTGAAGAAACATATGGAATTAAAGATAGTGATGATAAAATTGCAGATACTATCTCATTAAGACCTATTGATAATCCAGTTTATAAAGAATTACTATGTGAAGACTTAATAAGAAAATCTAAAGAAGTAAATGATTATTATAATGATATTAGAGGTATATTAGAGGAAGTTCTTGCTTATATAAAAATGTATCATAAGAAGTTACCAGTGTCGATTTTCTCAACTTACGATAATATATCTGTTTTTAAAAGAGATGTTCAAGGTAAACCTGAACAATATCGTGAATATTTTATGGACCAAGCAATTTTAGCATATGCTAGAAAGAATTATGGTCACCGTCTAGAGGATATTCTTGACTGTGCGAAAAAATATGGCTTAGACTTAAAGTTTAATAAAGAAGAAGCATTAAAACATATTGAATATAAAAAGAAAAAAGGATATAGCTTTATTGGACCTGATAATATTCAAAGGAATGCTATTCTATTAGAGAATATAGGATATTCTAAGAATCGTACATATTTATTAAGTATTGAGGAAGCAGAAAAACTATTTATAAGTCCTAAACCAAATAATCCTAAGCCTACTGAATCGAAATTAAATGAACCTAAATCTAAAAAAGAAACCTATTCTGATGGAGCATGGTATGAAGGAGATATAAAAAATGGTCTTCGTCATGGACAAGGAACATTTTGTTGGACAAACGGAATAAAGTATGTAGGTCCATTTGTAAATGGAACATGCCATGGAGAAGGAATTCTATATTATACAGATGGAACAAGTAGTAAAGTGATATATGATAATGGTAAAGTAGTGTCAACATTACCAAATATTATTAAAGAAACCTATTCTGATGGAGCATGGTATGAAGGTGAATTCAAAAATGGAGTACGTCATGGACAAGGTACATTCTGCTGGACAAACGGAATAAAGTATGTAGGTCCATTTGTAAATGGATTATGTCATGGAGAAGGTACTCTATATCATCCTGATGGAACTACTGAAAAAATAACTTATAATAACGGAAATATAATTAATAGAGCACCAAATATTAAAAAAGAAACTTATCCAGATGGTGCTTGGTACGAAGGTGAATTTAAGAATGGATCTCGTCATGGACAAGGAACATTTTGTTGGACAAACGGTATTAAGTATGTAGGTCCGTTTATAAATGGATTATGTCATGGAGAAGGAATCCTGTATTACACAGATGGTACTAGTAAGAAAGTAATTTATGAAAATGGAGCAATAAAATCTATATTCCCAAATAATATTCGTAAAGACTATAATGATGGTTCTTGGTATGAAGGTGAATTGAAAAATGATTTGCATCATGGTCAAGGTATTTATCGTTGGAGTAATGGTGCATGGTATCAAGGTGGTTTTGAGAATAATCAACGTCATGGACAAGGAACATTTTGTTGGGCTAATGGAACAAAATATATAGGTAGTTGGTTTGATGGAGATATGCATGGAGAAGGAATCATCTATTATAATGATGGCTCTAAAGAAAGTGTTATTTGTTTTAGAGGAAAGATTATTAATAGAGAAACAATTAAATAAAAAAGTTTTAAATTAAGGTATTGACCTTATAGTTAACTATAATGATATCTTTTGGATGTAAGGAGGAAAAGGATATGGTAATTAAGAAATTTGCTAAGTTATGTAACTGTAATCCACAGACAATAAGATATTATGATAGTATAGGTCTACTTAAACCGGTTAGAGTAGATAAGTTTACTGGATATCGTTATTATGATGCGGAACAAGCATTACAATATCTAAAGATTAAAAAACTTCAAGAAGCTTCTTTTTCTATTGAAGAGATAAAAGAACTATTAGAATTAGATGATGATATGATCTATGAAGCACTTATTAAGAAAGTAGAAGAAAAGGAAGATGAACTACTTAAGATTAAGCAAATTCAAAAGACATATCATAAAGAAATGAAAGAAATGAAACAAAAGATTGAAACTATTAAAGAAGATATTATGAAAACATCATCTACGATTGATTTTAAAGATCAATTTGGTCTTGAAGAGGATGAATTCTTTGAAATTATTCAAGATACTAATGAGTTATTAGACAATTCAGTAACTGAAGGAAATATTAGATTTGAAAAAGCTGAAGAGGAAGAATTTGTCTTAACAGATGATTTAAAACTAATCTATGAAAGTGAAGAATTTACAAAAGTAAAAGATGTATTAAAATCTATTCCAGCTTTAAAAGGAAAACATTTAATGCATATTATTTTGAAAAAAGAGTATCATGATAATCTAGCATTTATTAGTGTACTTACTAGTTTGCTTTTTAAACAATTAAACACAAAATCTGAAACTGTATTTCATTTTGAACCATCTAAAGATGGTAAACAATGTATAAGAGTATATAAAAGAAAGAAATAACTATATGAATAATCCTCTTACTATTAGTAGGAGGATTTTTTTATAAAAAAGATATTAATAGATAAAATTATGATAGGGTTTGTAATAGATCCTAAATATAAAAATAAAGGATATGCTACTGAAGTATTAAGAAAAAGTATTGAAGTATTATTTAATCTAGGTTTCTTAGTGATTAGAACAGGAGTATTTAAAGAAAATACTCCAAGTATGAAAGTAAGTGAAAAAGTTAATATGACTAGATTAGATAAAACTACAACCATAGAATACAAAGGAATAACACATACTTGTATATGGTATGAGATTAGAAAAGATAGATAAGGCACTTGAAAAAGTGTCTTATTTTAGTATTAGACAAATCTCGACATTGTGTTATAATTTTATTAAGTAGAGAGAAAGATATATATTTATAATCAATATAATAATTGGTGTTTTTTGTGCGTTTGTGTGCGTTTTTTTATTTTTTATGTTTATTTTATGAAAAAATAAGAAAATTAAAATTTCATATTCTTTGAAATTGAGGTAAAAGGCACCTGATTAATTACAATTTCTAATTTCTGATTTTGAAAAGGTGGTTGATTTTTTGTGATTAATAAAAAATTAGAATATAGAGATGTTTCTGTATCAGTTTATTTACAAGTTAGAGCATTAAGTAATATATCAAAATGCTTATCTGAAAACACAAAAATCGATAAATGCATTGAAGACTTATTGAAAGAATTCAAATCTTATAATAGCGAGATAAAAATGGATTTTATAAAACAATCAATTTTTAATACTTCAACTTGTATGTATGTTTTGTATTTTTTTGTGTGCTGTGCAACTGAATATAACTTAATAAGGGATTATAATATGGGAGAAGAAAAATTGTGTGACATAATACAAACTGAATATAATATCAAGATGATTGACTTTACAAGATTTTTGCGAAATGCCATTGCTCATTTAGGATTTACTTTTTATGAAAATGGTAATCTTGATATATACAACAATTCAAAAGTTGAATATAACAAAATTATTTTAAAGGATAATTCAAATATAAAAGATGTTTTTGAATTCCTTAATGATAAAAACGTGAAAAATATAAAAGTCAACTTAAACGAAAATCAACAATATGAAATAGTTGAGCAAAAATACAGCAAAGAAATATATAAATTTACACATGAGCAATTTTTAACTATAACAGCATATTATACGGAAAAATTTTGTAAAAGTATTATGCATATTGCGAAATAGTTAAAATGCATGATGAGTTTATTAGAAAGGAATATAATATGGAATTTAGCAAAAAGATAACATTAAGTGGAGCAGTAATTACATAAGAAAAAATGATTCAGTTAATGGAAATAATTGAAAAGTATACAGAAAAAAAGGAAATCTTAAACCTTAAATTTAAGGACGATTTAGGGTATTCTGATTTAAACATAAATGAATTTAAAGACTTAGATTTTGACAATAAATTAATTGAAAAAGTAAGTATATATGTTATTTCATCTTATGAAAGTAATTTTGAAAACAAATTAACTTTCACATATTATGGAACTGATTTTGATTCTGATATTGTTTATTCATCAAATAATAAAGATCAGTTTTTAAATATAAAAGACGATATTGAAAAATGGAATATTAGTGTTACTAGCAGAAAGTGGATTCCGTTTATTTTTAAATGGTATTTTTATGCATTTGTTTTTTTTGTAATATGTGTATCTTTATCAGCTTTTATATATAAATTTATTTATTTGATGAATGTTGAGTCAGCCATTGTGGCAGTCTTTTTAATAATTCAAAGTATTTTTTGGATACTAACTATGCCATGTGTGCAAATGATTAGACAATCATTCCCAAAAGTGGAACTTGATATAGGAGTAAATAAGCATAAAAAAACAAGAAATTTTTTATGGATTGTTATATCGTTGATTATAATACCTTTTATAATGAGTTTGTTGATTAAATAACTGCTGCTAAAGAGTATTATAAAAAACGGAATAGTTTATTTATATATAAAGTGTTTGTTTGATTACTAAGCAAACTTATAAATCATGAGTATAATACTTACAATTAAAATTGAATATATTTTCAAAACAAAAAATCTAACTATTTAAAAGGATTTATAAGATATATGTAAAAATAAATCAAAATTAAATAAAAAAATAGACAGAGGAGTAATTATGAAAAAGTATATTAATATTATAGAAAGTGCATATAAAAAGTTTAGAACAAAAGTTTATTATGAAAATTCATTGCTATATTTGAAGAAAAAGTTTTATGAAGAAGGAATAAATGAGGGAAAAATAGTAAACTCTGTAATTGATATATTAAACTTATATAATAATGACAAGAACAAATTTAGAGAAAAAATAAATAAAGAAATTAATATATTAATTTATCCAAAAAAGGTGGTCGAAGAAAGAACTAATACCGAAGATGATAATAGTCAAAATATTAAGTGCTATGTAGATAGTACAATGCCAGTTATTGATTGCTCATTAGAATACTACATAATTGATATGATTGTAAGCATGTATTTATTGAGAGATATAGAATATTTTAAAAGACCCGAAAAAAGGAACTCTTATACTTATTCGATAAATGAAAATTTCTTTAAAGGTTCACGATTAAACCTTTTAAACAAATTAATGTTTAATAGTTACTCATATGGATATAGCAAATGGTATAATAAAGCAAAAATGACAATAATGGAAGAAATAGAGAAAAAAGAGCCTGTAATTGTTTTTAAAGAAGATTATAAAAACTTCTATTTTAAAAATGAAATTTCATTTAAGCATAAGTATTTTGATGATTTAAATAGAGATGGAAAGTATTTTTTAAAAATTCTAAAGGAGATTATAGAAATATACACAAAAAAATTGTCACTAGTTTTAAGAAATTTTGATAAAAAATTAAAATATTGTCTCCCTGTAGGATTTAGTAGCAGTTTAATTTTAGCTGAACTAATGGCCGAGGAATTTGATAGAGAGATTTTAAATGAAAAATCAAAAAATGAAAATTTCTTATATTATGGTAGATATGCTGATGATATGTTGTTTATATTTAAAAAAGAGCACTATCCTGATGACATAGATTGCTATTTAAATTGTTATAACAAATTCCAGCACAAGTTAAATGTCCAAAAATGTAGTAAAAGTGTAATAAAAGATATAAATAAAATTCAAGGATCTTTGAAACTTATGAATACATTTTGCACATCAATAGTTGATTTTAATGATAGAATGGATATACTTTTTGATGATGAAAATGATAAACCTGAAGCGTTAGATAGCTTTATTAAACCAAAAACTTTTAAATTAAGAAGGCTTTTAATGGATGAATATATAGGATATAACCATATAGTTTTAGAAAAGCAAAGCGAAAAATATAATGAAATAGATAGATTAATTAATAATTTGTTTTGTAATGGAAGTTGCTTACTTTATCACAAATTATGGATTGATATTGTTAAATATTTGAAAGTTAGAAAACATAAATTACTTGACAATTTCTTAGAATCAGCAAGAATTAGTATAGCAAATATAGAGGTTTCTCCTAAAGATATTGAAAACTATAATATGAAAGATGAAATTAATAGAATAATAAAAGAAGATTTCTTTGACATACTTAATATTGCTGAAAATGAGTGTATTATAGAAATGATGTCGATAAATGAAACAGATGATCCGGCTAAAATAATACCATTATATGATTTGATTTTGAAAAACCCAAAACAATTAATTGATTATAATGATTATAAAAATGAATTTAGACGCTTGAATGGTTTTATTAAAAACCCGAAATTTCATATAGATAATTCAAATAATGATTTAATTAATATATACATCCAAGGGAAAAGAAAGTTTAGGAAAAAAAGAGAAATAAAAGTTGGGCTATTATTAAATAAAATAAGTGATGATGAAATAATAGAAACTATTAATGACAATAATAGACATTCTAATCAAAAAACATTTGAAAATCTAAAATATGCATTTAGAGAAGCATCGAAAAATAAAGTGGATTATTTAATTGCACATGAATGTTATTTGCCAGCTAGTTGGGTTGATTTGGCTGCATACTTTTGTCAGAAATATAAAATTTCTTTTATTTGTGGATTACAATATAAAAATTATAAAAATACTTGTAAAAATAACATATGCGTCTTGCAATACATTGAATCATCCCCATATTATAATGTAATCCCTATTATAAGAGAAAAAAATAATTATTCACCGCATGAAGATATGCATTTTGTTTTTAATAAAAAAGATGTTAGAAAAATAGATAAAAAAATAAACTATATAATCCATACTGATTCAGTTGATTATACAACTTTTCTGTGCTATGAATTAACTGATATAGCACAGAGAGCGAAGTTTAAAGATAAGGTTTCTTGTGTTTTTGTTCCCGTAATGAATAGAGATACAGAATATTTTGAACATATAATAAATTCTTATAGCAGAGATATTTTTTCATATATAATTCAAAGTAATTCGGCAATTTATAAAGGTTCTGCTATATATGCTCCGTTCAATTCGAATAATAAGATTATTGCTAGTGGAAACGGGGGAGAGAATAATAGATTAATTGTCGATAGGGTTCGAATAAAAGCATTAAACAAGTATAAAAATACTTATTTTACAAAATCAGCTAAAACATTAAATAAATGTAAAAAATGTTCTAAATTAAGTAATAAATGTTATAAAAAATTTTATAATTGTGCAAATCTAAAATCAAAAGATATTCCTCATGTTAAATCACCATGTAGATAATAATTAAAAACAATGTATCAAATTATAAAACATATTACAAATTTATTTTTTTAGAATGTGTCTTCATTTATAATGTGTAAAAATAACTTAATTTATTTAATTTTATTAAGTGATTTTACTAACTAATTTTCTATTAGTACGAAGTCAATATAAATATATTTCAAAAGTGATTGAATTATTTAAAGTAAAAGTATATATTATATACTTTTATCATTATTATTAATATATATTTTGATTACTAACATACTTCACAGTAGAGGTATCTTTATACATAAAAAAACAATAAACACAAATTTGTTTTAAAATTAGCAACCGACCAATTGGATTTGTTGATTTTTTAGAAACAAAGTTGTATAATAAAAATAATCTCAAAAGATTAATATGTTAAAATGTGTATATTTAATTGTTTGAGAGTAAGATAATATGATATTTTGCATTTAAAAAAATAGAAAATGTGAAATTTTAAAGAAGAGGTGTTTGTTGGTTATGGTAAGAAGAAAGAATGATGAAATCATTAATTCACAATTAATGGAAGCTAATATCTATGGTAATGAAGATACACCAATAGAAACAATAGGACAACGTATTAGAAGAATTAGAATAGCTAAAGGATTAACACAAGATGACTTAGCTAAACTAATGGGGTATTCTAATAGATCTACAATTAATAAAATTGAATCTGGTGCTCATAACATTGATCACGAGAAGATTTTAAAGTTTGCTTATATGCTTAAAGTACCAGCAGGATATCTTCTTACTGGAGAAAAGAATTATAAAACAAATAGAATGATTCTTACTACAATAGAAGATTGTGTGTATTCATGTGAACTTACAGAAGCACAAATGCAAATAGCACAAGACCTAATGCATGTGTTCATGAAAGAAAATGAATTAAAAGAAAAAACAAAAAAATTGCTTGATAAAGCAGGAGGGGAGTAAAAAATGAAAAACTTAAAAATTAGTATTTTAAATGATTATAAATTATATAAAAAAAATACTGAATATTATCTTTGCGGCGATTTAATTGTATTGTCTGGAGTAAATGGAAGTGGAAAAAGTCAGTTGTTGAATATAATTTCACAGCAATGTAAAGAAAAAATAGAAAGAACTGTTTTTCAAGCAGAAAATAATATCAATGAAAAAGTTGAAAATATAGCGTTATTTTCATTTAGGGATAATATTGGTATAGGTGAAGATTTTGGAAAATATGCTATAGGGTATCATCAAAGCAATATTGATAAAGCATGGGAGTTTTATGAAAAAAATATAAAATTTAGTTTTAGTGGAAATTTGTTGGATAATCGAAAAAAAAATAATATTATTGATAATAATGCTATTTATGATGAAAAAGGTGTTCGCAATTCTTCTTGGAGATCTATTCTTACAGTTATTGATTTACTCAAACAAAATTATTCTGGAGATAAATTGCATAATTTAACAAAAGAAGAATTCGAAAAAATTATCCCTGTAAATTTTATTTGGAGAAACGATAATGATATTATTAATCAAATTGGAAATATATTTTATATTGCTTGTTGTAACAGAGTAGACAAACAAATAGAGTATTCTAAAACAAACGAGTGTTTTGATAATAATGCTTGGTTAAAAGATGCTCCATGGACAATTTTAAACGACTTATTTAAAACTATGAAGTTTAAATATAGATTTAAAAGTGATTATGAATTTCATACTCCTATTATGGATGAGAATCCAAAATTAAGAGACGGGAATAATGAACGAAAACTTTCCGATTTAAGTGATGGAGAAAAAGCAATATTAAAATTGGCATTATTCGCTCTGGACGAAGAATTAAGTAAAGATGTAAAACTGGTATTGTTCGATGAATTTGATGCTACACTTAATCCTTCATTGATAAATTCATTTTACTATGTTATTAATAATTTTTATGTCAATAAAGGTGTACAAGTTATTATATCTACTCATTCTTCTTCTACTATTTCAATGGCACCAGATAACGCATGTTTTTATGAAATTTTTAATGATAATGGAAATTCCCCAAAAATTATTTCTGTAGGTAAGTATCAATATGATGAGTTAAGCGTTGCGAATAAATCTTTTTACGAAAAGATAATTAATCAGGAACATAGAATCCTTGAGTTGGAAAACCTAATTAATATTTCCGGGAAAGTTTTACTTGTTGAAGATCAATATACCCAAATATATAAAATAGCATATTTAAAGTTAAAAGGAGTAGACGATATTAATAAAGATAATCTTGATGATAAATTTCTAGAACATTCTAATTTCCAAATTCATGGAGGATATTCGACTGGAGGATTATATAACATATTATCCTGTCAGAATACATCGCGTGACCACGATGATACAGTTATTTGTTTGTTTGATTTTGATTCTGAAGGATATGCTAAGTTTAAAAAAGTTTTAGATTTAAGAGATGGGAGACAACAATTGTATTCGGGTCAACAAGGCGATATTAATTGTGGTTTATATACTAAACATTTGAAAAGCAATAGATATGCTTTGATGTTACCTATTCCTGATAGATTAGTTAAATATATTAATATGAAATGTAGCAGTTATTGCTTTGTAGAAATTGAAACATTGATTGCAGAAACATTTTTAGAAACGTGTGGTAAAGCAGAAAAGTGTAGTGAGGCGTTAGACTTTTATAAACTAAAAGATAGTCACAAAAAAGACTTTTGGGTTGATTTGTTAAGCGCGGAAAAAGAAATTTTTGTAGATTTTGAAAAATTATTTAGTCAAGTAGAATTTATTTTTTGCAAAGCTACAATCAAAGAAAAATAGAATTGTTAATGGAGGTAATATCATAATATGACTCGTTGTTTATATAACAGTAGTTTCAAAGAATTCTTAGAATTAGATAGTAATTCCATTTTAGGAATATTATGTGATAATTATCATGGTGAAGCATTAACAACTACTAGAGAAGCGTGGACATCTGAGATTTCTATTTTAAAACGAATATTACCAAACTTTGGTGATACTGAAAAAGTAATTTTTGAATATGATATTCCTAGATTAGGAAAAAGAATAGATGTCGTTTTATTAATAAAAGGAATAATCTTTTGTCTAGAATTTAAAGTTGGTGAAAGTAAAATATTAGAAAATGATATAGATCAAGTTTTAGACTATGCTTTAGATTTAAAAAACTTTCATAAATTTAGTCAAGAACATGTAATTGTTCCTATCTTAGTTGCGACTAATTATCGTAGTTCATCTACAGAAATTAATATGTCAGTTTATGATGATAGAATTGTAAATCCATTAGTGTCTGGTGATAATGGTATATTAAATTTAATTAATAATGTTTTAGAAAAATATCCAAATGAAGTTACTATTGATGATAATTGGATTATTAGTCCATATGCACCGACACCTACAATTATAGAAGCTGCTAAAACATTATATGAAAATCATTCTGTAGAAAATATTACTAGACATGAAGCAGATAATGTTTCTACTGATAGAACCATTTCATATATTTTAGATGTTATTAAAGATAGTAAAGAAAATTTAAAGAAAAGTATTTGCTTTGTAACAGGTGTTCCTGGTGCTGGTAAAACATTAGTTGGTCTTGATGTTGCTATCAAGCAAACATATCAAGGTCAAGATAAACCAGTAGAAGGAGAAAGTGCAGTATATTTATCTGGTAATGGTCCATTAGTAGCAGTTTTAACAGAAGCTTTGGCATTAGATAACTTTAAGAAATGTCAAAATAATAATGTTAAAAAGAAAATGACAGATTCACGTAGAGAAGTTAGTAAATCTATTCAAATGATTCACCGCTATCGTGATAATATGTTAGCTAAAATTATAAACCCAGTAGAAAATGGAATACTAGAAATAGATCCTTATAAGGCTGTAGAAAATGATGCTGCAGGTTATGGTGAAGTAGAACATGTTGCTATATTTGATGAAGCACAACGTTCTTGGACACATAAAAGATTAGCGGATTATTTAAAACGTGGTGGAACATATGGTAATAAACTCAAAGTTCCTAATTTTCCAATGTCTGAAGCTGCATTTTTAATCTGGTCACTTGATCAAAGAAAAGACTGGGCAACAATTGTATGTTTAGTAGGTGGAGGACAAGAAATTAACACTGGAGAAGCTGGTATATCTGAATGGATTAAAGCTTTAAATGAATTATTCCCACATTGGAATGTATATATTTCTCCAAAATTAACAGAAAAAGAATACGCTGAAGGAAAGGTAAATGAATTACTAAAAGATAATCGAAACGTTATTTATTCGGAAGATCTTCATTTAAGTGTTTCATTACGTTCTTATAGAGCAGAGAAATTATCTGCTTTTGTACATGCTTTATTAAGCTTTGATAGTAATGCCAAACAATTGTACTTAGATATTAAAGATAAATATCCTATTGTCTTAACAAGAGATATGGATAAAGCTAGAAGATGGCTTCATGAAAAAGTTCGAGGCACAGAAAGAACAGGTGTTTTAGTAACTAAAGAATCAGCTAGATTTAAGCCATTAGGAGTTCACGTTTTACAATCAGGAGATGAAAATGCTGTTCACTGGTTTTTAGAAGATAAATCAGATACAAGATCTTCAAATTATTTAGAAGATGCTGCCACTGAAATTCAAGTACAAGGATTAGAACTTGATTACACTTGTTTACTTTGGGATGCAGATATGAGATATGATAACGGTAAGTGGAAATTCTATAGATTTAATGGTAAAACAAATTGGGTAGAACAAACTCCAACTACTGAAGGCAAGCAAGAATTAATGAAATATATGTTAAATGCATATCGCGTTTTATTAACACGTGCTAGAGCAGGAATGGTTATATGTATACCTACAGGAAATCCAAATAAAACACTTTCAGGGTTTTATGAAGATAGTACAAGATTACCTGAATTTTATGATGGAACATATAATTATTTGAAAAGTTTAGGAATTGAGGAAATTTGAAAAAGCACAACTATGCACTAGTTGTGCTTTTTATTATGAATTTTTATCAATTAAATAGTTAATAGACATTAATTATAAAATGTTTTATAATTATTATAATAATTAAATAAGAAAAATTTAATATTTTTTTAATGCAATAATGGGAGTAAAGAAAATGAAGCCAATAATTTTTATAGATACTGAAGTTTCTACTGAATCAAAAAAACTAGAAGATTTTGGTAGTATTAATAGTAAAGGTATAGAATATCACGGATTGAATAAACTTAAAATTCTTCATGCATTTAAAGGTTTTTCTTTTATTTGTGGTCATAATATTTTAAATCATGATATCAATTACATTAAAAATTATATTAACCCTAAAAAAGTCGATATTATAGATACATTATGTTTATCTCCTCTTATTTATCCTAAAAAGTTGTATCATAAATTATTAAAGGATGATAAAATTTTCACAGAAGAAATAAATAATCCTTTAAATGATGCAAAAAAGTGTAGAGATTTATTTTACTGTGAGTTGGAAGCGTTTAATAGTTTTCCTAATTCTTTAAAATCTATTTTTGGGAATTTACTTTCTAAGCAAAATGAATTTGCTGGTTTTTTTAAATATGTTGATTATAGTTTAACATGGAATCTTAAAAAAGATATTTTTAATTTTTTTAAAGGTAAAATATGCGAAAATGCAAACCTTTCAGAGTTAATTGATGAATATCCAGTCGAATTAGGATATGCATTATCTCTTATTAATACATCTGATAAAGAAGATAATATAGCTCCTTGGGTATTGATTAACTATCCTAAAATTGAATATGTAATAAAAATGTTAAGGTCAACACCTTGTAAAAACGGATGTTCATATTGTAATACTGTTTTCGATTTAAAAGCAAAATTGAAACAATTTTTTAATTATGATGAGTTTAGGATGTTTAATGGTGAAAAATTACAAGAAAATGCAGTTAGAGGCGCAGCATATGGAGAATCTTTGCTTGCAATTTTTCCTACAGGTGGCGGTAAATCTTTAACTTTTCAATTGCCTGCACTAATAGATGGAGAAGCTAGTAGATCATTAACAGTTGTAATTTCTCCACTTCAATCTTTAATGAAGGACCAAGTAGATGGTTTGGAGAAAAAAGGATTAATAGATGCTGTTACTATTAATGGCTTATTAGATCCAATTCAAAGATCTGAAGCCATAAATAGAGTAATGTCTGGGAAGGCAAGTATTTTGTACATTTCTCCAGAGTTATTAAGATCTAAAACAATAGAAAAAATGTTGCTTGCTCGAAATATTTCTAGATTTGTAATTGATGAGGCTCACTGTTTTTCTACATGGGGTCAAGATTTTAGAGTTGACTATTTGTTCATTGCTAATTTCATTAAATATATTCAGGAAAAGAAAAATTTAAGTAAGCCTATACCAGTTTCGTGTTTTACTGCAACAGCCAAACAAAAAGTAATTTCAGATATTTGTCAGTATTTTAAAGAAAATTTAAATATTGATTTAAAAATATATGCGACAACTGCAACTAGAACTAATTTACATTACAGAGTAGAACTAAAAAGAGACGACGACGAAAAATATATATCTTTGAGAGAACTTATTCGTACTAAAAAATGTTCTACTATTGTTTATGTTTCCAGAACAAGAACTACTGAGTTAATTGCAGAAAAATTAAGTTTAGATGGAATTAAAGCATTACCATTTAATGGAAAAATGGATTCACAAGATAAAATCAGAAATCAAGAAAAATTTATCAATAATGAAGTACAAGTTATGGTTGCTACTTCAGCTTTTGGTATGGGCGTGGATAAGTCGGATGTTAAATTAGTAGTGCATTATGAGATTTCTGATTCGTTAGAAAATTATGTACAGGAAGCAGGAAGAGCTGGTAGAAATGAAAATATTCAAGCAGAATGCATTGTTTATTTTAACGAAGATGATTTGAATAAACACTTTCAATTATTGAATAAGTCAAAATTATCTATAAAAGATATATCTCAAATTTGGAAAGGTATAAGAAATTTAACTGCAAAGAAGAGAAGAAATAATATATCATGTTCAGCATTAGAAATTGCAAGAGAAGCAGGGTGGGATGATTCTGGTTCGGATGTCGAAACACGAGTTAGAACTGCGATTTCTGCTTTAGAGTCTTCTGGATATATTGAACGTGGATTTAATACTCCTAAAATATTTGCAACTAGTTTAAATGTAAGAAGTGTAATTGAAGCAAGAAACAGGATAGAGTCATCTGAGTTATTCGATTCTGAAGAAGTGGAAAATGCTGTAAGAATAATTAGTAAATTAATAGGCATTAAGAATAGACATTCTCCAGGCGTAGATTTAGAATCTAGAGTTGATGTTATTTCTGATGATTTAGGTATAGAAAAAAGCGTTGTTATCACTTTAATTGATAAAATGCGTAGTATTAAATTATTATATGACAATAATGATATGCACGGCCATTTTAGACAAGACAGTATAAATAAAACTGATAATTTATTAGATTTGTCTTTAAAATGTGAATGGTTTCTTTTTGGATTTTTAGAAAAATATTTGAATCATGGTAAAAATAGTTTAAATCTAAAAGAAATGAATGATGAAGCAATCAAAGGTGGAATAAAGAAAGCAACTGTTGAGAAATTTAAGAAAATTATTAATTATTGGAGAAAACATGATTATTTGGAAAAAGAATGCAAGATTGTTGGATATAATTATGAAATTATATTAAAAGATTCCTTAGAATCAATAAATAAGAAGTTAAGCAAAAGGTCTGAAATAATAAGGTTTGTAGTTGATTATTTATTTGATAAGGCTCTAAAAAATAAAAGTGAATATTTGGAATTTTCTATAAATGAATTAATAGATTGTTTTAATAATAGAAATAGTTTATTTGCTAATGATATGAGATGTACGATATCTGAAATGCAAAAAACACTATTATATTTATCTGATATGGGAATTTTATCTATTGATGGTGGTTTTTTGGTCTTATATAATACAATGCAAATAACTAAAATAAAGGAAAATAAGAAGAAATATACAAAGGATGATTATAGACAACTTGAAGAACATTATAATATGAAAATTCAACAAATACATATTGTTGGAGAGTACGCTAATATGATGCTGAAAGATTATAATGAAGCATTAACTTATGTTAGTGATTATTTTAATATGCAATATGATGGTTTCATAAAGAAATATTTTAAAGGTAATCGCTTTGGTGAAATTAAGAGAAATATTACAGCAGATAGATACAATAGATTGTTTGGCTCACTATCTCCTAAGCAAAAAGAGATAATAGATGATGATAAAAATGATTTTATTACAGTTTTAGCTGGTCCAGGATCAGGTAAAACTAGAGTTTTGGTTCATAAAATGGCATCATTATTATTGTTAGAAGATGTCAAATCGGAACAATTATTAATGCTAACTTTTTCTAGATCAGCAGCTACAGAATTTAAATCTAGATTAATTGATTTGATTGGGGATGCTGCTCATTATGTTGAAATAAAAACTTTCCATTCATATTGTTTTGATTTATTGGGTAAATTAGGAAAGAAAACTACGGATGATGAATTAGGTAACATTATTGATGAAGCTATTGAAATGATAGAGGATAATTCTGTTGAACAATGTAAGATAGCGAAAACAGTTATAGTAATTGATGAAGCGCAAGATATTAGCGAAAAAGAATATAGATTAATTCTGGCGATTATTAAAAGAAGTGATGATATAAAAATAATTGCAGTAGGAGATGATGATCAAAATATTTATGAATTTAGAGATTCTAATTCGAAATATATGAAATTAATTTGCGATTCACAAGAGTCTTCTGCGATTTATGAATTGGTTGATAATTATAGAAGTGTTAATGAAATTGTTTCATTTTCAAATAAGTTTGTAAGATGTATAAAAAATAGAATGAAAACAAACGAAATCAAAAGTGTAAGGGAAGAAAAAGGAATAGTGGGATTAGCTAAATATGAATCACCTAATATTGAAGAATTGGTAGTTGATTCAGTTGCGAAAAAGAAAATTAATTCCGACAAAGTAGCAATTTTAACTAGAACTAATGAGGAATCATTAAAAGTTTTATCATTATTAAATAAAAAGGAAATTAAAGCAAAATTAATTCAATCAAATGATGGTATAAATTTATTTAATTTACAAGAAATCAGATACTTTTATGATTATATTAATAAAGATGATAATCCTATTGTTAGTGATGAACTTTGGATGGAAGGTGTTTCCGAAATGACGAAAAAGTTTATGAATAGTTCCTCACTGGAAATAACTATGACACTATTAACTAAATTCAAAAAAGTTAACAAAACTAAATATAAAACAGATTTAAAAGAATTCGCCTATGAATCTGACATAGAAGATTTTATTGAAACGGATAATTGTAATTATGTAGTATCAACCTTACATAAAGCTAAAGGGAGAGAATTTGATACTGTTCATTTATTATTAAATAATATTTCAATGAAAACGAATGAAGAAAAAAGACTATTATATGTTGGAATGACTCGAGCTAAACAAAATTTAATAATACATTATAATAATAATATTTTTGATTCATATAAGAATGGAGTTATATTTAAAGAGAACAAAAGAATATGCGATGAGCCTCAGGAAATAATATTACAATTAGGTTATAGAGATGTTAATTTAGGTTATTTTAAAAATCAAAACGTCCAAAACACATTAGCGAATTCAATTAGCGGTGATCCATTATTTTTAAATGATGAGTATCTGTTAATAAAAAGTAAAAGGATTGCTCGTTTCTCTGCTAGATTTATATGTAAATTAAAGGAATTAGATGCAAAGGGATATAAGATTATTGCTTCTGAAATTCGCCATATCGTATATTGGAAAGATAATGAAGATATGAATTCTGACAAAGAATACCTCGTAATATTACCTACTATTTATATGAGTAAGAAGTTTGATGACGCTAGTTCTTCCATTATTGATAATAATTTAACTGATGTTGAAGGAGAAAGTGATAAAAAAGAATTAAATGATTATGATATTAATTTATTCTTGGAATTAAAAAAGTTAAGAAATAAAATTGCTTTTTCAGAAGGTGTGGCAATGTTTCAAATCTTCTCTAATGAAACAATATTAGAAATGTCAATGAGAAAGCCTGAAGATCATGAACAGTTTTTATCTATAAAAGGTATAGGTAAATATAAAACAGAAAAATATGCAGACATTTTTATTAAAGCAATAAATAAATATTTGAAGAGAGGTAATTAGCTATGCAATATGAAAAAATGATTAGAATTAATACAGGGAGCGTGCTAATTCATTTTGAGGATGATGTAGAATATAAAAAGTATTTATCAGAACTAAATAAATATTTGATATATATTATCTTGTCTATTTTTTTGATATTAGTCGGAACTTTTGGTATTATTTATTTTATTTATAATTATAATTTTACACTTATTATAACATCGTTTGTCATAGAGATTATAGGGATTATAGTGACATTGTTATTTGAACCTATATTAAAAAACTTTTATCAATATAAATTTAATCTAGTTTTAAAAGAGATAAAAAAAACAAATACAGAATAACTTATGATAATAATAAAACTGGACATATTACTTATGTTAAAAACGGAATAACTGAATCTATATATGTTTTTAAAGGAAAAAAATCTAAAGGTGCAAGAAAATAAGAAGGTTTAACATTATGTTGAAAGATTTAAAAAAGGTAATTAGGGAATGTGAATATAGCAATACTTATAAGATGGCTTGGGCTAAAGCAATTATTGAGTTATCCAATAAGCATTTTTACAGTGCAAATGAATATAGTGAATTATCATTATTTGATATTGCTTTAAAGATGTTTAAGTATTATTGGGATCAAACTATATTCTTTAATCTTTTTCAATCTGCACCTAATCAACCACCTGTTATATTATCTGAAGTAAAAAGAATTATTGGTTTATTTAAAGAAAAAGTAGTTGTATTTAAACCAATTGTATTTGAAAGAGCTATTAGTTCTTTTGATAATAATTTAAATAAAGAATTAACTAAATCTATAAGAAGATGCATAAGCAATATAAAAGTAAATGTTATGCCTTTTTTCTTGAATTTAAATTCTAATAAATATGATTTTTATGAAATAGATAATGCAAATAATAAGATTATTATTAAAACATCATTTTTAAAAGAATTATATAACAATCAGGAAGACTTATTTGATTTAATTAACTATAGATGGTCTATGATGCTTGAAAACTATAATTCTTGTCCTAGAATTGCTAAGAAAGTTAGAATTATGGATGAACAAGAAATAAAAAGAACTCAATTAAATAAATTTGATGAATATCTTGATTTAGAAAATGATAAACATATTTGTTTTATATGCGGCAAGGAAATAAGTGAACATGAATTATCAAGAGATCATGTTATTCCATGGAGTTATATGTACTCAGATGATTTATGGAATATAGTATATGTTCATAAAGGATGTAATTCTTCTAAATCTAATATTAATCCTTCACAAGAAGTAATAAATAAATTAAAAGAAAGAAATAATAGATTAAAAGAATTACTACATAGTAAATATGGAGACAGAAACTTAAAACTTCTACAAGAATTTGACTATGCTATTGAACATGACTTTGTAGATAAGTTCTATTTAGGATGTAAGGGGTGTTAGTATGAATTATTATAATAAACATGCAAAAGAATATATCAATAACACTAAAAATGTGGATATGAAAGAATATTATGATATATTTGAAAGTTATCTAAAACCTAATGTTAAAATCTTAGATGTTGGTTTTGGTTCAGGTAGAGATTCATTGTATTTTAAAAATAAAGGTTATGAAGTAGTATCTATAGATCCTATTAAAGAATTTTGTGATAATGCTAGAAGTATTGGATTAGATAATGTAATTCAAATGTCTATCGAAGATATTAAATATGATAAAGAATTTGATGGTATCTGGGCATGTGCATCATTATTACATCTAAAATCTAATAAGCTAGTAGATGCATTTAATAAATGTTATAATGCATTAAAAGAAAATGGAGTAATGTATGTATCATTTAAATATGGGGATTTTGAAGGTATTATAGATGATAGATATTTTACATATTTAGCTGAAGAAACATTTACTAATATTATTAATCAAACTAACTTTAAGATAGATAAGTTGTGGATTAATAAAGATAAACTTAATAGAGGTGTTAAGTGGTTGAATGTGATAATTAAAGGGGAAATTTAATAATGGAACAATATGATTCGTATTTATTACAGGCTTTAGCAACTACTGGATTAATTGTTGCTTTAGATAAAAAATATAAAGCAGATAATGAATACTTTAATAAAATAGAATTTGATAATAATTCATTAAAAAATATTATTAAACGATCTAAAATAAGTAATCCTGCAACTCTTCAAATGTTTTTGTATGCTTTGTTAGTTGCTCCATATGAGATGAACAAAGAGCACAAACTAAATATAGAATTTGATAAGTTGAATCAATATATAAAAAATCATAGCTGTAAATTCCATTCAAATTATTCATATGGCAATAATGAAATTACATACATCAAACATTTAAGGAATTCAATTTCACATTCTAAATGCTTTTATTTTAAGAGTGATAATAAATGCTTTGTAACATTTTCTGATCAAGATAATTATAATGGTAGAAATTGGAAATGTGATTTTACAATGAGAACAGAGGATGTAGGGGAATTATTAGAAGAAATACAACGTATTATATTTAAGTATTTTAAAACAAAATATCCAGAAAGATGTATATGATTATAAAAAAACATCATGAAAAGAGGTGCTTAATAGATGTATATAAATATAATGAATATATTGGAACAATTATCAATAAAAAGACCTTTATTTCATAATGAGAAAGATTTTCAATTTGAGTTTGCCTTATTGCTAAATCAATTAGGATATAAAACAAGATTAGAAACATATATTGGTAAAGAAAATGGCAAAAGAAAATACATTGATTTAGTTGCTATTGATGAAGAAAAACAAGAGTGCTATTTATTTGAATTTAAATATAAAACTCTTGATAAACAAGTGATAATTGATAATGAAATATATGATCTCTTTAATCATGCAGCAAGGGATTTAGGATCATATGCTTTTTTGAAAGATGTACAAAGAATAGAGAACTTAATAAATAAAACTATTTTTAGTTATAAAGTTAAAGAAGGGTATGCAATACTATTAACTAATGATTTGGGATATCTTAAAGGATTTAAACAAAATTCATTATGTTATAATTATGGATTAGAAGATGGAAAATTGTTCGAGTCAAATAATGCTATTAAATTTTTAGTTCCCAATGATAAAGAAAAGAAAGATACTTCAATATCGCATTTAGATGAAATCATTTTTATAAATGAATATAAAATAGTATGGGAAGATTATAGTAAGTATCTCAAATTACTTTTAATAAGAATATAGCAAACGAGAATTTTTCAGCAGCAATTATGCTGCTTTTTTTGTCATTTGTTTCTTTATTATGATTATGATAAAATTTATTTAAGATAATTTTAAGAAGTGGGTGAGATTTATGATAGTTTATAGTGCTACTAAGGCAGAGTTTAATAACGATGTTATTATGAATAATATTTCAGATAAGATTAAGAATATGCTATTACAAGCAAATATTCATGCTGGACAAGATGCTGAATATAGATCGTGGCAAAATTCTTTAAACTTTATGAATAATGTTTTAAATGATTCTGAAATAGCTGATGATGTTAGAGTTGCTATTGAATATCAAATACCACGTACTTCTAAAAGAGTAGATTTTATTATTGCAGGTGCTGATAATAATGATAAAAGTAATGTTATTATTGTTGAATTAAAGCAATGGGAAAAAGTTGAAAAGATAGATGATGAAATGCTTCATAGTGTAAGAGCATTTACAGGTGGTGCTAATAGAATGGTATCGCATCCTTCTTATCAAGCTTACTCATATGCTGTATTTATTAGAAACTCATCTGAACAAGTACAAGATGAGGATATTAATATCGTTCCATGTGCATATTTACATAATTATGAAGAAAAGTATGTTGATCAACTAAATGATGAAATATATAGAATCTGGTATGATGAAGCACCATTCTTTATTAAGACTCAAGTATTAGAATTAAGAAAGTTTATAAAAAAATACATCACTAAAAAATCCAGTGATGGAGATTTGTTATATAAGATTGATAATGGAAGAATTAGACCTTCTAAATCATTACAAGATTGTCTTGTTTCTTTAATGAAAGGAAACAAGGAGTTTATGCTTTTAGATGAACAAGCTGTAGTTTATGATATGTGTATTAAGACAATGAAACAATGTCTTAAAGATATGAAGAAAAGAACTATTATTATTCAAGGTGGTCCTGGTACTGGTAAATCAGTATTAGCTATTAATTTATTGAAATATTATATTTCTATGATGGGATTAAATGCTAGTTATGTTACTAAGAACAGTGCTCCTAGAGAAGCTTATTTAAAATTATTAAGTAAATCAGATTTAAAGAAAGAAGTTAATATAAAACAACTATTTAGATCTCCATTTGGTTTATGTCATTCACCTAGTAACTATTATGATTGTTTGATAGTTGATGAAGCGCATAGACTTGTTAAACAAATGTATGGAGATTTCCAAGGACAAAATCAAATCATGGAATGTATTAATTCATCACTTCTTACTATTTTCTTAATTGATGAAAATCAAAAGATAACTACTAAAGATATAGGATCAATTGATGAAATAAATAGATGGGCTAATGAACTTAATAGTAGAGTTATTATGAATGAAGAAACTACTTTAACATCTCAATTTAGATGTAATGGTAGTGATCTATATATTCAATTATTAAATAATATTCTTCAAATTGGTGAACATGTTGATATTGATATTAATGAACTTAATTTTGATCTTAAGATATTTGATGATCCAAATGTATTAAGAGATGAATTAAGAAAGAAAAATGATATTAATAATAAAGCTAGAATGGTAGCAGGTTATTGTTATGACTGGGATGTTAAAAATCATAGAGGAGAATATGATATTTATTTAGAAAACGATTTCAAAGCTAAATGGAATTTAGAAAATGATAAGATATGGGCGATTAATCCTGCATCATTTGAAGAAGTTGGATGTATTCATACTGCTCAAGGATTAGAATTTGATTATGTAGGTGTCTTAATAGGAAAAGACTTAAGATATGATGAAGAAAAGAATGAAATCATCATTGATAAATCAATGATTTCTAAAGATGATAAATCATCAGGTATTAGATCGTGTGGAGAAGGATTAGCTAGACAACTTATTAAGAATACATATAAGACTTTATTAACAAGAGGACAAACAGGATGCTATATCTATTGTGAGGATAAGGCATTAAGAGATTATATTAAGAGGAATATAAAAAATGGAATATAGAATCGATGATAATAATGATAGGATATTAATACAAAATTTAGGAATTGTAAAATTATTAGAAGTATTGCATAATAACGATTTTATTTATTCTGATTATTTCAAAGCACTAAAATGTGATGATTATTATAAAAAAATAATTTCTTCAATGGGCATTAACAACACATCATGTTTATTACTAATGTTATTTCTCTTGTTAAATCAGCTAGTTGAATTGAATAAAAAAAAGAAAGAAATGGACTTACGTGAGTTAGAAATCTTTATCAGATCTAGAATTAGATTTATATACTCAGACACAGAATCTTTTGCGTTTGATTGTAACTATATTGATTTTATTAGAAATTCAATTGCTCACTATAATACAAGATTTGAATTTAAAAATGATAAAGTGGAGGTGTTTTTTACTTCTAAAATTTCAGTGAAAATTCAAGGAATTAAAAACAAACAAAAGCGATTAATAACTTTTTCTCTATATAGCGAAGATGTAGGCGCAATAATTGATGAAACTTTTAAAATCTCGCTTTTATACTTAGATAAAAAATATAAAAATAAAGAAAATAAGGAGTAATATTTATATGGATAGATTTGAACAAGTAAAAGAAAGAATAGATAAGTTTGTTAATGATAGAGATTGGAGACAGTTTCATACTCCTGCTAATCTCGCTAAATCAATATCTATTGAAGCTAATGAATTATTAGAATGTTTTCAATGGAATGATAATGATTTTGATTTAGAACATGTTAAAGAAGAATTAGCAGATGTTATGAATTATTGTATTCAAATGTCTCAAGTACTTAATGTAGATATCGTAGATATACTTAATTCTAAATTAGATAAAACAGAAAATAAGTATCCTATAAATAAGGCTAAAGGAGTATCTACTAAATACGATAAGTTATAAGTATATGAAAGATAAAAAGATGCACAAAAAAAGTGTATCTTTTTATTTTGCTAATTATAGACAATTTTCGCCAATAAATATATAATTTAAATAGGTAGAGAGACATATTTATAATATATAATTTATATTATTTCTTTTTTTGCGTGCATAATTAAGAAATTAAGTTCTTAATTTATTTTTTACGTGATAAAAAAATAAAGAAATTTATGAAAAGGAGAAAAAGTATGAAATGGAATAAAATAAATTATGATAATTTAGAAAAAGCAGCATATGGTTGCAATAAAACTGATTATAAAATATTAAGAGATTTTTTGATTAATAATGAAATAATAGCTATTAGAAACCCTAGTTGGATAGGAACAACTATTAAAAGGTTTTTAGAACTTGGTGGTAAATCTTGTGGTAAAACTTATATTAATTTAAAGACTGAAATTCCTAACATTATAGATCATTGCAGATTGTATAAAAATAAGAAAGCAGAAGTATTTATTGTCTCTCATTCATATTTGCCAATTAAAAAAATAATTGAAGAATTTAATGCATGGAATGATGGAAACTTTACTTTGCATATTTTTGGTAGCGAAAAAAGTTGGTATTGGCCAGGAAACACAAATTTATTAATTATTACATTGGTAAATGTTAAAGTAAATTTCTAATTTGGTGAAGTACTAAAAGCATATAGATTAATATTAAAGGCGGTAATTAGGATGATTATGAAAATTAAAAGTTTTTTTAATAAAAGAAAAATATCTAATTTTTTAAAAGTGGTAGTTTTTGATGGGGTAGGAATATTGTTGTTTAGTTTTATAACCTTAATTTCATTTTTTGTAAATTTTAAAGAAGCCTCTATACTCATGAAGATATTTATGATTTTAGGGAATATATATGGGTTGTTGATATTAGTATATGAAGGATTTATGTTATTTTATGATGCTTCGAAGAAAAATATTTTTTACTTATTTCCTTTTTTTATATCGTATGTTCTTAGTGTTATTTGTTGTTTTGATTACTCTTTATTTGGAATAAAAGAATTTTTAGTTGGTATATTATTTTTAATTATTATACTTGAAGGTGTTTATTTAGTTTTTAAAAAGTTTTTTTTGCATTATTTGTCTAATAGCAAAAAAATATTATTTTTAATTTCTTTTTCAACTTTATTGATAATCGTTTCTATAATTAATGAAAAATTAAGTTCTTCATTTAATGGTATTATATATTATCAGATAAGTTTAGGCTTAATATATTTAATAGCTATTTCTATTTATATCTATAAGGCGTTAAATAACCAAAAAGGGAATAATCTTAATTCTCTATTTAATTTTATATTTTGGGGTTTATTAATAATAATTTCCTTTCCTTTTTACATTGAATGGTGCAATTTGTTTCAAGACAATTTTGATGCCTTCGTAAATATTTATGCATCTTTAATAGGTGGAGGAATAACATTGGGTGGTGTTGCTTGGACTATAAAGAAATCAGATATAGATAGAGTAAGAGAAAAAAACAATTCAGTAAAGCCTTATATATATGCAGCTTCTATTATGGGCGATTATAATGGGGAAAAAAGTGTACTTTTACAATTTACGAATAACGAAAACAATAAAAATGAAAGATTTTTAGGAGTAATAAAAAATACGGACAATGGGGTATTTATTGCGGAAAAATTGATTGTTAACAATGTTCCATATGGCATATTATATAGTACAATTTTAGATAAAAATTATTTTGCAGAAATATGTTTCTATACATTTGAAAATATAAATATTGAATCACTATTTTTAGTTGGGTCAGATGTGTTAGGAAATGAAATTAAATATGAATTAATTATAGATAGTGATAGGAAAGAAATAATTAATGTAAAAGAAGCTGCAAAATAACTATAAGAATCTCTTAAAAAAATGAAGATAATTGTTTTTTAGGAGATTTTTTGTGTGAATAAGAATTCTAATAAAAAGTAATGTCATTATATGATATAATTATCTTAGAAAGGATGATGTCTATGAGAGGTAAGCATTGGTCAATACCTACTAATATGGTGTTTAAGAAGAGTTATTGCCATAAATGTGGGAATACACTTAGTAAAGAAAAGACCCATAGAGTAGTTACTAAAGATGATCCGGATTATTATAACTACCATGAAGTAGAACATTATCCTAGACATGATTATGATGTATATAGTTATAGATTTAAGTGTCCTCATTGTAAAAATAGAATGAGTGCGAAAGAGCAAAGTATCATTAGTCGTATTCAAAAGAAATGTAAGTCTAAGATATTATCTAGTGGAGATATAAATATTCATTACGATATTTGTAAAAAGAAAGATGATAATAATGATAAATTCCTTAATTATTTAATCCCTAATATAATGATTATTATTGTATATATTATTCTTTATTTCTATGGTAATCTTTTAGAAAATATATTGCATTATAGTCTAATGTTTATTTTATTTGAGATTTTCTTAATTATAGGTAATATTCGTTCAAGAAAGGGAAAATATGTAAGTTTAAGAAAAATAGGATATACAAAAGAAAGAAGAGAATTATTAGAGAAGTTACATGCACGTGCAAGTAATAATAAAGAATTAATAATGAATGCTAATAAAGTATATTGCTTTCATTGTAAAAAGGAAATGAGTTATAAAGATATAGTTGAATATATCGACAATGATTCTACGGGTATTTGCCCTCATTGTGGAGTAGATTCATTACTTCCAGATTCTATCGATGAATTGATAGATGAAGAAATAATTAATGATATGAATAAATACTGGTTTTAAAAGAGGCATGAGGAGTGAGAGTAATATGAAAATTAAGAAATTATTATCAAGTATTATATTAGTTTTTTGTATTCTTTTTTGTGCTTCATGTGATCCAAGCACATATTATTATGATAAGGACTATTTAACTGAAAACATTCAAGAAATAAGGCTTATTGATTATACAAATGAAGATAGAAATCATTTCCTTACTTGGACTTTAGATCAGTCAAATAAATTAAAAGATTTTAATTTAGAAAATATAGAAATCTTATCAACATTAGAAGTGGATAAACATGATTCCTTTATTGAGTCATTATGTTCATTTGACATATTGTACAAGTATTATGCATACGATTCTCCAAAAGGAATATGTGTAATGATAGTATATAAAAATGGAAACTTTGATATTATCAATTGTGAAAAAGATAGATTTGCAGGATATATTGGAACCTATGATTCTAATGGGAATGTGGTTGATTTTATTGGTTGTTTTTCAAGTTATCATTATTATGAAGATTTAATTAGTGATTATTTTGAATATGAAGTATAACATATATTGGCGTAGATAAGATTATCTACGCTTTTTATATATAAATTTTTATGTTAAAATTTAGTTAAGGTGATAAGATATGAGATTTATGTTCGGTTCTAAAAATATATTTGAAAAGATACTTATGATTTTTTTAATTATTATTTTTTCTCCTGTCTGGATATTATTATTAATGCTGTTTTTTCTTGTATATTTAATATACGTGCCTATATTTTATATTTCTAATTATGTAAAATACAAAAAATCAAATTATTATAAAGATTTTAAGAAGCCTTATAAAAGAAAAATATATGAAAGTTATGAGTATATGTTTTATAACCATGCAGCTAGGGAGAATCTTCCTATTAAATATATTTCTACTAAAGAATTGGATTATTTTATCTATAATGATATAGTTTATGTCTTTCCTGATTTTAATTTATTAAGATACAATGATCAAATAAAACAATTTGAAATTAAGTATAGAAGTCAAAATAAGGAAGAATTTTGTACTTTAGAAGAGTTTTTTGAAAAGAAGAAATCAATGCTTTTAGAAGAATATAATATGCCTATTAAGCTATTACTTGCAACTTGTTATATAAACGAAGAATTTTTGGATGTTTCCACATTACCTGAAAGTGTATATGTTATTAGTAATTATGATAAAGCATTTAAAGAAGATAATATTGATTGGGATGAAATTCCAAAATCCACTAAAATGTTATATGAAATGATGCTTAAAAATGAGAAACTAGGTGGTAGATTTGAAATGATTAGTGATGACATAATTGAATGGGAATTAGATGATGTTATTTATGAGGTAGGATTACAATGTTGTGATGGTTATTTTGGAGTTAATAAAAAAGACTCTAAAAAAACTAGTATTACTCATTGGCATCCAAGTGCATTTTCAATTTATACTGATGTATGCTTAGTTGGTGAAAAAGGTAATGTTTTGGTAGTAAAAGATTTTTTAGGTGGATCTGGAGTATTATATATGGGACCAAAAGAAAAATGCGATATAAAAGAAAAGAAACGTAGATTGAGTAAAGTGTATTTCTTTGAATCCAAATAATTAATTTAGGGAACAAAATGATATAATAAAAGTAAAAATGTTCCCTAAATAAAACGAATTTTTATAAAATCAAAGGTGATATTATTATGAGAGTTATCAGTTCAATAAAAGATAATCAAAAAGAAGAGGCTTTAGAGTTTGTTAAACAAGTATTTACTGATTCTGAAGGAGAAGATAATGGAAATATAGTAAGAAATCTAGTTAAGGAAATAAGATCAAAGAAATATTATGTTCCTGAACTAGAATTAGTTATGGTAGAGGACGATAAGATTATAGGTTATTGTATGTTTTCTAGATTCCATATCGAGGAAAAATATGATAATGAATTGTTGTTATTAAGTCCTGTTGCAGTTAAAACAAGTTTACAAAGACAACATATATCAAAAGATTTGATTGAATATGGATTTAATAAAGCAATAGAACTAGGATATACTGTTTGCCTAGTAGAAGGAAATCCTGCTAACTATAGATCAAGAGGATTTGTTACTTCTTATGACTATGGTATATATGCTTCTGAAAGCATTCAATTGCCTGCTATTGAATGTTTAATGGTTAAAGAATTAGTAAAAGGTTCATTAGCAAAGATTTCAGGACAAGTAAACTATGATATGTATGAATCGTTAAGATAATATGGAGGTATACACATGGATAAAATAAGAATTAAACCATTTAGTTTATTTGTATTAAAATATGCACTTTGTTTTTGTCCTATTGTTCAAGTAATAGGAGGATTAATTGTAAACTATCTTGAGCAAGATAAAAAGTTTGGTAAAATGATATTAATTATATTTGTTGTGTTTGCTATAATTCAAATTCCTACTATCATCTTTTTATTAAAAAGACTTTCGAAAAGGCAAGATGTTATTATAGATGGTAATGATTTTATTCAAAATGATGCAGTTATTTTTAGTAAAAAAGACATTGTATCAATCGAAAGAATAAGTCAAATTCAAGTGAATTTTAAATACAATGTTAATGGTAATGAAAGTGTTATTTTCTTAGCCCTTTCTAAAAAGAAATTAGATAGTATTAAACAAATGTTATATATTGATTAGATATTAAAAAAGTACTTAAAAATTAAGTAGAATTTAAATTTATTGGAAAGGAAAATAAATTATGTTTAAAGATAAAGTGGTCGTTATTACAGGTGGAGCTAATGGGATTGGTAAAGCCATTAAAGAAGCATTTACTAAAGAGCATGCAAAGTGTTATATTATTGATATAGAAGAAGGAGATCACTTTGTTGGAGATGTATCTAACAAAGACACCTTAGAAGAGTTTGCTAACTATGTAATTGCTAAAGAAGGAAAGATTGATTATTTAATTAACAATGCACCTCCTTTATTTAAAGGAATTAATAAATGTAGTTATGAAGAATTTAATAAAGCATTAGCTGTTGGAGTAACCGCACCATTTTATTTATCTAAACTATTTATGAATAATTTTAATGAAGGTGGAGTTATCATTAATATCTCTTCATCTCGTGACAGGATGAGTCAACCTCAATCTGAAAGTTATACTGCTAGTAAAGGAGCAATTCATGCTTTAACTCATTCATTAGCTGTCTCTTTAGCAAATAAGGTTAGAGTTAATTCTATTTCTCCTGGTTGGATTAATACTGATCCTTCATTTATAGGAGAAGAAATGGATCATCTTCAGCATCCATCTGGAAGAGTAGGTAAAGTAGAAGACATCGCGTCTTTAGTCTTATTCCTATGTTCTTCTAATGCATCATTTATTAATGCAGAAAACATCGTGGTTGATGGAGGAATGACAAAACAAATGATTTATCATAACGATCATAATTGGATTTTAAAAAAGTAAAGGAGTAAGGATTATGGAAAGAAATAGATGGTATAAAGACAAGGTATTTTATCAAATTTGGCCTAGATCATTTAAAGATGGCAATAACGATGGTATGGGCGATTTATATGGAGTATTAGAAAAATTAGATTATATTAAATCACTTGGTTGTGATGGTATTTGGTTTTCCCCATTATATCCATCTCCTGGTGTAGACTGTGGATATGATATATCTGATTATTATGATATCGCAGAAGAATTCGGTGGCATGGATGCATTTAAAAAGGTTTTAGATGGTGCTCATGAAAGAGGATTAAAAGTTATCATGGACTTAGTAGTAAACCATACTTCTACTGAACATGAATGGTTTAAGAAAAGTAGACAAAGAATCGAACCATATACAGATTACTATATTTGGAGACCAGGCAAAGGAAATAAATTACCTAATAACTGGGATTCATTATTTGAAGGTAAAGCTTGGAAATATGATGAAGTAAGAAAAGAATACTATATGCACTTATTTGCTATCGAACAAGCAGATTTAAATATGGATAATCCTTTAGTAAGAGAAGAAGTTAAAAAGATTCTTAAGTTTTGGTTAGATTTAGGAGTAGATGGATTTAGAGAAGATGTTATTACATTTATTTCTAAAAAAGAAGGACTTCCTAATGATTATATAATGCCAGCTTCAAAAGGGTTCTTCTATTTCAATCATGGACCACATTTACATGAATACTTAGAAGAATTTAATAAGGATGTCTTCTCTAAATATGATTGTATGACTTTAGCAGAAGCTCCGATGGTTACACCAAAGAAAGCATTAAAATACATTGATGAAACAAATAATCCTGTTTTAGATATGATGATTCAATTTAAAACACAAGAAGCAGACTGCTTATTCACAGATTTCGTTCATATGCCTTTCTCATTAAGAAAACTAAAAAAAGCATATACAGCTTGGCAAACTAAATTAGAAGGTAAAGGCTGGAATATGCTATATATTGAAAACCATGATCATCCAAGAATGGTTTCAAGATATGGAAGTGAAAAGTATCGCGTTGAAAGTGCTAAAGCATTAGCAACTTCTTATTTGTTCTTAAAAGGAACTCCTTTTATTTATCAAGGACAAGAAATTGGTATGAGTAACTGGTATCCAAGTGATCCTAGTATGTATGAAGATGTTCAAACTATTTGGCAATATGAAAATGTTGGAACAAAAAAATCACCAGAAAAAAGACTTCAAAGATTATGGCATGGTTCTAGAGACTCGGCTAGAACTCCTGTTCAATGGAGTGATGAAGAATATGCAGGATTCAGTAATCATAAACCTTGGTTCTATGTAAATGAAAACTATAAAGAAGTTAATGTTAAGAATCAAGAAAATGACCCTGATTCAGTATTGAATTATTATCGTAAAGCAATTAAATTAAGAAAAGAATTAAGTGCGATAAGATATGGTGATTATAAAGAATACAATAAGATGTCATCAAAAGTATATATGTATTCTAGAAGTGATGATAAACAAAAGGTATTAGTAGTTGTTTCATTTACTGATAAGAAAGTGAATATTAAATTACCTAAAGGATTTGATTTAGAATCAGCAAAACTTGTTTTATCAAATTACGATAATAATACTTTAGTATTAAAACCATATGAAGCTAGAGTATATGTGTGGGAATAAAATTATTTAATAAATGTTAAAAGGATAGTAAAACTATCCTTTTTTTGTTTTTGATGATTTAGGAAAAGAAAAAAGAGAGAAATCTCTCTTATTTTTTTGTAAGAACAGCTATTCCATCTCCAATATCATCATAGATATTAACTTCATAGTCTTTTAAAGAACAAATATATGTTTTGAAATCTTCGTTTGCTTTATCATATTGAGCTCTTTTTTTGGCATTAATCTTTATCCATAGATCACTTAGATTCATATTGTCTACGATAATAGTTCCACCTTTATTAAGGTTTTTACCAAACTTATCTAAGAAAAACTGATTTTTTTTCTTAGCAGCATCAATAAAGATTAAATCAAACATTTCATCAGTTGTATATTCGATTGCATCATCGATAATAAATTTAATTTTTCTTGCGACATTGAAACTTTCAAATGTTTCAATCGCGATTTGTGCTCTTTCTAAATCGTGTTCGATTGTTACAAGCCTTAAATCAGGAAATGAATTTATCATAATTAAAGATGTATAACCAATCGCAGTTCCAATTTCAAAAAAAGATTTATAGTTTTTTTCTTTTACTAAAGAAATCATATACTCAATAGTTTGATGTCTTGCTATAGGAATATGGTTTTCTTCTGCGAATTTTTCAATTTCTATTAATGAATGCATTTTTATCACCATTAAATATTATAAATATTTATTTCAAAAAATTAAAGCATTAAATTGTTTTATTATTTTTAAAACTAATGTATTATTAAAGTATATCTAGGGGTGATGAATAATGGAAAATAATTTAATGGATAAAATATTAGATATGGATGATGAATCTAGTATCGTCTTATTTAATGAAAAAGGTGAAGAGATTGCATTTGAAAAGATATGTCTTGTTCCTTTAGAAGACGAATTATACATTATCTTAAAACCAGTTCAAACTCTAGAAGGTGTAGGAGAGGATGAAGGACTAGTATTTAAAGTAGATGACGAAAAACTAGTCTTCTGTGATGATTTTAAAATTATCGATAAAGTATTTGATATTTATTTTGATTTATTGAAGAAAGAAACTAATTAAGAGGGAAAACTAATGAAATATTTAACAAAAGGGATGGTTAATCCTACAGGTAAACAAAAAATATATTTCTCATCTTGTAAAGAAGATAGTCATTTATTAGAAGAAATAGCAAAAGATATTTTATCTATAAGTGATGTAGCGATTTATTATGAGAAATACGAAAAATTAGATGATTTAAAACTTATGCATCTAATTGTTTTTTCTGTGACTAAAAACTTTCTGTATTCAGCTAATCCTTCTAAAGACAATGATTTAAAATATGCTTTAGAAAACGGAATTCCTGTGTTACCTTTAATTCAAGAAGATGGCTTAGAATTAGAATTTAATAAAATAGTCGGAGATATCCAATGTCTAAATAAATATCATGTTGATGAAACACAAATTAGTTTTTATAAAAAACTTGAAGAATACTTGAACTCAATTTTTGTAAGTGACTCATTAAGAAAAAGAATTGAGAATTGTTTTGATGAAAAGATTTTCCTTTCGTACCGTAAAAAGGATCGTAGTGTAGCACAAAGAATGATCGAAGAAATTCATAGTTATGAAAGTCTTCAATCTTGTTCTATTTGGTATGATGAATTCTTAACTCCGGGTGAAGATTATAGTGATAACATCGAACAAAGAATCAAAGATTGTTCTTTTTTTGTTATGGTTGTCACACCGAGTCTGCTTGAAAAAGATAACTATATATTAAGAATTGAATATCCTTTAGCTAGAAAATATAATAAGCAAATTATTGTTCTTGAAGGCGTAGAAACATCTTTTATAGAACTATCTAAATTATATGAAAATATACCAATGTATTCTAAGGTTGAAAATATAAAATCTCTAGTAAATATCGATACAAATTCATTTGACAGAGAAAAGAATTATTTATTAGGTCAAGCATATTTATCAGGTGTTGAAGTTGAAATAAATGTAGATAGAGCAATTGACTATTTAACTAAAGCAAGTGAACAAAATCATATCGAATCTTTAGTAAAACTTTCATCGATTTACTTTGATGGAAGATATATAAAAGAAGATGTTTCTAAAGCAGTTGATTATATTAAAAAAGCATCCATCTTATCAAGAATGGTTTATGCAAGAAATAAGACTATTGATAATTTTGAAAAGATGGCTGATTACTTTGATAAATGGGGAACATATTTATTTAACTCCAAACAATATGAAATTAGTAAGTCTCCATATTTACTTATGAATGCTGAATGTTTAGTTGCTAAAAAATATTTAGATCCAGAATTTGTTGATATGAAATTAGCCTACTCATTTGAAAGAATGGGAGATGCGGATTATAAAAGACATCAATATGAAGAAGCTAAAAGAAGTCACGAAAAGGCATATGACTTATTAGTAAAAGATGGAAGAGTAAATAGAAACTTTCTTCGTGTTGCTTCTTTATTAGAAAAGTTAGCTAAAGATGCAGAAGCTTTACAAGATGCATATTATTTGCGTGCGTACACTGAATTAAGAGTATCCACATTAAGCTTATTAATTAAGGATAATAATGATTTTGAATCATATGATATGTATTATCGTAGTTTATATGAACTAGGTAGAGTCTTCTATCTAGAAGGAGATTATAAAAAAGCTCTTGATTTATTATCTGCATCAATTGATGGATATAAATCTTTATATAATAAATCACATTTAAATGATGATAGTGTTCAGTATTTCTTTGCTGCAGCTCCAGCATTTCTTCTAATTGGAAAGATTAATTCATATAAAGGAAATACAAAAAGAGCATTAGAAATATTTGATTATTTATCTAATAACTATAAATTAATCTTCCAAAATAATTTAGAAAGAATCGAAGATATTTTATCGGATTTAGATAAAGAATATGGTTTAGTTTTGATGGAAGAAAAACGCTATGAAGAAGCGCTAGTTAAACTGCTTGAAGCGAGTAAGATAGAAAAGAAATTAATGCAAAGAAAAACTCTTTCAAATACATATCAGCTAATTGATTTTCAACTGACTTTAGCTAGATGTTATGTTGCTTTAAATGATTATCAAAAAGTAGAGTTAAGTCTTACTAAAGTATTGATGTTATTTAAAGCGGTAGAAGATAAAGAAAGTCCAACTTTCTTAAAATTTGCTTATGCAACTAATACTCTTTTGGCTAATCTTTATGAGCATAAAGGAATGCATGATTTGGTTGAGAATTGTTTAATAAAAGCAGTAGTATGCTGTCGTAAAGCAAATAAAGAAAACACCGTAAATACTGATAGATTTATTGATTTATTAAATGCTTATGCAATGCTTGGAAATTATTATGAAAAAGTTAATAATAATGAAAAAGTTTTTGAATGTTTTAATGTAGTTTATAATAACGCATTGCTTGTTTTAGAAAGAACAGATGATATCTTAATTCTTAATAAATTAGTTGACTCAGTCTTTAAATTAATTAGTTTCTATAAAGAAGATTATGACAAGCTTGTTGAACTTCTTGACAATGGAATTAAGGCATCTATTAAGATTGATTCATTGGCACCATCTAATTTAAATACTTTCTGTTTAGGAGAATTATACTTATTTAAAGCTACGATAAATAAAGAAGATATCGATTTAGAGTTGGTATATAAAAGTAAAGAATTACTTCAAAAAGTTGAGGGAATAGATTCGGTAGAAAATATTCTTAATAGCATTGATCATATATTATCATTGATGAACTAGGCATTGCCTAGTTTTTTTGTTTAAATGGAGATTGAAATGTGTTTAATTTTATTTTATAATATATTTAGTTTTACCAAAAAGGTAAAATGAAAAAAAGAAAGGAGGGCCAAGAAGGGCATATACTAGTAATGAAAATATTGTATAAGAATAAGAAAGTAGAAAAAATGTGCACAAATGAAAAAGTTGCTATAAAAAGTTTAGGTATTGTTGTTGCAGAAAAGTTGTTTGCAGCTATAAATGTGCTTTCAAGTGCAGCTAATCTTAAAGATATCTTGGCACTTCCTCAATATCATCTGCATAAATTAATTGGAGACTTGGACGGGAAGTATTCTATGTATTTAGGAAGAAAGACAGGATATAGGTTGGAAATTATACCATTAGATGAAAATGAACAAAAAATACAAAATGAAGATATGAGTTTATATACAATTGCCGTTTGTGTAGAAATAGAAAGGGTGAGTAATCATTATGAGTGAAAAGATTAAAAAAGTATTCCATCCAGGTTATTATATAAAGGATTATTTGGATGAAATTCAAATGACTCAAGATGAATTTGCAAAAAGATTAGGAATTACAGGAAAACAATTAAGTTTGTTATTAAATGAACAAGCTAATATCACATCTGATATTGCATATAAGTTATCTAGATTGCTAGGTTCATCTATAGAAATGTGGTTAACCTTACAAGCAAAATATGATGCTTATATAATTGAGATGAAAGAAAAAGAAAATTTTGAAGAAGAAAAAATCATCTATAAAATGATTGATAAAGATTTTTTAGTCAGTATGAATATTATTGATAAAAAAGATAAAATAAGTGAAGGAATTGCTAAGTTAAGAACAGCTTCAACTGTTTCATCTTTAAAATTGCATACAAACAAAGATATATTTTGTTCGTATAGAGGATCTTTAAAAAAAGAGGAAAGCATTGAAAATATAGTTTGTAAAAACGTATGGGTTTCCATAGCGTTTAATTTAGCAAAAAATATTGAAACAAAACAATTTAATGAAAAATTATTAAAAGATAATTTAATGAATTTTAGAGATATGACAATTCAAAAACCAGAATATTTTATCCCAAAAATTAAAGAATTATTAAGTGAATGTGGAGTAGCATTTATTGTTTTACCATCGCTAAAAAATTCAAGAATAAGTGGAGCGGTAAAATGGATTGAAAATGAAAAAGCAATGATGGCAGTTAATACAAGAGGTGCATTTAATGATAGATTTTGGTTTAGTTTTTTTCATGAATTGCAACATGTTTTGCAAAAAAGAAAAAGAATTTTATTGTTAAATGAATTTAGTGATCAAATGGAATATATTTATGAATATGATGCAGATATGTTCGCACAGGAAATATTAATTCCAAAAGAAAAAATGGATATGTTAAAAAAATATGATGAAGCATCGATAATAGATTTTGCTAAATTAATTAATATACATCCTGGTATTGTAGTTGGAAGACTTCAAAATGAAGGTATTATTCAATATTCTCAAATGAATCATTTAAAAGAAAAATGCAATTTTGAATTTAATTAAGGTATTGTGTAAAAACAATATCTTTTTTTCTTTTGAAGAATTATTTATGAATAAATCTTGATTATTTTATTATTTAGTATAAAATATTTATGGGAAAATAATATTTTATTATTTTATTGTTTAAAAGGAGAAGTTATTTATGAAATTATCACCATTACAAAAAGCAAGATATTCTTACAATCCTAAATTACCAGGAATGTTAAGAAATGGTATAGCAGATATCTGTGTAAAAGAAGGAAATGCTACAACTAGTGTTGCAGATCAAGAAAAGATTCAAGCATTATTCCCTAATACATATGGTAAAAAAGAAATTACTTTCCAAGTAGGAAAAAATAATGCAGTTGCTAAAAAACAAGTAGTAGGAGTAATCCTATCTGGAGGACAAGCACCTGGTGGTCACAATGTTATCTCAGGTTTATATGATGCTTTAAAACAAGCAAGTAAAGAAAACGTTTTATTAGGTTTTAAAGGTGGACCTTCAGGCTTATTAGAAGATAGCTTTATTGAATTTGATGATGAATATATCAACCAATATAGAAATACAGGTGGATTTGATATTATTGGTTCAGGAAGAACAAAACTTGAAACAGAAGAACAATTTGAAATCGTTGCTAAAGTATGTAAAAAACATGGCGTTACAGCTGTAGTTATTATTGGTGGAGATGATTCAAATACAAACGCTGCTGTTTTAGCTGAATACTTTGCAGCTCATAACACAGGTGTTCAAGTTATTGGTTGTCCAAAAACAATCGATGGAGACTTAAAAAATGATGACATTGAATGTTCATTTGGTTTTGATACAGCTACAAAAACATATAGTGAATTAATCGGTAACATCCAAAGAGACGCTAACTCAGCTAAAAAATATTGGCACTTTATTAAAGTTATGGGAAGAAGTGCATCACACGTTGCTTTAGAATGTGCTTTACAAACTCAACCAAACATTTGTTTAGTTTCAGAAGAAGTTGCAGCTAAGAATATGAGTTTAACTGAAATTGCTAACTATATCGCTGATTCAGTTGAAAACCGTTCAAGAAAAGGAATGAACTTCGGTGTTGTAATTATTCCAGAAGGTGTTGTTGAATTTGTTCCTGAATTCAAAAAATTAATTAGTGAAATTAACGAATTATTAGCAGGTGAAAATGCTACTGAATTCAATAACTTACCAACATGGAAAGAAAAATATGAATTTATCCATGAAGGATTAAGCGAAGAATCATTCGAAGTATTTAGAATCTTACCTGACTCAATTCAACGTCAATTATTCTTAGAAAGAGACCCACACGGTAACGTTCAAGTATCATTAATTGAATCTGAAAAATTATTCTCAGAATTAGTTGGTGATATCTTAAAAGATAGAAAAAGAGCAGGATCATATAAAGGTAAATATAGTCCTTTACATCACTTCTTTGGTTATGAAGGAAGATGTGCTTTCCCATCTAACTTTGACTCAGACTATTGTTATTCATTAGGATATAACGCATTTATGTTAATCCAATATGGATTTAATGGTTATTTATCAAAAGTATCTAACTTATCAAAACCAGCTGAAGAATGGGTAGCAGGTGGTATGCCTATTACTAAGATGATGAACATCGAAAGAAGACATGGCGAAGATAAACCAGTTATTAGAAAAGCTTTAGTAGAATTAGATGGAAAACCATTTAAATACTTCGAAGCTCATAGAGATATTTGGGCTATTGAAACTTCATATACTTTCCCTGGTGCAATCCAATACTATGGACCAACTGAAGTATGTGATTTAACAACACGTACATTAGCTTTAGAAAAAGGAGAATAAGAGTTCGGAAAAATCCGAACTTTTTTCTTTATTTTTATTAAAAATAACTTGTTAGAAAATGAGTAATAATATATACTAATCGTGTAGAAGTCATATAATGTCGAAAAATATGGTTCGACAGTCTCTACATTGCTGCCGTTAAAGCAATACTATGGCTAAACTACACATTAAGTCGTGCATTGAAAAATGCCCTATTTTTTTGTGTAAATATGCCTAGAATTGCTCTAGGCTTTTATTTTGTAAAAAAAGGGGGAGTAAATTATGAAAAAGATTCTAAAGTTTTTTACATTCTTAGCATTAGTTTTAGGTCTTGCTAGTTGTAGTACACCTGTAGGTATCACAATTACAAGTGCTAATAATGTAAGAGAAATTAAGGCGCATGAAACATTACAATTAACTGCAAAAGTACATCCTACTGGTGCTAGACAAAATGTTTTATGGTCATCAAGCGATGAAAAAGTTGCTACAGTAGACGACGAAGGCTTAGTAACAGGTGTTTCAAAGGGATTTGTAAACATCATCGCATCAGTAAAAGAAAATGAACAAATTTCACAAAAATTCGCACTTATCGTTGAGTTAGGCGAAGAAGTAGTTATTAATCCTGAAAGTGTAACAATCACTGCAAAAGATAATGCTACATCTTTAAAAGCAGGAACAACATTAGATCTTACTGCATCAGTTCTTCCAAAAGAAGCTAGTCAATTAGTTAAATGGACAAGTAGTGATGAATCAGTAGCTAAAGTTACTAGAGGCGTTGTAAAAGGAATTAAAGAAGGTAAAGTTACAATTACTGCGTCTGCTAGAAACTTTGACACTATTAAAGATTCAATTGAATTAACAATCGAAAAGAATGATGATCCAACTGTTTCTAAAGATTGGCCAAATATGAGTTATGCAACTCATGATGAATATGTAGATTCATTAGATAATGAACCATTAAAAGTAAAAGGTGTTGTTACTCAAGTTATTGATAATGGAGAAACAATGGATTACTTCTTACAAGACGGATTAAGTGGTTATTATATATGTAAACAAAACGTTTCATTATTTAGCGTTGAACTCGGAAAATCATATGAAGTTGGTGGATTTAAAAAGAATAAAAACACAAAACAAATTACAAATGTTGAATATGTTAAAGAATTAGATACACCTATTACATATCAAGCAAACGATTTAGTAGAAATTGATACTTCAAGTTTAGAAGAAATGTTAGAATTCCAAGGTGCTGTTGTTAAAGGTGAAGCAGTGGTTGAAAGCATTTCTGTTAATACATCAAAAGCATACAACTTTACAGCAAAAGTAAATGGACATAGTACAACATTCAGAGTAGATGCAACTTATTCAAGTAGTGAAGCAGTTGCAGAGATTAATGAAGTATTAAGTGGTTTATTTGCAGGAATGAAATTTGAGTTCGAAGGTCTTGCACTTGCATATGGATATGGAACACCAAAACCTCAAATTCAATTATATGATGCATCTAAAATTAAGATTGCTGAAATCACTCCACAAGAATATATGGAGTTAATCGCTGAAAAAATCAAGGTTGCTCCATCATTAGGATTTAGCGCAACAAGTATTGATTTACCAAAAACAATGGATGATGTAACAATCACTTGGAAGAGTGATAGGGTAGAAATCAATGCTGAAACAGGAGAAGTTACTCATAGCTCGGAAGATGTAACAGTTACATTAACAGCAACATTATCTTATAAAGGCGCAACAATTACTAAAAATTATACAGTTAAAGTAGCTGCAGCAGATACAAATGTTTATGAAACAGTTGTTTCAGTAGACTTAGAAGATTGTGAAGCTGAAGTTCCTTTAGTTAATTATTCTAAATCTATTAAACCTGGTTATGAAAATGGTAGCGTTTCTATTGGTTCTCCTAAAGCTACATGGTATTTTGAAAATGCTTTAATCGATGGTCAAGCAAACGATAGAAGAGATGGAAGCTATTCTATTAGAGCAAAAGCAGGTGGTAGAGTTGAAATTCAACAAGATGGTGAATATAACGTAGTTGAATTTGACGCTGCTGTATATGGAAGTGATACATTAGGTATTCAAATTAAAGTAGAATACTCATTCGACCAAGGTAAAACATGGGTTGAAGATGATGAATTAGTTACAGTATCAAGCAAAGAATTAGAAGCATTTAGATTTACTTTACCAGAAGGAGTTAAACGTGTTGCAATCGTAATCGTTCCTGATAGTGGTAATAGAGTAAATATTGATAATGTTAAATTAATGAAATAGTTGGAGGTGCAAGTATGAAAAGATTAGGTATTTTATCAAGTGCTTTAGTAATCGCACTTTTAGCTGGTTGTAATACAACAACAGATTCAAATATTAAAACAATTGAAATTACTAAAAACTCTACAGTTGTTGAAGAAGTTGAAGTATTAGTTGGTGATACATTCTCGTTAGCAACACAAGTAAATGACAATTTAACAGCAAACATTAAATGGGTAAGTTCAAATCCTGACGTTGTATCAATTGATGCATCAGGTAATGTAACAGCAAAAACAAAAGGTAATGTTGTAATTACTGCTGAAGTTGATGGCGTTCCTTATGTAAACGATAGTATCTTTGTTAAATCAAGAGAAATCGTTAAACAAACAGGCGTAGGAAGCGGTTTATCTAAAAATGATCCAATCTTCTTAGGTAATGAAGGTGAAGATGAACCATTAGAAATTCGTTTCATTGAAATGCAACAAGTATATGGTGATTCAATCTTCATTAAAAAAGGAAACGTTGAAATCTTAATCGACAGCGGTTATGAATATGATGGAAATCTTGTTAAACAAATCGTTGAACAATATTGTCCAGATAATAGACTAGATATGTTAATGCTATCTCATAGTGATGGTGACCATATTGATGGCTTAGAAAAAGCAACAAGTGCTATTGATGATATCTCATTAATGATTGACTACGGTGGTTTAGGATCATCAGATACAGTTAAAAATACTAGAAAGAAAGTTGTTGAAGAAGGTGGCATTTATCATTCAGCATATGACTGCGTAAATGGTATTGATGGTGCCGCAGATAAATACTACTTAACAGAAGATTTCTATTTTGAAATTTTAAATACAGGAAACTATGTTCAAAAAGATGCTGCAAGTGCAGGCAATGGTAAATCAGTAGCAGTTATTTTCTATTATAAAAACTTCTCATTCTTTACAGCTGGAGACTTAACAACAGCTTCAGAAACTGATTTAATGGAAAACGAAGTTTTACCAGAAGTAACTTTATATAAAGCAGCTCACCACTGTTCTAATGGTTCTAACTCCCAAGAATTATTAGATACATTAAATCCTAAAGGTGTAGCAATTTCTGCTGCTATTGCTGGAAAATATGGCATTACTCCAAGCGCACCAAGTGAAAATAACACATATAACTTAGATGGTAAATCAGGTGCTCACCCAGGTGCTCAAGCTCTTGAAAGAATCTATAAAGCACCTAATATTTCCGAAAACTTAAATGTTTATTGGAATGGTGCAAATGGTACAATGAAGTTCTCTACATACGGTACTAATGATTTCACATTTGAAGGAAGTCCTACATTAAGAGGCTATTATGATTTAACATTAACTGGTGGAACTCCTGTATGGAATGATGAATTAAAAGATTTTGAAAATAGAGTTACAGGTGAAGAAAACCTAAGATTCCATGAAACAAAAATCTTTAAATTTAGAGGATACGAAAGTTTCGTAAAAAATTAAATGAATTAAAGTTCGGCTAATAACCGAACTTTTTTCTTTTTATTTATTTTAACATATGATATCATATGTATATAAGGAGGTGGAAATATGGCATTCGATCAAAAAGAATATATTTCAAAATACAATAAATCTAATTATAAAATGTATCAATTTAGAGTAAGAAAAGAAGATGAATATTTAATTAATTATTTAGATAATATTGAAAATCGTAATTCTTACATCAATAATCTTATTGATAGAGATATTCATCATAGTATTTATACTATTAAAGAAATTAAGCAAATCATCCTACCGATTCTTCGTAAATATGGAATAAAAGAAGTATATCTATTTGGTTCGTATGCAAGAGGAGAAGCTAATATAAATAGTGATATTGATATCTTTTGTGATAAAGGTAACATTAGAACCTTGCCAGATCAAGTTGGCATGGAAGAAGAATTAAAAGAAGCATTAAATAAAGATGTAGATGTAGTATTTATAGGATCCTATATGGATGACTATTTTAAAAAGCAAATTATGGAGGATATAATTAAATTGTGCTAAACGTTAAAGAAATAGGAGTATTACTTCAAATAATTAAAAGATGTAATCGTATTAGCAGTAAAATGAAGAATATAAATTATGAAGATTTATGTTTGAATGAAGATT
Organism: Bacilli bacterium; assembly: GCA_017457045.1. The sequence continues at coordinate 72,915 of JAFTIF010000016.1, forward strand.
TAAAAGAGATAGTTTGTTTTAATATATTTCAAATCGGAGAATTAGTTAGTAAACTCTCGGAAGCATTTACTAAGAAAAACAATAAAATTATATGGTCTAGAATTAAAGGGATGAGGAATCGAATAGTTCATGGATACAGCTCGATTAACTTCGAGGTCGTTTGGGACACGATAAATATAAGCATTCCGGAACTAGAAAATTATTGTACTGAAATTCTCGAAAAAGAAAAAATAAATATTTAGTTTAGAAACTCTGACTTTTGGTCGGAGTTTTATTTTGTGAAAAAATAAGCAAAAAATTAATGTATATATATTGCATAATAAAAAATACATATGATAATATTGTATCAAGAACTATATCATGATATAGGAGTGATAATTATGAACAATAAAATAGAAAAAATGAGTATAAAAGAAAGAGTTCTACACACTTCCGCAAAGTTATTCTTTGAAAAAGGATATCAAGAATCAACATTAAGAGAAATAGCAAATAAGTCTGGAGTAAATTATGGTTCACTTACATTCGCCTTTAAAAATAAAGAAAATATTCTTTCTATGTTAATTGCAAAGGTATTTGAATATCAATTTGAAATGACTGATAAATATTTAAAAGGTGCAACTGAAGATAAGATTTTATATTATGCATTTGAAACAACTCTTCAACTACATTTAGCTGAAAGCAGTGAACATATGAGAGAAATGTATAATGTATCATATTCTTTAAACAATCCATCTTTGGAAGTATTTAGAACTATTTCTAGTAAACTTGAATATATATTTAAAGATCATTTACCACATTTAGAAAAGAAAGATTTCTATGAATTAGAAATTGCAAGTGCAGGGATTATGAGAAACTTTATTACTGTTCCATGTGATGTTTACTTCACAATGGAAAGAAAAGTAAGAAGATTTTTAGAGACTACTTTTTTAATCTTTAGAGTTGAAGAGAAAAAGATTAAAGAAGCAATTGACTTTGTATTAAAATTTGATTTTGAAAAGATAGCTAATGAAGTATTGGATAAATTTTTAGAATCTTTAGAAAGTAAGATAGATTAGGAGGAAATATATGAAAAAAATATTTTGTTTATTAATGAGTTTATTATTAATTTCTTGTACACCTAAAATGACTACAGTTGCAGAAGCAATTAGAGAAATTGATGCTTATACAGAAGGAAATGACTCTTCTGAAAAGTATGATTTAGATGCAAAAATAAAATATATTCAGATGTTTCAATTAGATGCGGATACAGTTATTCATCTAAATAATGAAACTGGGCTTTTATCTATTAAATGTACTCCAAAAGAAAATGTAGATGGAACACTTACTTGTTCTGTTAGTGGGATTTATGTTGATAATTATAAAAACATTGGATTTGGTTGGATTGAAAAGGCTGATATGATAAAAGAATTTTTAGGAAATGATACGACATTTACTTTATATATAAATGAAAACAATGTTGTTACATCAGATGATTGGCCTACATTAGTATAGAATAGGAGGAAATATATGAAATTGAAGAAATTATTTGCTGCAGTTATTTCGTGTTTATCAATCGTTTCTCTTGCAAGTTGTAATAAAGAAAAATTAGAAGGAACTGAAGCAGCTAAAATCTTGTTAGCAAATGAAAGATTAGATGCTGAATCACTTCAATCTTCAGGTAATTTATTTACAACAGGTGCAGAAGCGATGAAAAGATTAGCAAATGAAACAAGAAATTATAGTAAACGTTATGCTGGTAGAAAAGGTGAAACATATTCCGAACGTAAAGGTGATACTGTATATTGGTATAATGATGCTGATTATAGTAATATGGGAAGTTATTTTGAAAGTTATTCTGATAGTATTGAATCTCATGCAGAACGTGGAGCTGAGATGATTGATTATACTAAGAAAAACATTAAAGTAACAGAAAAATGGATAAGTAGAACATTTTCGACTGAAGAATACTTATTACATGTAGATGGAAATAGTGAAACTATATTAACTCGTAGAGAAAACCAATATGAGTTTTGTAGAAGAACTATGAATGAAGAAGGATTAAATGTTTATGAAATGTTTATTACAAACTCAGAAACAAAATCTAATGTTAAGATGAAATATATTCCAGGACTTGTCTATGAATTTTGTGAAAACTCTGACTGGGGCGCACATTATCTTATCGCAGATAACTATAAAGGCTATTGGACAGTTATGACTAACACAAGACAATATGGAAGACAAGAATATATGGATGGGCATTTTTATGAAAGTTTCTACTTTTTAATTTTAAAAGATGATGTTAAATATGAAACAGGATATATGTTTAATCAATTTCCAGGCGAAAGATCAAGTATTGATGATATAGATTTGGAATTAATGTCTTCTGATGGAAAAACAGATTTGTTTTCTTATAGAAACGGACAATTCACTTTAAAAACAACAGGTTTAGAAGGCGTCAAATGGTTACAATCAACAGGAACATTTACTGATGATCATAATAATCGAGATGCTGATATTTTAGAAAGTGATGGAATATATAATAGTATTACTTCACCTGAAGTTCATTTAGAAAATGGAGAAATTTGGTATTCTGAAAAAACTAAATTCGACAATGTTTCAATTGGAATTACTCGTGCTAGTTATGTTCATGGTTGTCCTTCATATGGAGAGATTGAAATTGAATTCGAGCAAAAAAGTGATGATCCGATGCAAGAGTTATTAGAGTTTATTGAAGGACATGGATTGTCTTTTAGAAGAGATCATCAAGATGTATATAATGATTTCCATTATGCAATAAAAGAGGCTTCATCTGTTAAAAATTATTATAAGTGGCATGGTTATCCTTTAAACACAAAAGAAGGTATTATAGCTGCTTTTGAAGAAGATGATAGACAAATTCAAGAAGCAAAAGATTTATGTGCTAAATATGAAAACGCACCTACAATTTCAAAAGGTTCTCAAGCTGCTATTTCAAGTAAGTTAGAGTTTCCAACATTAACTAATACAACTTCATCTTTAGCATCTTTAGACAATACTACAGTAAAAGTCCCTTCTTTAAAATTAGAGTTTCCTAAATCAGAACTATTTGTTGAAGGCGAAAAATATAGTGTTGGTTTTGGACTAGCAAAAGAAGAAAATGGAGCATATATTGATATTCTTCCTATTACTCAGGAAGGAGAATTCGATTTAAGTAATCAAACTATTACGTTAGATAAAGAATTAAAAATTCAATTACCTAAAGTAGATGAAGGTAAAAATGTATTGGTAACATATTTAGTAACAAAAGATGGTATTAGAGTAAGTAAACCGACTCCAATTAAAGTTGTCGCATTTGATAATTTTGAAATTAGTTCAAATGGAATTAAAAACACCTATAAAAATGAAAATGAATCATTAGTTATCGAAGCAAGTTTTGATTCGGAAGTATATTTGGAATTAGAAGGAAATTATACATATGATGAACTACATAAAGAGTTATCAAGCAATGCATTCTTATTTGGTTTAGTCGAAGAAAATGAAATGATTGAAGTGTTAGATGGTAATACTTGGAAAACACTTGCTAAAAATGAAACTATTAAAAATGGAACTTATAGAATGAAATATTTAAACAATGATCAAGAAGCATATGTTTATGCAACAATAATCTAATAATGATACAAAATGAAAGGTTTGATGTTTGAACATCAAACTTTTTTATTTGTAGTCTAGGTAATTAAATGATAAAATGTATCTTGTAAGGAGTGATATAAATGTTTAAATATACTAAAGCGTCTATTGAACTAATTTTAGAAGATATTCGTAAATATGGTAATATTTTTAGATACGGATCATTATCATTTACGTCAGTATATTTTATTTATGCATTGGTTGCTAAGACTGGTAATTTTTATGCGAATTTAGTTTTAGCGATATTATTCTTCTCGTATACAATATTCGATTTTTTAACACGAAAAAGAAAAGTTAAAAGAGTTAAAAAGGTTGTTCAAAGAAGTTATAGCGTAGTTAAATTTAGTATTAGAGCATTTACATTAGGTGCAACAATATATGGTTTATATACAGCTTCTACAAATGTTAATCCTATTTCAACAGTTCTTACAACTCTTATGATTATTATGTGGGTTTTACAAGTCTTAATGGAACTTGTAGGCTATGTGTTTGAAGATAAAAAAGATTTATTGTTAGCAGGCATTAATAAGGATTTAGAAAACTTGAAGAAACCAGTTACTGAAGTAGGAAACTTCTTTAAAAAAGTATCTGGTCAAGAAGTTATAGAAGATACTCCTCCTAGTAAAGAAGAACAAATCTTAGAAAGAAGAGTTCAAAGAAATAAAGAAAAAGAAGAGGAATTAAAGCTTTCTAAAAAAGAAGCTAAACGACTTCAAAAGCAAAAAGAAAAAGAAGAAAAAGAAGCTATTAAATTCGCGAAAAAGTATAGAAAAAACCTGTTGAAATTGGAAAGTAAAGAAGAAAAAATTGTTAATAAATAAAGATGAGTTTTATCTCATCTTTTTTTATATGTTTTACATATATAAAAAGTTTTGCTAAAATAGAATTATATTTTTTTAAGGGGAAGTAAATATGTATTATAGACACAATTTAGACATCAAATATCCTGAACGAAGTGATGAACATATGATTACTGTTAAACATTTAAGGGATACGAACTTTGATGAACATTATCCATATCTTGAAAAAGGCTTATGGCATAAAATCAAAAGAACAGTTTTACTTGTTGGTTTGTATTTAGTAGGATATCATGCCGCGACTATTAGATATGGATTAAAAATATATGGAAGAAAGAATTTAAGAAAACATAAAGATTTATTAAAAAATGGAGCAATAACAATTTGTAATCATGTTCTTATGTGGGACTATATTTGTGTATTAAAAGCTATTAGACCTAGACTTCAATATCATCCTGGTTGGGCAACTAACTTTGAAGGACCAAATGCCTCATTTATACGTTGGGTTGGAGGAATCCCAATCCCTGCAAATAATTTAAGAGCAATGGCTAAGTTTAATAAAGCTATTAATGAAGTTCTAGTAAGTGGTAAATGGTTACATTTCTTTCCTGAAGGTTCAATGTGGTTTTATTATCCTGACATTAGACCTTTAAAGAAGGCTGTATTTAAATATGCAGTTAAACATAATAAACCTGTTATACCTATTACAATTTCTTTTAGACCAAGAAAAGGTTTATGGAAATTATTAGGTAAGAATCCATGTGCTGATTTGCATGTCGGAGAACCTATTTTACCTGATATGAATGTTACGATGGATGAAGCAATTGATAAACTTCATAAAGAAGCATATCATACTATGCAAGTTATGAATGGCATTAATCCTGGAGATCCAACATACAATGAAAATCAAAATATAGATGAATATATAAAGACTATGTAATTAAGGAGGAAATTTTATGATTTTGATTAAAAATGCATACTTACTTAGTATGGAAGACGTTAATTATGAAGTTGTTGATATTTTAGTTGAAGATGGAAAAGTTTTGAAAATCGGAAAACTAAATGAAGAAGATTACAAATTAGATAGAGTAATCGATGCCAAAGAAAGATTTGTTACACCTGGATTAGTAGATCCACATTGCCATGTTGGTATGATTGAATCTACAATAGGTTGGGCAGGAAGTGATGGGAATGAAATCACTTCACCTATCACACCAGAATTAAGAGGTATTGATGCTATTAAGCCTCAAGATCCATATTTTAAAGAAGCTTTAGAAAGTGGAGTTACAACAGTTTGTACAGGACCTGGTAGTGCAAATATTATCGGTGGAACATTCTGTGCATTAAAGACAAAAGGTAATACTGTAGATGAAATGGTATTAAAAGAAGAATTATGCATGAAGATGGCTTTAGGAGAAAATCCAAAAAGATGTTATGGAAACTCTAAGCAATCTCCATCAACTCGTATGGCTAGTGCGGCATTATTAAGAGAATGGTTATTTAAAGCTAAAGCATATCATGATAAAAAACTTAAATATCAAGAAAAATTAGCTGAAGGTAAAGAAGCAAACGAGCCTGAATTTAATATGAAGCTAGAATCATTATCTAGAGTATTCGATGGATTCCCAGTTAAAATCCATGCGCATCAATCAGATGATATTGTAACAGCAATGCGTATTGCCAAAGAATTTGGAATTAACATTACTGTTGATCACTGTACTGAAGGATATTTAATCCCTGAAGCTTTAAGAAAATACAATCAAAAAGTTATCATTGGTCCTATCTTAACTAGCAAGAGCAAATATGAAGTAAAAAACTTATCATTTAAATCAGGAAAGATTCTAAATGATGCAGGTATTGACTTTGCGATTATGACTGACCATCCAGTAGTAGAGCAAAAACACACTTTAATACAATTGGCATTATTTGTTAAAGAAGGTTTAAATGAACTTGATGCACTTAAAGCTGTAACTATAAATGCTGCTAGATTAAATCATATTGATGATAGAGTTGGTAGTATTAAAGTTGGTAAAGATGCTGACATTGTTATTTGGAGCAAGCATCCATTAGACATTATGTGTAAAGCAGATTATGTCTTATTAAATGGTGAAGTAGTAGTTGAAAATTAAATGATAAGAGTTTGTGTAAAAGCAAACTCTTTTTTGTTATAATAAAAAAGATAGGAGGATAAATTATGAATATACCTAATAAAATAAAAGAGTTAATTAAAAATTATCCTCTTACGAAAGATGATATAGGAAGAAGCGAGGACGTAGTATATTTAATCGATAAAAAATATGTCTTGAAGGTTTCTAAAAATCATGAAAGATTATTGAAAGAAAAGCAAATAAATGATTATTTAAAAGGAAAAGTGCCAGTTGCAGAAAGTATAGAGTTTGAGGTTGATAATGAGTATTCATATTATTTACAATCTTATATAGATGGAGAATCTTTAATTTCGAAAAAGTACTTAAATAATCCAGACTTTTTAATTTCAATATTAAAAAAAGCAATCGACTTATTTCATTCGATTGATGCTTCTAACTGTTCATTTAAAAATGAAGAATCTGAGGGAAAAATTTTTGTTCATGGAGATTTATGTTTACCAAATATTTTGGTTAATAATGATGAAATTGTAGGATTTATTGATTTAGGATCTGCAGGTGTTGGAGACCCATGGATGGATTATGCTTGGTGTATTTGGTCGTTTGAATACAATCTAAATTCTAAAGAACATACATCAAAACTAATAAAAGAATTAGGGATAGAATTCAATCAAGAATTATTTGATAAATATACAAAAATGGAGGATTAGCTATGAGGATTAAATTATTTCCAATTGTTTCAAGTTTACATGAAAAAGGAAGAATAAATGCAGGAACAAAAGAACTTTTAAATGAACTTATTAATTTAAGTAAACATGAATTTGAAATCTGTGATATTGATGATTTATATGATGGTGATTTGGCGTTGATTCTTATTCAAAGTGGTGGAAGTGAACAATTATTCTTAGAAAACTTAGATAAGCTTCATGGTCCATATTACTTATTAACATATGGTCATAATAACTCATTAGCTGCTTCATTAGAAATTCTCTCTTATATTAAAGATAATAATCTTGAAGGTGAAGTGTTACATGGTGACAACAACTATCTATCAAATAGAATTAATGAGTTATTAAAAGAAAAGAAAAACATTTATAGATATGGAGTAATTGGTAAACCAAGTGACTGGTTAATTGCTAGTAATGTAAATTATAAAGATGCATCAAGGCTTCATAATGTTGAGTTAGTTGATGTAGATATTAAAGAAGTGGAAGATAACTATAATTCAATTGATGAAAATGAAATAGTAGTAAGTGAAGAATTTAAATTTGATAAAGAAGAATTGCGCAAAGCATTAAGACTTCATAAAGCTTTAGAATTAGTTAAAGACAAATATGGTCTAAGTGGGTTTACAATTCGTTGTTTTGATTTGTTAAGTAGTATTAAAACTACATCTTGTTTATCATTATCTTTATTTAATAAACTAGGATATCCAGGAACATGTGAAGGCGATGTTCCAACTCTTATTACAATGCATGTTTTAAATAAAATAGTAGGATCAGCAGGGTTCCAAGCAAATCCAAGTAGAATAAACGTTAATAATAAAACAATGGTATTAGCTCATTGTACATTGCCTTTGAATATGGTTGAGTCATATTCTTTAGATACACATTTCGAATCAGGAATTGGTGTAGCTGTTAAAGGTGAACTAAAAGAAGAAACAATTACAATCTTTAAACTAAGCAGAAACCTAAAAGACTATTATGTTTCAACAGGTAAAATAATTCGTAACTTATATGAATCAAATTTATGCAGAACTCAAATTGAAATAAGCGTTGATGAAAATATTGAATATTTCTTAAATAGACCTTATGGAAACCATCATGTAATTGTCTATGGTGATCATAAAAAAGAAATTGAAAACTATATGAAAGGTTTATAATTATGATTAAAGTTTTATTCGTTTGTCATGGTAATATTTGTCGTAGCCCTATGGCAGAATTCTTGTTTAAAGATTATGTTTCTAAAATGGGAAAAAGTACTGAATTTTTCATAGAATCTTGCGCTACATCAACTGAAGAAATAGGTAATTCTGTTCATTATGGAACAAGAAGAATTTTAAGTAGTTTAGGCATCGATTGTTCTAATAAAAGAGCTCGTCAAATAAGACAAGAAGACTTTGAAAAATTTGATTATATCATCGCAATGGATCTTAATAATTTAAGGTGGTTAAGAGGGTATAAAGGATATGAAAAAGTTAAGCTTTTACTAGAATATGCAGGATTAAATAGAAGTATTGCAGACCCTTGGTATACAGGTGATTTTAATGAAACTTATGATGATATTATGAAAGGGTTAAAAGCTTTTTATAAATACTTAGAAAATGAAATAATGTAATTAAGGGTAGGCAAAATTGCTTGCCCTTTTAAAATATAACTATCTATGTTATTATAAAAAGAGAGGATATATAAATAAAAATTAATGTTTTATTTATAAAGTACAAATATGGCAATAGGAATAAGATTAAAAAAAGTGTGCAGTGAACATGATCTGAGTATCAGTAAGTTTTTTGGTATTCCAACTTTACCAAAAGGAGTAGCAGAAACTTTATCTCCAGATGCTGTTTTTATTGCGCAAATTAATTTAAAAGATATTGTTCCTTTTGATAAAGATAATAAATTACCTCATGAAGGATACCTATATTTCTTTATGGAAACAGAAGATGAAACTCCATATTCTCATAAAGAAGCAGTTGTCATCTATTCTAATCAAGAAGTTGAAATTGCGATTGATGATTTTAATGCCGAATCTCCAATTTCTGAAGGATTAAATGATGATTATGCTATTGAATTTTTTGAAATAGATGATAGTTACACGGGTATTAAACTGCTCGGAGTCCCATCTGATTGGAATTATCAAGATGAGCCAAAAGAATTACTTTTGCAATATGATCCATTAGACACTGATGATTTAGATTTCTTTAGTTATATGGATGGATATATTTATTTCTTTTATAAGAATGAAAACAAAAAGTTTAATGAAGTCGTTATACATTTAGAGTACTCATAAAAAGGAAGTGAATGTTATGAGATTAGTGTTTATTTCTTCTACTTTTAAAGACATGCAGTCAGAAAGAGACCAAATGCACAATAGAGTGCTTCCTCTTATCGACGCTGAATTAGAAAAATATGGCGAAGAGTTAGAATTCGCTGATTTAAGATGGGGTGTAAATACAAAAGGGCTTTCCGAAGAAGATAGTTCAAGGAAAGTACTTTCATTATGTCTTGATAGAATCGATGATTGTAGACCATATATGATAGTTTTTATTGGTGAAAGATATGGTTGGATTCCTGAAAAAAGATTTTTAGAAGAGATATGCCGACAAAAAGAAATTGATTTACCTAACTATGATGGGTCAGTTACAGAATTAGAAATAGAATATGGCGCTCTTCTTCATCCTGATTTTGAAGGAAGAATCCTTTTCTATTTTAGAGATGAATTTGATACATCAAAAATGAACGAAGAAGAGAAGAAAATCTATTGTGTTGAATCAGATATTCACAAAGAAAAAATCAATAAATTAAAAGCTAAAATTGAAGAACTTTATCCAAATTACATCCGTCATTATCAAGTTGAATTTGATGAAAATAATAGAGTATTAACTGGTTTTGATAAATTAAACGAAATGGTTTATTCTGATTTATTAAGGATATTCCAAATTGATATTGAAAAAGAAGAAGCTATTCCATATGAAGATAGGTTTTATAGAAATAGTGATAATTATTTGAAAAGTTATGCTAAAAACAAAGCAAATTTAGATGATTTATCATATGTAGGGTATAAAGATAATGAGTTTGAGTCTAATGTTGGATATACATATACTTACACAAATAATCCTGTTTTAAAGATAATATATGGAGAAGAAGGAAAAGGAGTAAGAACTCAACTATCTTTAGCTTATAAAAATTATTTAGAAGCAGAAGATAATGTAGCAATTCCACTTGTTTTAGAAGGTGAAACTGATCTAGATATTTCAGCATTATTAATATACAAATTTGAGCAACTTCTAAAGTTAGAACACTCAAGAAGTCGAGATATTTCATATTTGTTATCTTTACTAAATAGATATGAAGAATTGGGAAAAGACATTTATATTTTTGTTTATTCTACGAATACTAATTTTTTGGAATTACTATTAAGAATCGAAGCTCTTCAACCAATGGATAAGAAATATTTTGAATATATTCATTTCCATTTTGGCTATCGTGGTTTATTAGATGAATCTAAGCCTATTCCATACTATTTTTTAGCTGCTTCTGAAGAGTTGGAACCGATTTATGAAACTAAGGATAAAAGAAAAATTCTTCTTTCGATGGTCGAAAGAAAGAAAAAAGAGTTATCTAAGAAAGTTGTTAATAAAATCTTAAAAAAAGAAGCATCAGATAATCTTTTATATATGTCATTAGTCGTTGATAGATTATGTATGTTTGATGAATATGATTTTAAAAATATTCGAAAACTAGGTGATGGAATGGAAGCTATTGAAAAATATATGCTTTCAATTGTAGATAATTATGGTGATGATTTAAATGGTATTATTGGTGAGTTATTTAGTGAATTATGTCAAAGAATTAATCCTATATCGGTACCTTACTTTATTTCACTTTTATCATATAAATCAGAATTTAGTGTTGGACAAATAGGAACCTTTTTAAAGTATCATAGCATTCCTTATGAAGAAAGTGACTTCATCTTATTTACAAAGCTTTATCCAACTTTAATTCAACGTGAAGATAGTTTTTATAGTTTTTCTAATCAAATAATTAAAGAAGAGGCTAAAAGATTTAAAAATGAGCACTTGCCAAATTTAGATGAAGAGATATTAGTGTTCTTAGAATCATTTGATTATAATTCTAAATTCTATAGATGGGCATATCCTAGTTATATTGTCGAAATAAAAGATAAAGATAGATTTATAGATTCTTTAGTTAATATTTCTTCTTTATATGATAAAGAAGAAACTAATAAAGAAAATTTGAATAATTTATATATTTCCTTTTACAAAAAATATATAAAAATCATGAAAAAAGATTATAGATTTTGTTTAGATATAATCTTTAGTTTATTAGATAAAATAGCCGATGGAATTAACTTAAATAGCAAAATTGCTATTTCTGATTATTTACTTTATCCATTCTATAATAATGATAAGGATTTATACGAATTAGGTTGTAAGATGATTGGTGAATTTTTAAATCATATCTATAATCATCAAGAACTTATTAACCACAAAGCAATCAACAATCTATTGGATTATGTGCTAATATATATATCTTCTAATCAAATTGAAAACTCTTTTGATGAAGTAGATAGTAGTATTATCGAATGGTTAAAAGAGCGTTTCAAAAATGGTTTTGACTTTGATAAAAAAGATGTGTTGAATAATCGTATCATGACTGAAAATATGTTTAATATTTTCTTTACTTTATTCAAAGATAGAACTTACAATGATGGAAAATCAAATGAAATGTTTGTAAATATGATGCCTTCTTTAATAAAAGTATTAAAAGACATACAAGAGGGTATGACTAGCAATCAGGAATTTTTAAAAGCCTTGAGTAAGTATAAAGATAGCCTTGACGATAGAAATTTTATTGTAAGAAACAATACAACATATTTTCTATTTTTAGTTCAATTAGCATATATTTATTTGTTATCAGGAGATTTAGAAGCTTCAGAAAAATATGCTTGTTATGCTTTTGAGATAATAAAAGAAGTAGTAAATAAATATTTAAATGAAGAATGCTCATATATGAAAATTAATGAAGGATTATATTATTTATCAGATATATTTATAACGGTTTATGAAGAAAAAAGTGAAATTGAAAAACTTCAAAACTACTATCAAGAGTATTTTGAATTAACTAATAAGATATTAAGTAATGCTAATAATTACTATGTAGCATTAAACGATATATTACCTTCAATGTCATTTGTGTTTAGTTATGCCTTAATTGAACATGGTGAAGAGGATATAGAATATATAATAGGAATAAGTCAATTCTTAATAAAATCAGCAAAAACAAATATATGGGAATTTGGTATAAATAGATTCAAACGAATATTAAAAAATATAGATTACTATTATATCAATCCATATAAACTAATAAATTGTTTTATCGATATAAATAATATGCTTGATTTAAGTGATGAAACATTTTTAGAGTTTAAGGAATTATTAACTGATAAAATGTTCTATGATTCAAGAATTGAAGATAGCCAAGATGATGTAATAGAATATTTTGAAGAATATTTTGAATAATATAAGGAGGAAATATTATGTGTTTTAGAAAAAAATATAAATCATTAAAGGATATAAGAATAGATGTTTTCGATAGTCATTATAAAAAAAGGGAAAAAAACAGTGCTAGATTAATCAAATATTTTTCTAAGTATCCTCAAATGTTTGAACAATTTGACCAAGAAGAATTAAAAACTTTAAAAGCATATTGCTATATCTTTTATCAAGAAGGATATTTTTATCGTTGTCAAAAAATTAAGGAATATTTATTTCCTCAAATAAAGCAATATGTTAATGGCGAAAGAGAATTAGGTTCATTAGAAAAATTGTCATCTGCGGAGGTAAGAAGGGAATTAGATTGGCTCGTAGGATATATTTCTAGTGAAAATTATCCAGAAGAATATGGATTTATCAATTGTTTGATATCTTTTTCGGAACTTAATACTTGGAGAGGAAGCTCTTCTTCTGAAAAACAAATGAAGGAAGCAAAAGAAATCTTTAATAAAGCAAAAGGATTTGCAGATAAAGAAACTTTAGATGTATTCCAAAAGATGTTTGATATTTTTATTAAAAAGAATAGTTCTACTAGAACTGGTTCGATTATATTTGATTATGGTGAATATAATGGAGAAATTGTTTGGGATAAACCTAATGGAAAAGGTAAATTAACTTTTGATAATGGCGATGTTTATAAAGGTAAATTTAAAGATGGAAAATTTCAAGGTAAAGGAGTTTTCTATTATGCAAATGGAGAAAAGTGCGAGTGCACCTTTAAAAATGGATTAAGAAATGGTGAAGGTATTTACTATGGTAAGAAAGGTAATGAAACTCACGGAACTTATGTTGATGATAAGTTACAAGGAAAAATAATTCAATATGTTATAGATAAAAAAACTAAGGAAAAAACCCATGCTTTTGTAGGTCAAGCTGTTGACGATTTATTTGAAGGAGTATTTGAACTATTTGATCTTAGAAAGAAACCTGAAACTTTAATTGAGTATAGAATATATGAACATGATAAGTTACGTTTTAAAGAACCTTTTGAATTTATGAGGAAAAACCTTATGCATTCACATATTAGTATTATGCAATACTATAAATATTTTGGCGATGAAAAACCTGATTTCCCATGGGATGGAAAATATGTTGATATGGGAGATGGATATTATTATGCAGGTGGCTGGTCAAATAAACAAATGCATGGTAAAGGACACATTAAAACTCCAACTGGTGAAATAGTAGGTAAATTTGTAAATGGTCAACTTGTAGAAGGATCAAAATATGATTCTAAAGGCAAATTGCTATATGTAGGTGAATTTTTAGGCGCATCTTATCATGGAAAAGGAACTCAATTCTTTACTGGTGGGTACTATGTTTCTGGAACATTTGTGAATGACGAAATAGATGACACTAAAAAGATTTTCTGCAGACTGCCTACTAATGATAATCCGGGAGCTGATGTCTTTGAAGGTGAAATGATGGGACATGTTAAACAAGGAAAAGGCGTTTATTATATTGGTCAAACTGGTGATTATTTAGAAGGTGTTTATGTAGATAACAAGCTCAAGGGCGAGTATATCTATGGTGATGGATTAGGTAATAGACATAAAAGAAAATAGCTTCACTAGGAGGATAATTTAACTATGAAAGAAATTGTAGTGGCAATAAGAAAACTATGTGAAAAAGAACATGGATTTATAGACTTATTTAATAAAGAAAAAGGTTTTACTCAACTTTGTAATTTAGTGGGTGAAACAAATGAACTTCCTTTATTTGAAAAATTAATGTATGGAAAAGCTAGAGATAGTTTATTAACACTAATTCACGATGTATATTCTTACAAAGAATATGAAGTGAAAGTTTTAGATGATTTGATGAGTGATGGCTTAACAAAAGAGGATGCTATAAAGGCTTTAGAAATCTTTTATACAGCATTTGGTTTTCCTAATTATAGAGAAATGATTATAAATCCTATTAGTGAATTTACTTCTTATGAGAAGGAAACATTTAAGACTGTATATGTTGGTGAAACATTGAATGGTTTAGAATACGGTGTAGGGAGAAGAAATAATTATTTTGAAGGCGAATCTTGTGGTTGGGACGAATGCGTTTGGATTAATGGTAAAATGTTTGGCTATTGTTATTCTCTCGACATTGAGTTCAAATCGTATGAAACTAAAAAATATGGGTTTGTTGTAAATGATACATATATTGGTAAGTATATGAATATTTACGAAGACGGTGAAGAAGGCTATATGCAAGGAGTTAATCTAGATATAGTATAAATTTGTTTTATTTAATAAATAAGACAAGGAGGATTATTTATGAAAATTGTATTTAAAAGTAAATACGGTTACATTAGTATAGGTGATAATGGAAAACTTGTAGAGTATGAGTATTATCAAATTTTTAATGATAAAAAGGGACAAACATTATCTTTAAGTTATTGTCCAAAGGAATTAGTAAAAATAGAGTCGATAAATGAAGATAGTATTAATATTTCATATACCTATAATAGATATATTTATCCGAAATCGTTTTGCTATGATAATGAAAGTGTAACTAAGTATTATAAAATAACAAAAAATAAGAAATTTGCACTTGAAGGTAATTATATGTATCATAATTATGCTACTGGTGGAGAAAATGAATGGGCTGAGTTGGAAATAGAATGGATATCATACGATACTTTTTTTGAAGAAATTATGGATAAGATATCTAAAAACAATGAAAGAGTTAGTTCATTTGCGAATTATTTAATTGAAAATGGTGAATATGACTTAGCTTTTAAATTATTATCTAATTCAAAAGAAGATAAAAATAGCTACTTGCTAGCATTATGTTATGAAAAAGGATATGGCGTAGAAAAAAATATCGACAAGGCAATTGAAATTTATCTATATGACTCTGCAATTTTTCCTTGCAAAGAAGGCTTAGAAAGATGCTTGAAAGAAAAAGAAGGTAGAGACATTGTTGTCGATAATTGCAAAAAGATGATTTTAGCAGAGCAACATGGAATAGAAGATACAGTGGAAAGATATATTCACATTCCTTTATCAAAAGGTGACAATTCTAATGAAGAATTGAGAAGATGCATGTCAAAACAAGTTAAATATGTGCTTGAAGATAGAAGATATAATAGTAATCTAGAAGAAATGGAGAAACTTGCAAAATATTACGATATGATGAATGGAGTTTCAAAGAAAAATCAACCAGTTTATTCTGAAGAGTATTCAGAATATGATCCGTATGAATGTGAATATGACACTTATGTTCGATATCATTGTGAAGAAATTGTTGCTACACTTCAAAAGGAAGCAAATAAGAATGATGTAATAGCAATAGGTGTTTTAATTAATAAGTTTATTAAAGATATAGACAACGAAAAAGAGTTGGTAGATAAATTAACTGAATTATGTTCATCTGAAATATGTAACGAAAAAGATACCGCAGCTTATTATTTAGGTTTATATTACGAAAGAGAAGTTGAAGATAAAAAAACAGCTAATAAGTTTTACAAGTTGGCCAAATCATTAAAAAAATAAAGGTGATATTATGAGTGAATTAAAAAATAATTTCGTGCTACATGCTAAAGGCAGTTATCAAAAAAACACTTCCTATTTTGAAGATGCAAACGGATCGGGATACATAGATAGAACTTATAAATTAGAAGAAGGAAGTACTATTAATCCATTTGGTTATGAAATTAAAATAGTAAAATTAAATGAGGATTCAGTTAATCTTGAGATTGACAAAACAATGATTACATTAAAAGAAAATGATAGATTTTGTGTTGCTTATAAAAACGAAACTAGTGGAAGAAATGAAGACTTTAGAATTGATAGGGAAGAATTATTTATTTCATTAGTAAATGAAAAAAAACACTTTTATCCTCATTTAGTTGATTTTATTGATAATGAAGATAAGATTGAAAACAATATAAAAGTAGTAGAGCATCTAGTCAAGAATAAAACAACTTACTATGAAATTCAAAATCATTTGAAAATGATTTTGCATAGAATTAATGATAAAGAAAAATTTGAAAAAGATGCTGAAAATAAGGTAGATTTTCTAATTGAAGAAATTAAAATTGCTTTACCTTTTAAGAATGTTATTGAAGAATTAATTAATGATATTGATGTGTATTTTGAAGAACATAATAAGCTAATAGATGCTATTATTAAAAGAAATAAATTAGATAGTGAAGAGTATAAATATTTATCGAATTATTTATATCAATTAGCTATTGAACACTCTTCTTATGATTATATTCCTTTTGATAAAATAATGAATTTATTATCTTTGGTTGGAGATAGGCATATAGAGATTTTTAGAATCGAACTAAATTTAAAAGAGGAAGAAATAATCGAAATATTATGGCTTTTAATGAAAATTCATGCTAAATCAAGATTTTATTTTGAATATTTCTATGTTGTTAATCAGTTGGCAGAATCATTATTGAAAGTGGACGAAAATCAATTTGATTATAATAAATTAGTTAACATAAATTCTGATGTTGCGGATTATTATATGCAAATTTATAATCGTCCAAAAGCGATGAAATATTATTTAAATGCAAGTGAGATGGCAAAGAAAAATAATAACTTAGAGTCATCTGCTTACGCCTTGATGAAGTATTACAAAGCTAATGCATATTTCCCAGTAGAAATGAAAGTTTCTTTTGATATAGAAAAGATAAAGCAAGAATACAAAGAATTTTCAGATATTGTTATTTCCGGCATTAACTTTAGGCCTTTAAAAGTATGTGAGGCTGAATTAAATCCAACATTTATTGATAATTATGTTTTTGTTATGAGAAAAGTCGAAGAAGAAATAGATAAAGTTGGTGATTTGCATATTCCATATCAAAGATGGGATTTAATGCAAAAAATATATTTAGAGAAATATAATCTAGATTGGAAAACTCCAAAACAAATGAATCCTAGAGTTATGTTTGATTAAGAATAAAATAGGAAGTATAAAAAATACTTCCTTTTTTTGTGAATGATTTTAATGTATACTTATATTATAAGGATTATGGAGGCACTATTATGAAAAAAGATAATATAATATTAGATGCTGCCGCTCAAGAAGAAAAAGAGTTTAATCGCAATAAGTGGTTCTTTGCGACTGGTGGTATCGGAAGAGACATGGTTTATGCTTTAGTCTCTGGTTATTTCTTTATGTATGTTCAATTTGGGTTAACTTTATCAGTTGCTCAATTTGCAACTTTATCTATCTTAATTGGGGTATTAGGTAGAATTTGGGATGGTATTAATGACCCATTAATGGGAACAATTATTGATGCTGCTCATTTCAAATGGGGTAAGTTTAAACCTTGGATTTTATTAGGAGCAGTCTTAACAGGCGTAATTTTATTATTAATGTTTAACTTAAGACCATTTGGAACACAAGATATTTATGGTTGGATCTATGTTGGATTAATGACTGTTATTTATTTGTTATGGGAAGCAGCATTTACAATGAACGATATTGGTTATTGGGGAGCAATTCCTTCACTTTCTAGAACTAAAGAAAGAAGAAATCAATTAACATCATTAACAATTTTCTTTGCTGGTATTGGAAGTGGTGCGATTGCATTATTTGTTGGTTTATTCTCTCCAGGTAATATTTTAACTGCTTATACTATTTATTCAATTGTTGCTTGTGTTGCGATGATTGGATTCCAAGCTATGGTTTGTTTTAAAGTTAAAGAAGGTCCAAGAGATGATTCACCTAAACCTGAAGAAGGATCTTTAAAGAAAACATTTAAAATTATTATAGGAAACAAACAATTACTAATAATGTCTTTAGGATATTTAATTTATGATATTGGTAGTGGTATCTTAGGTGCATTAATATATAACTTATATTATTTAGAATACGGATATGATGGAACATTTGCTGCGGTATCTATGGGATTAGGTATGGTAGGTATGATCTTCCAAGCATTATATCCAAAGATTACAAAGAACTGGACAAGAAATAAAGTTCAAAAGTTTGCTGTTATCTTAATGACAATTGGTTATTCATCAATCCTAATCCTAGGTTGGACAGATTGGTTACCATTTAACCCTTGGACATTAAGTATAGGTTTCTTATTAAATAGTATTGGTGGAACATATTTCTATATTTCTACATTAATTAATATGACAAACTGTGTTGAATATAATGAATATTTAACAGGTGAAAGAAATGAAGCAATCGTAAGTGCTGTTAGACCATTAATTGTTAAATTTAGTAGTGCTGCTAAATCATTATTAACTACATTAATTCTTATTTGTTCAGGCTTATATATTTTATCTCAAGATGTTTCGAATTTAGAAACACAAAGAAATTTATTCAATGATAAAGTTTGTGAAGAAGTAAATGCTGAATCATTGAATGATATGAAAATCTATGTTGACACAATTAAAGATTATGCAATTGAAATTTCTCAATATGAAGAAGGAAGCGATGCATACGAAAATAAAATTGATGAATTAAATGAAAGAATTAATGATTTGGGTGCAGAACATGTTGTAGTTAGAGTCCAAACTAAAGCTGAATTCTTAGATGTATATCGCGATATGTATATCTTGAAAAAACAAGATGGAGAAATTGTTGATGCTATTCAAATTAAAGATATCGAAGAAGAAACATATTTTGCAGATGGATATCAATATGAAGCTTCATTTGTATTCTCATATACAGATAAAAATGGCAATAAAATAGATGTTAATTTAGGTACTGATGTTTATAAGAAAAGTGATAATCTTCCAACAAGAATCATATTGAGAATTATGGTTACAATTGTTCCAATTATTATCGCAATTCTAAGCTATTATATTCAAAATAAAAAGTATATTGTGAATGAAGAATTCTATGAAAAAATGATGAAAGAATTAGAAGAAAGAAGAAAAGCTAATCAAGTAGTTATTGAAGAATAATGATAAAACGCCTATTAATTTAGGCGTTTAGTTTTAGGAGAAAAGTTATGAAATTATTAGAAAATCCAAAAATGAAAAAAGTATTGATAATAAATATAGTTTTTTCGATTATAGTTATTATATGTGGAAACTTATTTTATAATAAAATTGCGGTTGCGAAAACAATTGGAAGTGTTCTTTTTGTTATTCAATGTTTAGTAAATATTATTCTAGGAAACATATGGTTTAACAAAAGAAAAAACATTTTTGTTTGGATGTTACTTGCTGCTCAAATATTTGCTTGTGCAGGAGATATAGTGTTAGAAATTAATTTTGCAAATGGTGCAATAGTATTTGGAATAGGACATGTATTATTTCTAGTTGCGTTTTATGTTTTAAATAAGTTTAATTGGAAAGACATTCCTATAATAGGAGTATTAATTGTAGTAGTTATATTATTGTTAACTCTATATCCAAGTTTCGATTTTAAAGGAATGAAAGTTGTTATTTTTGCATATGGAATTATTATTTCTATTATGTTAGGAAAAGCTTTTTCTAACTGTTTATCTACGTTAAATAATCCTTTAAAATATTCTTTATTAATAGGAGCACTTTTATTTTATTTATCTGATTTATTTTTGTTATTTTATAAGTTTGCGGGGATAGATGGATTTACAAGATTTTTGTGCTTGCATTTATATTATCCTGCGAATTGTGTACTCGCAATTTGTGCGTTTATAAGTATATATACCAATAATTCAAGAGTAGAAAAATAAAAAGCAGATGCAATAATGAAGCATCTGCTTTTAAATTGATTATAAATAAATTTCTATTAAATTAGAAAAACAATAATATGCAACTCCTACTTGAGCTACCATAAGAAGGATATAGAGCCAAAAAGCGAATCCTTCTTCTTTAATGTGATCAAAGAAGTTTCTTGTTGCAAATTTAAAAGATATTCTTAAGTCTTTGAAAAATTCTATCCAGCGTTCAAGTTCTACAAAAAATGAGTTTTCCATTCCGCCTGCGACTGCAAATGAAAGCATAAATATAAAACCTGCTGCACAACCAAACCCAAATCCATAATACATATCTATATAATTTGGAAGTGTTTTTGTTTTATCGAATGCAATAAATATTAGATAGGAAAATACAAATGTTCCAATTAAGATAATAAAAAATGTTCCAACTTCATTTTTAAAAGTTATTTTAGTTTCTTTTAGTCCCATTTTTATATTCTCCTTAATACATAAAAGTATTCTATCACAAAATTATTAAGGAGTAAATTTATGTTTCAAAAGATTTTTTCTTTCATAAACTAATTATGGGTGATAGAATGAACTTCTTCATGGAATATATTTTTCCTTTATTAGTAGGAGGATTTATAGGATGGTTTACAAATTATCTAGCAATAAAAATGCTTTTTAGGCCATATAAAAAAATTAAAATATTTGGAGTTGGAATTCCTTTTACCCCGGGTCTTATTCCTAAAGAAAAAGAAAGAATTTCAAAATCTTTGTCTCAAACTATTTCTAAGGAATTTTTGAATAAAGAAATTTTGTCTAAATATCTAATAAGCTTTGATATGAAGAAAAAAATCAGTAATCTTCTAGATGATGCTTTTTTAAAATTGAAAAATAATGAAAAATCTTTTCACGAAATTATATCTATTCATATAAAAGAAACTGATTTGGAAAATCAAATCTCAAAAATTAATAAAATAGTTTCAAAAGAAATCATTAATAGATTTATAGACTACAATATGAGTAAGAAAATTGCTTCTCAACTTATTAAAAGTATAACAATTAATAATGACACGGTTTTTGGAAAAACAATCTCTTTTCTTATTAATGATAAATTATCTTCTAGTTTAGAAAATATAATTCAAGAAAAAATCAGAGATTATGTTTTAGAAAATGGAGAAAAGGAACTTGAAATAATTTTTGAAAAAGAAATAAGAAAATTCTTATCGAATTCATCAAAAGATATTTGTTTGACGTATGAAGAGCAAATTGTAGAAATTAAAAAGCACCTCATTAAAGTTTATGAAGTGCTTGTAGATAATAGCGTTGATAAAATCCTTCAAATAGTGGATTTTGAAAGGGTAATTAATGATCGTATTCAAGAGTTAGATGTTAAAGAACTTGAAACAATTATCTTAAATATAACCAAGAAAGAATTAAATGCTATCACCTATATTGGAGGAGTATTAGGAGTTCTTATTGGGATGATTAATATATTTATATAAATCTTGGGATGCTCCAAAGAATCCTTTTTTAATTGTATTTAAAACTTTTTCATCCAAAATTTCATCTAATCTAAATATTTTGATTATGCCAAAGATAATCGTAGAGAGAATAGAGTTGATTATTTTAATAGTATATGAAGATTTATTATCGGAAGTAACATATAAAGCATAAGGAGTAATATGCATAAATGCATTACTTTCTTCAAATAAACCTAATACAAAGTTTTCAATTTCTTCTTTATCGAAATGATCTTTAATTAAGAAACGAATAAAATCGGGTGCATTAGGGACAAAGTCATTCTTTTGATTTTTTAAAAATAAAGACCATCCATTTAACCTTAATATTTTTGCTCTTTCAACTGTTTGGTTGAAATCTTCAAGATAATATTTTTCAATTTCTTTAATATGTTCTTCATATTCGATTTCTAGTTGCTCTTTCTTTTCGAGATATTCTTCACTACCGAGCATAGTATATGTAGTGTTTTTTGATTCAAAACCTTTGATATCTTGGTGAATATGGAAAATATAATTACGTTTTTCATTTTCTTGTAAAAGAATGTTGAGTAAACTTAAAGATTCAAATACGTGTCTTGCTTCTGTAAAGAAAAGAGTGTGATTATTATTGAAGTAGCTTTTCAATAAATCATCATAGTGAATACATAAGTCTTGAAGTAGATATCCTACATTTTTTCTTTTCCATACAAAATCATTGTAAGGTAAGATGAAATTAGGAAGTAATGCAACAACATAAGACATTGTATGAATTTCATTTGGATATTGCTTTAATCTTTTAAAGAAATGAATCTCTAAATTATTTGTTTCTGAAGAGGTAGAAATGAGGTTTTTTAAGCTTTCCATCTCTTCTTGAGGAATAATATCCTTGAAGTAATCTGCATAGAAAGTAAAGAAACATTCATGTAATTGATACATTATTCCTTCTTTAGCATATAAAGTATGGATTAGTGTATCATCTAAGATGTTTTTGTTTTCAATATTTTGTGAAAAATTAAATGATGGATGTATAAAAGTATCGAAATTTCTTATTAGAATTTGGTAAAACAACTTTTGATTATCATCTTCAAATTCGACATAAGCAAGAAGATCGTTTAAGTTATTAATACGTTTTCCTTTCCTTCTTGGAAGCCATGCAAAACGTTTTAAGTATTTATCATCAGTTTTTATATTTGCATATAGATTATTAATTCTTTTAAGATCGCTTTCGAATGTTTCTAAATATTTATCGCAATATTCTGGGTGTTGAAAGAAAATATATAAAAGAATAGTTGCTTCAAGACAGTTTCTAATAAGAGCACGGTTGGAGTTAGATTTTGCATAAATTATATTTTGACTATTATTATTTCCTGCTATATCTTCATATACAGAATAAATATAGTTTCTACTATTATCTATAAATCCTTTTAAGCAGACAAAAATAGACTTATCGAATGATGAGTTTTCTTTATAATATTTATTTAATAGATTTTCTGCGCTATTTAAAAAATTGAAATTGCTTTCTAACGCTTTTTTCAAAACACTATTTTTATCGCTCATTTGTTTCACCTTCGTATGTATTTTACCATTTATTATATATAAAAACTATAAATATTTTATAAAATAAAGATTAATAAATTATAACAGTTGCTTTTCTTCTTGCAAAAGGAAGATAAAATCTATATAATAATAAAATGCATAGAGACTTATTAAGGAGTGATTAAGATGAAACAAAACAAAAGACCTTGTATTGCTTTATTAGTATTATATATTTTATTATCAGTTATCATCGTAGTTGGAGTAGTATTTGCTGCTGGAGCTACATTTGGTTGGGATTTAATTCTTGATTTAGAAAGATTAATTGTTAAAGAACACTATGATTTTGATATCGTAGTATGGAGCTATTGGTTTATTGGTTGTTCTGCAGTTGTATTAGTTGGAACTTTATTAATTGAAGATGCAGTTTTAACTAAAAGAGCAGCAAAAAAAGATAAATACACTTATAAGTTTTAATCTTATCCAAATGGGTAAGATTTTTTTGTCGAAAAATATAAAAAAAGTTCTTGCATATATAGAAAAGATTATATATAATAGACCACGGAAAGTTTTTCGGAAGTGAATTAGTTTCCAACAAAATCGGGGGAATTGAATATGTTAGGATTAGTTAAATTATCACAATTTATTTCCTTAACAAGCTTACCAAGCGTAAGCGATTCTTTAATCTCTATTTTTGTTGCTTTATCAATTGTTTCTATTTCATTTTTCGCTTTCTCAAAATTATTAAAAAAAGTTATTTATTTTTAGAGATTATTCTTAATCTCTTTTTTTATGCCCAAAGGAGGAAAAAGTTATGGCAGAAAAACATTTAGTCTTAGACATCCATGAAAATCCTAAAAAGATTTCACAATGGTTCTTGTTCGCTATTCAACACGTTTTAGCTGTATTAGTAGCAACAATCACAGTACCATTATTAGTACCAGGTATGCCAATCGCAGCTACAATGGTATCAGCAGGTATTGGTACATTATTCTATTTATTTGTAACAAAACACAAATCTCCAGTATTCTTAAGCTCATCATTTGCTTACATTGCTCCAATGTGTTCAGCAATCGGTGTTGCAATGGTAGGCAACGCTGGTGGATATAACTACTTAGCATTAATGTTAGGTATGATTATGGTAGGTATCATCTACGTAGCAGTAGCATTAGTAATTAGAAAATTCGGTACAGGATGGTTAAACAAAATTTTACCTCCAGTAGTAGCAGGCCCAGTTATCATGGTAATTGGCTTATCATTAGCAGGAAGTGCAATCAATAACTTAACAAACGTTAATGGTGGTGCAGAATACTACAACTTAATTCACATTCTTTGCGGTTTAATCGCATTATTCGTAACAGCTTTCGCAGCACACTACGGAAGAAAAAATATGTTAGGCTTAATTCCATTCGTATTAGGTATGGGATCAGGCTATGTAGCAGCAGTATTATTTACAGTATTTGGTTCAATCATTGGTGGAAATGATTACTTCGCAGTAGTTAACTTCCAACCATTAGTAAACATCTTCACAAACTTTGACTTCAGCTCAATCTTTAACTACAAAATGTTCGTTCCAAATGGCGATGAATCATTCATCTTCTTAAGATTCGAACAAATCGCTAAATTTGACTGGGCACAAATTGGTCAAGTAGCATTATTATTCATTCCAGTAAGCTTTGTAACAATCTGTGAACACACAGGTGACCACAAAAACTTAGGAAACATTATCGGTAGAGATTTATTAGGTGATGAACCTGGTATGACAAGAACATTAATCGGTGACGGTGTTGCAACAGCAATCTCTGGCGCATTATGTGGTGCAGCAAACACAACATATGGTGAATCTGTAGCAGTTGTTGGTACAACAAAAGTTGCTTCAGTAAACGTATTAAAATTAGCAGCAATCATGATGATTGTATTTGGTTTATTCACACCATTCACAGCATTATTACAAACAATCCCTGCATGTGTTACAGGTGGTGTAAGTGTTGTATTATATGGTTTCATCGCATCAAGTGGTGTTAAAATGTTAATTAATGAAAAAGTTGATTTCAATGAAACAAGAAACATCTTTATCGCATCAGCAATCTTAGTTGCAGGTATCGGTGGCTTAACATTTAAATTCGGAAATCCATTAGCACCAACAATCCAAATCACATCAACAGCAGTTGCTATGATCTTAGGTATTGTATTAAATACATTATTAAAACCTGAAAAAGAAAATAAATAAACTTTTAAAAAATAAGAATAGAAAGAGATAGTATTATATACTATCTTTTTTTTATTTTGCTGTTGAAAATTATCTTATCATAAGATATACTAATCGTGTAGAAGTCGTATAATACCGAAGATATGGTTCGGGAGTTTCTACATCGCCGCCTTAAATGGCGATACTACGGCTGACATACATTAGTTTGCAACACTGTTGTAGGCTTTTTGTGTTCGGCCCTAGAGTTAATGTTTGCTCTAGGCTTTTTATTTTCTAAAAGAAATGGGGGAGTAAAAATGGGAAAAGTAAAAGCGTTTTTAAACAAGTTCTTTAGAATTGAAGAAAGAGGATCTACTATTACTCGTGAATTAATTGGTGGATTAATTATTTTCTTGGCAATGTTCTATATCTTGCCAGTTAACTCTTTCATGGTAGGTGGCAGTGGCATTGATGGCGCTACAGTTGGTGGAGTGTTCTTTGCTACAGCAGTTTCAGCAGCAGTTGCAACATTAATTATGGGATTATTAGCAAATTTCCCTGTCGCTTTAGCTCCAGGTATGGGCGTTAATGCATTTTTTACTTATACAGTTTGTTTGACATTAGGTTATTCATATCCTCAAGCTTTAGTTTGTGTTTTAGTAAGTGGTGTATTATTCTTAATTATTTCTTTAACAAAATTAAGAAAAATCGTTTTAGATGCAGTACCTAAAAACTTAAAATATGCTATCGGTGCTGGTATTGGTTTCTTTATTACATATGTTGGATTAAAGAATGCTGGTATTGTTGTTCCTGATGATTCTACATACACAACTTTAGGTAACTTAGCTAATCCTACAGTTTTATTAGCAGTATTTGGCGTTATTTTAGTATTAGTTTTACATAATATTTCCGAAAAAACTCGTAAATTTGCAGTTATCATTGCAATGTTAGTTACAGGTTTATTAGGTGTTATCTTAGGCGCATGTGGAGTTCCTAATATGCCTACATTAAATGGTGGCCAAATTTCGGATGGCTCAGATTTCTTTACAGGATTTGGTGCTTTTGTTTCTGGTTTCGATGTTTTAGCTAAACCTGAAGCATATGCAGTTATCTTCTCATTCCTATTTGTTGACTTCTTTGATACAGCAGGTACATTAGTTGCTGTTGGTACAGAAGCAAAATTAGTTGATGAAAATGGTAACTTAATCGAAGATAGAAAAGCTTTATTAGCTGACTCAATCGGTACAGTTGTTGGTTCTGTTTTAGGTACACCTACTGTTACTTCATATATTGAATCAACTACAGGTATTGCAAGTGGTGCAAGAACTGGTTTAAGTGCTACAGTTGTTGGTATTTTATTCTTGTTATCATTATTAATTTATCCAGCATTAGGAATGTTTGGTAGTGTTATGATTGGTGAAGTTTCATATTCACCAGTTACATCATTAGCATTAATTTATGTCGGTACATTGATGTTCGGACAAGTTAAGAATATTGATTGGAAAGATACAATTGCTATTGCATCAACATTCTTAGTATTGATCTTAATGTTATTATGTAACTCAATTTCAGATGGTATCGTATTTGGAGTAATCTTCTACACAATTATGATGCTAGCTGCAAAAAGAAGAAAAGAAGTTCACTGGATTATGTATGTATTGTGTGCATTATTCGTAGTGTACTTAATTGTTAAATTCTTAGCTTTATAGAAAAAATAAAAGACATCTTAGTTTTTCTCTAAGATGTCTTTTTTTAATGTGTTGATTTTTGTTTTTAATTCGTTTTCTTTTTCTCTAAACTCTAAGATTCCTATTTGATAGTCGTTATATTCTTTTTTTAATTTTTTCAATTCTTTTTGATAAGCAACTAATTGTTCTTCTTTAGTAAGAGAAACTTTTTTAACAGTTTTAGGAGTTTCTTTTGGTTGAGTAGGATACATATTGTCATGTGCATGTGATTTGTCGAAATTTGTAGTTTTACGATCGTAGAATAGATTGTTTTCATTTACTTTATTAGAAGAATAATTTCTTCCTTTTAAGTATTCTTGTTCAAGTCTTTGTGATTCTAGCAAACCATCTTCGACATCTTTTCTTTTGCTGTAACTTTTATCGTAGTCAAATCCGTTTTCATCAACATTTTTCTTTTTACTAGATTTATAAATTGAATAGCCTATCGCACCAAATATTGCTAACGGAATTAATGCTAATCCAGCAGATTCAACTATAGATAAAAAAACAATAATTGCAGCAGCAATAATACCTATTTTTTTCTTTCCTTCTTTAGAGTTTGGATCTATCTTTTTGAAGTCCATAATATCACTTCCTTACGCGCGTATTACATATATATTATAATATTAAATAAATAATAAGTAAATAATACAAATTTTAGGAATGGTTTTGTGGGTCAGTTCATATGCTATTTTGTGAGGCAAAAACAGGGCAAAAAAACACAAAAAAAACTTTCTAAAAAAAAGTTAAAAAAATTTTCAAAAAAAGTGTTGACACTATGAAAATGTCGTGATATTATATATGAGCGCTTGAACGAGAGCGATAGATATTTGAAAACTAAACAGAATTAAATAACGTCAATTTTCTGAGAGAAAAACAAGTAAAGCTAAGGACAAA